>NZ_CP077800.1:3318945-3620668 GCF_019112525.1 Modestobacter sp. L9-4
GGGTCGCGCGCGGTGGCGAGGTAGGAGTGCCAGGCCAGCCAGGAGTCGAAGGTCTCCCGCACGAACTCCTCGGCCAGCTCCAGGTCCGCCCCGCCCTTGCGCCGGGCGTCGTGCAGGATCCGGGACAGCGCGATCACGTGGATCGGCGGCTGGCAGATGCCCGAGGTGAGCACCCCGGCCGGGCGGGCCGCGGCCACCTGGGTGCGCCAGCGCTCCGGACCGGGGAAGTAGTCGCTGGGGGAGTGGAACAGGATGTGCGGGATCATCCCGGTCGCCCACTGCCCCGACAGCAGGCTGCGCAGCTCGCCCAGCGCGCGCGGCACCGAGACCGTGGCGATGCCCAGGGCCACGAACCCGGCGTCCCAGCTCCACATGTGCGGGTAGAGGGTCGGCGAGGCCACGGTGAACGCCCCGCGGTCGTTGGCCTTGAGCACGTACCCGGCGCGGCCGGACATCAGCCCGATCTCGACCGCGCTGGGCTGGGAGACCGTCATCTGCTGGTCCGCTTCCTCTCGCCGGTGGTCAGCATCCTCACCCGGGGCGGGGCGGGGACCGACGTGCAGCCCGGTGCTGTTACGAGGTGTTCACGTGGGGGTCGTTGACCTCCACGAGACCAGTCTCAGCCCGCGGTGACGTGCTCGCCCGTCCGGGTCCGGTCGCCGCCCCACCACGGGGCCTGGGCCAGCAGGTAGAGCAGCACGCCGACGGCCAGCAGCACCGCCGACCACAGCCAGGTCGTGGCCTCCTGCTTCCACAGCAGCAGCAGGCACGACCCGATCGCCAGCACCGGCACGACCGCCGGGGCGGTGAAGTGGGGGTGCTCCACCCGGTCGCGGCGCAGCACCAGCACGGACAGGTTGGTGGAGACGAACACCAGCAGGAGCAGCAGGACGACGATGTTGGCCAGCGCCCCGAGGTCGCCGATCAGGGTCAGCGCCATCGCCACGACGGTGGTCACGACGATGGCCACCCACGGGGTGCGCCGACCGGGCAGCACCGCACCGAGCACCGGGGGCAGCAGCCGCTGCTCGGCCAGCCCGAACACCATCCGGCTGGCCATGATCATCGTCAGCAGGGCGCCGTTGGCGACGGCGATGAGCGCGATCGCGCTGAACAGCTGGTCCGGGACGCCGAGCCCGGTGGCCCGCACGACCTCCAGCAGCGGGCCGGTGGAGCCGGCGAGCTCGTCGGTGGGCAGCACGATCGAGGCGACCAGGCCGATGGCCACGTAGACCACGCCGGCGGTGAGCAGCGCGCCGAACAGCGCCCGCGGGTAGACCCGGCTGACGTCGCGGACCTCCTCGGCGACGTTGGCCGAGGTCTCGAACCCGACGAAGGAGTAGTAGGCCAGGATCGCCGCGGCCAGCACCGCCGACCCCGCGGAGACGCCCTCGGGGAACTGCACGACCCGGCCGACGTCCCCGTCGCCGCGGCCGAACACGATGGCGCCCAGCACGATCACCAGCACCAGCCCGGAGACCTCGATGACGGTCATCACCAGGTTTGCCCGCATCGACTCCTTGATGCCGCGGGCGTTGACCAGCGCGACGACCAGCAGGAACACGATCGCGGCCGGGACGGCGGGCACGTCGAGGAAGACCGAGAGGTAGTCACCGGCGAAGGCCAGCGCCAGCCCGGCGGCGCTCACGACCCCGGCGGCGAGCATGCAGTAGCCGACCAGGAAGGAGACCACCGGGCGCTTGAAGGCCCGCTCGGCGAAGACCGCGGAACCACCGGCGCGGGGGTACTTGGTGACCAGCTCGGCGTAGCTGGCGGCGGTGAGCAGGGCCAGCAGCAGGGCGACCAGCATCGGCACCCAGATGGCCCCGCCGACCTCACCGGCGATCTCCCCGACGAGGGCGTAGATGCCCGCGCCGAGCACGTCCCCGAGGATGAAGACGTACAGCAGCTTGCCGCTGATGGCGCGCTTGAGGGCAGTGCCCTCGGACCGGGCTGTGGTGTCGCTGTGCTGATCGCTCACGCGGCGAGTCAACGGCCGTACGGACTCCCCGGCAACTCCAGTGGTGCGCGACCCGGTGGGGCGGGACCGTCCGGGGAGGGCCTCAGGCGCGCCCGTGCGCCTTGACCACGACGAGCACGTCCTCGCTCTGCAGGGTGCCGATCACCGGGTCGTCGAAGCGCAGCGTGCGCCCGCCCCGGGCCACCGACAGCACGACGTCGCGCAGCTGCCGTGGGCCGAGGCCCACCTCGGAGGAGGTCACCCCGCGCTCCTGCAGGTCCAGGCCGCGGCCGCTGGTGAGCAGGTCCTCGACCACCGAGACGACGCCGGGGGAGTCGGTCGCCAGGCCCAGCAGCCGGCCCGACGTCGCGGAGGAGGTGATGACCGTGTCGGCGCCGGACTGCCGCAGCAGGCTGGCGTTCTCCTCCTCGCGCACCGTCGCGGTGATCGGCACGGTGGGGTTGAGCTGGCGCACGGTGAGGGTGATCAGCACCGAGGCGTCGTCCCGGTCGGCGGCCACGACCACCGCGCGGGCCTTCTCGATCGACGTCCGGCGCAGCACCTCCCGCCGTCCGGCGTCGCCGAGGACGGCGGTCAGGCCGGCCGCGGTCGCCTCGTCGACGGCCCGCGGGTCGGGGTCGACGACGACGATGTGGTCGGCGTCCGTCCCGGTGCTGAGCAGGGCACGGATGGCGCTGCGCCCCTTGGTGCCGTAACCGCACACGACGACGTGCTGGCGCACGCGAGACCTCCAGCGTCGGACCCGGAACTCCTCCCGGGAGCGCGCGGTGAGCGCCTCCAGGGTGGTCCCGATGAGGATGAGCAGGAACAGCACGCGCAGCGGCGTGATCAGCACGATGTTGATCAGCCGGGCGCTGGGCGAGACCGGGACGATGTCGCCGTAGCCGGTGGTGGAGAGGCTCACCGTCGCGTAGTAGGTGGCGTCGAGCAGGCTGAGCTCGCCGCCGTTGTTGTCCCGGTAGCCGTCGCGGTCCAGGTAGACGATGAGGACGGTCGCGATGAGGGTCAGCGAGGCGATGAGGACCCGGCGCCCCACCTGGCGGGCCGGGGACTCCTCGCGGTGCGGCAGGGTGACGCCGCTGTGGTCGTCGCTCAGCACGGCGGCGGCTCGCAGGTCACCCGGCGCACAGTAGTGACCCGGCGGGTCGGGTGGCCGCTCACGCGCCAGGACCGGGGTCGGCCGCGATGGCGGTGAGCACCCGCTGCAGCAGCCCGTGCAGCGTCCCGGCCTCCTCCGCGGTGAGCCCGAGGGTCTCCGGCCGGCTCAGGTGGGCCAGTGCCGGCGTCGCCGAGTCCAGGGCCTCCCGGCCGGCCGGGGTGACCCGGACGTCGACCCGCTGACCACGGCGCACCTCCCCGGCGCGCTCCACCCAGCCGGCCTCGACCAGCCCGTGCAGCAGTGCGCCCATGCTCTGCGGTGTCATCTGCAGGCGGCGGGCGAGCTCCGCGGAGGTCAGCGGCTCGGTGCCGGCGCGGACCAGGTGCACCAGCACGACGAAGGTGTGCGGCCGCAGCCCCACCGCGCCCAGGTGCCGGGCGAAGAGGTCGTCCACCGCCGTCCCGGCGCGGGCCAGCACGTAGGCGGGCAGGTGGTCGGGGCCGCGCGGGACCCACTCCGGCGGCTCGGGCGCCGGGTCCGCCTGTGCACCGACCACCGGCACACCGTAGGTTGCCAGCAGAGCATCAGTCTCCTGATGCTCCCCTGACGGAGGAGTGGCCCGTGGTCCGGCTGACCGACTGGGTGCTGGCGCACCGCCGGCTCGTCGTGGCCGTGTGGGCGGTGCTGGCCGTGGCCGGTGGCGCGCTGGCCGGCACCACGGTCGGCCGGCTGGGCTTCGACTTCAGCACCCCGGGCCAGCCCGCCTACGAGGCCAACGTCGACATCGCGGACCGACTGGGCACCGGCGGTGCCGTCGACCCGCTGCCGGTGACCGTCGCCCTGCCGGAGGGGACGTCGGTCGCCGACGCCGCCGGCGAGCTCGGTGCCGCCTACGGCCGGCTGGCCCGGCCGGGCTGGCGGGTCGTCACCCCGCTGGACCCCGGCGCCGAGGGCCTGGTCGGTGCCGACGGCCGGACGGCGGTCGCCCTGGTCTGGCCGCCGCCGGTGCCCGGGCAGGCGCCCTACGCCGCCGCACTGCCCGAGCTCGAGGGCGCGCTGTCCGGGGTGACCGTCGCGGGGGTGGCCCCGGTCGTCACCGGGACGCCGCTGCTGGCCGAGGGCGGGGGCGAGGAGCGGCCGATCATCGTCGAGATCGCCCTGGGCGCCGGCGGTGCGATCGTCGTCCTGGCGCTGGTGTTCGGCTCGTTGCTGGCCCTGCTGCCGCTGCTAATGGCCGCCGTCGCCATCACCACCACGTTCCTGCTGGTGCTCGGGCTGACCACGGTCACCGACGTCAGCTTCATCGTGCAGTACCTGGTCGGGCTGATCGGGCTGGGCGTGGCCATCGACTACTCCCTGCTGGTGGTCATGCGCTGGCGCGAGGAACGGGCCGCCGGGGCCGGGGACGAGGACGCCGTGCGCACCGCCATGGCCACCGCCGGCCGGGCGGTGGTGTTCAGCGGGGTCACCGTGGCCATCTCGCTGCTGTCGCTGGTGGTCCTGCCGCTGCCGTTCCTGCGCACCGTCGGCTTCGGCGGGCTGTTCATCCCGCTGGTCAGCGTGCTGGTCGCGCTGACCCTGCTGCCGGTCCTGCTGGTCACCGTCGGCCGCCGGCTGGAGTGGCCGCGGAAGACGGCGCCGGCCGCGGCCAGCCGCACGTGGCGGCGGGTGGGGGAGGTCGTCGTCCGGCACCGGGTGGTCGCCGCGGTGCTGGCCACCGCCGTGCTCGTGGTGCTGGCCCTGCCCGTGCTGGGCATCCGGCTCGGGTCGCCGGAGGTCGCGGCGACCGCGACCGGGTCCAGCCCCGCCGCGACGGCGTTCCGCCAGCTCGCCGACGCCGGGGTGTCCCCGGGGGTGGCCCGCCCGGTGGAGGTGCTCACCGGCGACCGCCCGGCGGTGGTCGAGGCGGTGTCGGGTGTCGACGGGGTGGCGGCGGTGCTGGCGCCGTCGGCGCCCGGCTGGGAGGCCGGGGGCGCCGGGCTGGTCGACGTCGTCCTGGCCGGTGACCCCTCCACCGACGCCGGCCGGGAGGCCCTGGCCGCGGTGCGCGCCGCGGCCGCCACCGTGCCCGGCACCGTCGTCGGCGGCACCGCGGCCGGCGACGTGGACTCCGTCGAGGCGATCTACGGCAACGCCTGGTGGGTGCTGCTGCTCATCGTGGCCGTCACCTTCGTGCTGCTGGCCCGCGCGCTGCGGTCGGTCTGGCTGCCGGTGAAGGCCCTGGTGCTCAACGTCGTCTCGGTCGCCGCCGCCTATGGGATGACGGTGTGGATCTGGCAGGACGGCCACCTGGCCGGTGCGCTGTTCGGTGCCACGGCCACCGGCACGCTCACCTTCTGGGTGCCGATCGCGGCCTTCTCGTTCCTGTTCGGCCTCTCGATGGACTACGAGGTCTTCATCCTGTCCCGCATCCGGGAGGGCCACGAGCAGGGGATGGACACCCCGCGGGCGACGGTGCACGGCATCGCGTACACCGGCCGGCTGGTCACGTCCGCGGCGCTGATCCTGTTCCTGGCGTTCGTCGCGCTGTCGACCGTGCCGGTGGTCGACGTGAAGATCTTCGCCACGACGCTGGCGCTGGGCATCCTGCTCGACGCGACCGTGGTGCGCGGTGTGCTCACCCCGGCGCTGGTCGCGCTGCTCGGGCGGGCGAACTGGTGGTGGCCGGCCCGGCTGTCGCGGGCTCCGCGGGGCTGACCGCGGTGTGGACCAGGATGGGGGCATGACCCCGCAGCGCACGGCCCTGGTCCTCGGCGGCGGCGGCATCACCGGCATCGCCTGGGAGATCGGCGTCCTGGCCGGGCTGGCCGAGGCCGGGGTCGACCTGTCCACCGCCGACCTCGTCGTGGGCACCTCGGCCGGGTCGGTCGTGGGTGCGGGGCTGCGCAGCGGCACGCCGGTCGAGGAGCTGTTCGACACCCAGCTGGCCGAACCCGAGCCCGCGCCGGTCGCCCGCCTCGGCCGCGGCACGCTGGCCCGCTACGGGCTGGCCATGGTGCTCGCCCGCCGGGACGACGCGGCCTTCCGGCGGCGGATCGGCCGGCTGGCCCGCACCGCGGCCGACAGCGGGCGCACCCCGTCGGAGGCGGAGCGCCGGGCGGCGATCTTGGCCGCGCTGCGGTCGCCGGAGTGGCCCGAGCGGCCGCTGGTGATCACCGCCGTCGACGCCGACAGCGGCGAGTTCACCCCCTTCACCCGCTCCTCCGGCGTCGAGCTGGCCGCGGCCGTCGGCGCCAGCTGCGCCGTTCCCGGCGTCTACCCGCCGGTCACCATCGACGGGCGCCGGTACATGGACGGCGGCATGCGCTCGGCGGCCAACGCCGACCTCGCCGCCCGCTGCGACCGGATCGTCGTCATCGCCCCGCTGCCCCGCGGTGCCGGGCCGATGGCCAGCGTCGACGCGCAGGTGACCGGGCTGGTGAGCCGGGTCGTGGTGGTGTCCCCGGACCGGGCGAGCCTTGCCGCGATCGGGAAGAACGTGCTCGACCCCGCCGCCCGTGCGCCCGCCGCCCGGGCCGGCCGGGCACAGGGCGCCGCCGAGCTCGAGCGGGTCGCCCGGGTCTGGTCCGACTGAGCCGCGGCGCCGTCAGCGGGGGTCGAGGTGGCGCAGCAGCGTCTCGCCGATGTCGCGCATGGCGGCGACCTGGGTGGGGGAGAGCTGGTCGAACAGGTGCGTGCGCACGCTGGCCACGTGCACCGGCGCGGCCTGCTGCAGTGCGCTCATGCCCTCGTCGGTGAGCACGGCGAGCTGGCCGCGGCCGTCCTCGACGCACACCTCGCGCGCGACCCAGCCGCGCTCCTCCAGCCGGGACACTGCGTGCGAGAGCCGGCTGCGGGAGGCCAGGCAGCGGTCGGCCAGCTGGCTCATCCGCATCCGCCGCTCCGGCGCCTCGGACAGCTGCACGAGGATCTCGTAGTAGGCGCTGGAGACGCCGGCGGAGTGGGTGAGGTCCCGTTCCAGCCGGTCCTCCAGCAGCGTGGTGCTGTACAGCCACGCCCGCCAGGCGCGCTGCTCCTCGGCGTCGAGCCAGCGCGGCTGCGCCGGGACACCGTCGTCCTGGGTGGGCGACACCTGTGAGGTCACCCCCTCAGGGTACTGGCGGAATAGTCAAGGCTTCAACTACGCTCCCGGACCAGGCAGCAAGTACAACGCTCAACCACCCGGAGGACACCATGAGCAGCACCACCCAGATCCCTGGCTACGTCGTCGGCACGTGGGACATCGACGCCACCCACTCCACCGTGGGCTTCTCGGTCCGCCACATGATGGTCAGCAAGGTCCGCGGCTACTTCCGTGAGTTCTCCGGCGAGATCATCACCGCCGCCGACCCGTCGACCTCGACCGTCCACGCCACCATCGACATGGACTCGATCGACACCCGGCAGGAGCAGCGCGACGCGCACATCAAGTCCGCCGACTTCTTCGACACCGGCAACCACACCGTGATGGAGTTCCGCTCCACGGGCATCCGCAACAAGGGCGACGAGTGGATCGTCGAGGGCGACCTGACGATCAAGGGCATCACCAAGCCCGTCACCCTGGACCTGGAGCTCAACGGCTTCGGTCCGGACGCCTACGGCGGCACGCGCGCCGGCTTCTCCGGCAAGACCGAGATCTCCCGCAAGGAGTTCGGCGTGGACATCGACATGCCCATGGACGGCGGCGGCGTCGTCGTCGGCGACAAGATCACCGTCGAGCTCGAGATCGAGGGCGTCCTCCGGGCTGCCTGACGAAGGACCCCCTTGCCCCCGTCACTCGCAGGCTCCTGACGGGACCCGGCAAGGGGGCCGACCAGAAGGCCCCGGTGCTCACCGCACCGGGGCCTTCGGCGTGTCCGGGGTCCCAGGCAACTCCCAGTCGTCGTCCGGGAACTGCCTGGGTCGCCGGGGCGACAGTGCAGGCATGAGCACCGTGCGTCCGTGGGCCGCGACCATCGCCCGGCTGCTGCTGGGCGTCGTCCTGGTGGTGGCCGGTGCGCTCAAGCTGCCCGACCCGGCCGCCGCCGAGCGCGCCGTGCGCGCCTACCGGCTGCTGCCCGAGGGGCTGGTCGGCCCGGTCGCCTTCGGGCTGCCGGTGCTGGAGATCGCCATCGGGCTGGCCCTGCTGGCCGGCGTCTTCGTGCGCACGGCCGCCCTGGCCGCGGCCGCGCTGATGGTGGTCTTCCTCGTCGGCATCGTCTCGGCGTGGGCGCGCGGGCTGCAGATCGACTGCGGCTGCTTCGGCGGTGGTGGCGTCGTCGCCGCGGCCGACACCGCCTACCCGGCGGAGGTCGCCCGGGACACCGCGCTGTTGCTGGTCGCCCTGGCCCTCGCCCGCTGGCCGGCGTCCCGGTTCGCGCTGGGCTCACCCACCACCCCGACCCCCTCCCGGACGGAGCCCGCCCGTGTCCACTGACACCTCCTCCCCGCAGTCGAAGAAGGCTGCCGCCCGGGCGCGGATCGCCGAGCGCCGGGCCGCCGAGGCCGCCGCGCAGGCAGCTGCCGAGCGCCGCCGCCGCACGGTGGTCGGTGCCGTCGCCGCGGCCGTCGTGCTGGTCGTGGCGCTGGTCGCCGTCGTCCTGGTGCAGACCCACCGGACGTCGACCCCCGCCGCCGCGGCCAGCCCGCCCGGGACCACCGACGGGTACGCCTTCGCCGTCGGCTCGGCCGACGCCCCGGTGACCGTGGACGTCTACGAGGACTTCCAGTGCCCGATCTGCGCCCAGCTGGAGGCGACCAGCGGAGCCACGTTCGCCTCGCTGGTCGACGCCGGCACGGTGCAGCTGCGCTACCACGGCATGGCCTTCCTCGACCGCGCCTCGACCACCGAGTACTCGACCCGGGCGCTCAACGCCGCCGCGGTGGTGGCCGAGTCGGGCGCCGACGCCTACCGCTCCTTCCACGACCTGCTGTTCGCGAACCAGCCGGCCGAGGGCAGCGCCGGGCTCACCGACGACCAGCTCGTCGACTACGCCGCCCGGGCGGGGGCCAGCGGTCCGGACGTCGAGGCCGGCATCCGCGGCCTGCGCTACGGCGACTGGGTGGAGGCGGCCACCGACCAGGCCAGCACCGACGGCGTGAACGGCACCCCGACGGTCTTCGTCGACGGCACGCAGCTGGACAACAGCAAGCTGACGCCCGAGGGCATCACCGCCGCCGTGCAGGCCGCCGCCGCGAGCTGACGTCCCCCTGCGGAGCGCGCCGGTCGGGCAGGCTGCGGGGCCGTGACCCAGCAGCTGCGTGTCCTGGGCGCATGGCTCGCCGGTCTCGGGTTCGTCTGGACCGGGGTCGCGGCGCTGGCGTCAGGGCAGTACGTGCCCAACTGGTTCGACCCGGACGACGGCCCGTGCGCGGTCGACCCCGAGGGCGTCTGCGCCGCGGGACTGCGCCAGCAGTGGTGGTGGGCCGGCGTGGGCGGTCTGCTCACCCTGGTCGGCGTCGCCCTGGTGGTCTGGTCGCTGGACCGAGCGGCCGCCGACGCCCCGCCCCGGCAGCTCCCAGGGGTGGCCCACGCCCTCCTGGCGGCGGCGCTCAGCCCGGCGCTGTTCGTGCTGCTGACGGTCCCAGCGCTGTTCCTGCTCCTGGTGACCGGGACGTCGCACGGTCTGGTGCTCGTCGGGCTCGTGGCCTGGCTGGTCGAGGCGCCCCTCCTCGCGGCACTGGACCAGGCGGTGGGGGAGGGCGGCACGTCGTCCCGGTCCCGGCACGCGGGCGCACTGGTGGTGAGCGGGGTGGCCGTCGGCGTCACGCTGGCAGAGCAGGTGCGCGACCTGGGACACCTCGACGCGGCGCAGGTCCTCCGCCACGCGGCGGTCGTCGGGCTGGGTGTCCTGCTCCTCCGGTTCCTCGCGGTGCCGGGCGCGGCGCGCGCCCGTCTCCTGGGGGCCGTCGCCGGCGCCGCGGCCGTCCTGGCGGTCGGCGCGCTCGTGCTGGTCCCGGTCCTGCACCGGCCGGCCGCGGACAGCGCCGCCCGCCGGGAGGCGGACCCGCTGCCCGCCCCGCCGTCCGCGGCGGCCCCGACCCCGACGGCGACGCCGGTGCCCGCCCCCGTGCCGGTGCCGGAGCCGACTCCGACCCCGACACCGACGCCCGTCGTAGCCGACGCCCCCTGTGCGCAGCAGGACCTCACGTTCCGGGTCGAGGGGTTCGACGCGGCGATGGGTGCCCGGGCGGCTGCGCTGGTCGCCACCAACACCGGGTCGGCACCGTGCTGGCTGGAGGGCGTGCCGGTCGTGGTGCTCATGCAGGGCGGGCGCCCGCTCGCGCTGCAGGTGGGTGAGGGGCAGACGCCCGAGGGCGGACCTGCGCGGACCGAGCGCGTCGGGGTGGCCCCGGGCGGCACGGCGGTCTCGCTGCTGAGCTGGCGCAGCTACGGCGGCTGGGCGGACCTCGACACCCCGCAGTCGGTGACCGTCGCCCTGGACGCCTCGACGACCCTGGTGTCGGCTGCGGTGTCCGGCGGTGGGGGTGCCGCCCCCTTCGACATCGCCGACGGCGGAGCGTGGGGCATCGCACCGTGGGCGGCACCGGCCGGGTGACCGTCCGGCGGGGAGACTGGAGGACATGACGACCTCCACGCTGACCCGCGTCCGCAACCGGCTGCCCTCCGCCGTCCCGGCCGCGATCGGCCTCGCCGTCGGCTTCGGCGTCGCCCAGGCGACCGGTGTCCGGGCGCTCGGCGGGATCGTGCTGGCCGCCGGCGGGCTCGTCGCCGGCTGGCTCTGGTGGTCCCGCCGCGGTGCGGCCGTGGCGGCCGCGCTGGCGGTCGCCTACCTGGCCGCGTTCGCCCTCGCGCACGTGCTCGCCCTGGGCCTGGGGTGGCCGGCCTGGCTGGCCGTCGGCCTGGTCACCGTGGCCGTCGCGGCGCTCTCCTGGGTGGTCGTGGACCAGCCTGCGTCGTGAGGCCCCGGGCCAGGGGCTCGGCCCGAGCTCGCGGGGCACGAGGGGGTCCGAGGTCCTCCAGGAGTGGCAGACCGGTCACAGCCGGTCCGCCGGGGACCGTCGTCCGTCTACCATGGGAAGGTCTCGGCGCTCCGCGCCGTTGATCCTGTCGCGCGCCGTAGCGCGCAGACTCCCACTTGAACTCCTGAGGTGCCTCTCCGCATGCCCACTCGCAACGACCTGCGAAACGTCGCGATCATCGCGCACGTCGACCACGGCAAGACCACCCTGGTCGACGCCCTGCTCCGCCAGGCCGGTGCCCTGGGCCGCGCGAAGGGCGAGGGCACCGACAACGACTCGACCCAGGACCGGGTCATGGACTCCGGTGAGCTCGAGCGCGAGCGCGGGATCACCATCCTCGCCAAGAACACCGCGATCCACCTGCACGACGAGGACGGCAACCCCGTCATCGTGAACATCGTCGACACCCCCGGTCACGCCGACTTCGGTGGCGAGGTGGAGCGCGCGCTGTCGATGGTGGACGGCGTCTGCCTGCTCGTCGACGCCTCCGAGGGCCCGCTGCCGCAGACCCGCTTCGTGCTGCGCAAGGCGCTGGCCAAGGGGATGCCGGTCATCCTCGCGGTCAACAAGACCGACCGCGCCGACGCCCGCATCGAGGAGGTCGTCGACGAGACCTACGAGCTGTTCATGGAGCTCCTCGAGGACGCCGGCCTGCCGGCCGAGACCCTCGAGTTCCCGATCGTCTACTGCAACGGCCGCACCGGCCAGGCGTCGCTGAACAAGCCGGAGAACGGCACCGTCCCCGACAGCCCGGACCTCAGCCCGCTGGTGAAGGTGCTGCTGGACACCGTCCCGCCGCCGGTCTACGACGCCGAGGAGCCGCTGCGCGCGCAGGTCACCAACCTCGACGCCTCGCCGTACCTGGGCCGCCTGGCCCTGCTGCGCATCCACTCCGGTGAGATGAAGAACGGCCAGCAGGTCGCCTGGTGCAAGGCCGACGGCACCATCGAGCGCGTCAAGCTGACCGAGCTGCTGGTCACCGAGGGCCTCACCCGTACCCCGGCCGCCAGCGCGGGCCCCGGCGACCTCGTCGCCGTCGCCGGCATCCCGGACATCGGCATCGGTGACACCCTCGCCGACCCGAACGACCCGCGCCCGCTGCCGGCGATCACCGTCGACGAGCCGTCGATCTCGATCACCATGGGCATCAACACCAGCCCGCTGTCGGGCAAGTCGGGCAAGAAGGTCACCGCCCGCCTGATCAAGAACCGGCTCGACCAGGAGCTGATCGGCAACGTCTCGGTGCGCATGCTGCCCACCGAGCGTCCCGACACCTGGGAGATGCAGGGGCGCGGCGAGCTGGCGCTGGCCATCCTCGTCGAGCAGCTGCGCCGCGAGGACTTCGAGCTGACCGTCGGCCGCCCGACCGTGGTCACCAAGGAGATCGACGGCAAGCTGCACGAGCCGGTCGAGCGGGTCACCATCGACACCCCCGGCGAGTACGTCGGCACGCTCACCCAGGCGCTGGCCAGCCGTCGCGGGCGGCTGGAGAACCTGGTGCACCACGACACCGGCTGGGCGCGGATGGAGTACATCTGCCCCTCGCGCGGCCTCATCGGGTTCCGCACCGAGTTCCTGACCGAGACCCGCGGCACCGGCGTGCTGAACCACACGCTCGAGGGCTACGAGCCGTGGCTGGGCGACATGCGCGCCCGCCCGACCGGCTCGCTGGTCGCCGACCGCAGCGGTGTGGCGACGACCTACTCGATGTTCTCCCTGCAGGAGCGCGGCCAGATGATGGTCGAGCCCGGCACCGAGGTCTACGAGGGCATGGTCATCGGTGAGAACTCCCGTCCGGACGACATGGACGTGAACATCACCAAGGAGAAGAAGCTCACCAACATGCGCAAGGCGACCTCGGAGGAGCTGGAGCGGCTCGTGCCGCCGAAGATCCTCAACCTCGAGCAGGCGCTGGAGTTTTGTGCCGAGGACGAGTGCGTCGAGGTCACCCCGGGCACCGTCCGGATCCGCAAGGTGGAGCTGGACCAGACGGTCCGCGGGCGTACCCGCAACCGCAAGCCGAAGCCGTGAGGAAGGACCCCCTTCTCCCCACCCCTCGCAGGCTCGGGGCGGTGCCCTGAAGGGGGCCTGAGCCGCGAACGCCGTCGTCCCTCCTGGGGACGGCGGCGTTCGTCGTTCCGGCGCGCCGACGAGGTCCGCCGAAGTCGGTGGTGCCCGTGTGGCGAGTGTTGTCAGTCGGACACGTTCGGTGAGGACCGGCCGGTCAGGGGCGGCGACTCGCCGACGCTTCCTCGTGGCGCCCGGTGGCCGGCGGTGCCCCGACCTACGTTGCGTCGGGAGAGGTGCGTGCGGTGGACGAGCGCCGTGCAGCACCTGGGGGATGAGCACGAGAGGGTGGTCGGGGAACCGATGACGATCCAGCGAGCAGCGGGTTTCCGGAACGGCATCGACGTACGGGTGCGCCTCCGGCGGGCGGGCTCCGGGTCGGACGCGGCCTTCGACGGTGCCTGGTGGCCGCGCAGCCACGACCTGGCCGCCGAGCTGCCGGAGCTGGTCGCGGCGCTGGCCACCCTCGGCGTCCGCGTCGAGCGGTTCACCTACCCGGAGCAGGCCTGGGCGCCGATCGACCGCAAGGTCGTCGTCTCCGGGCGCACGGTGCGCACCGGCGCCTTCCGCAGCATGGACCCCGCCCTCGTGTCGCTCACCGTCGACGGTGACCGGCGGCTGGACCTGCTCGTGGTGCCGCCGCAGGCCGACGCGCTGACCGGTGTGCGCGCCCTGCGCCTGGCCGCGGGTCAGCGCGAGGAGTCCGACAGCCCCGAGCGCGTGCTCGCCACGGCCGGCTCCTGGTCCCGCCCCGAGGTCGTCGTCCCGATCACCGGCGTCCGCGCCGGCTGACGGAGGCCCTCTTGCTCCCCACCCTTCGCACGCTCGGGGCGGGCCCCTGCAGGAGGGCCGTCCCAGCAGGCCACGGGGTACGCCGGGAGCGAACCGGGTGGACGGCGCGGTGCGGCTGCGCTGAGGTCGGCGCATGCGAATCCTCGTCCTCGGCGGCACGCACTTCCTCGGCCGGCACGTGGTCACCGCCGGCCTCGAGCGGGGGCACGAGGTCGCCACCTTCACCCGCGGCGTCTCCGGGGCGCCGCCGGACGGCGTCCGCGCCCTGCACGGGGACCGGGACGACCCGGCCGCCCTGCCCGCGGCGCTCGGCGGCTGGACGCCCGAGCTCGTCGTCGACACGTCCTGCCAGACCCGCGCCGCCGCCGAGAACGCCGCCGCCGCGCTGGCCGACGTGGCCGGCTACGCGTTCGTCAGCAGCCTCAACGCCTACCGCACCTGGCCGCCCGGGCCGATCGGCGAGGAACGCGACGAGCCCACCTGGGACACCCCCGACGACGAGTACGGCCCGAACAAGGCGCACGCCGAGCGGGTGCTGGGCGCGGCGCTGGGCGACCGCTTCCTCACCGCGCGCGCCGGGCTGATCGTCGGCCCGTTCGACCCGCTGTACCGGCTGGGCTGGTGGCTGGACCGGGTCGCCGCCGGTGGCCGGGTCGTCGTCCCGGCGAGCATCGACCAGCCGATCGCGCTGGTCGACGCCCGGGACCTGGCCGGCTGGCTGGTCGAGGCGGCGGAGCGCGGGCTCGCGGGCCCGGTCAACGCCACCGGGCCGGCCGGGATGACGACGCTCGGCGGGCTGCTGGACACCTGCCGCGAGGTGACCGGCAGCGACGCGGAGTGGGTGCCCGTCCCGGACGCCGACCTGCTGGCCGCCGGCGTCCAGGAGTGGGTGCACCTGCCGCTGTGGCTGGCGCCGGGGACGGCCCGCACCGCCTGGCAGGTCGACACCACCCGCGCCCGGGAGCTCGGCCTGCCCTCCCGGCCGGTCCGGGACTCGGTGGCCGACACCTGGGCCTGGATGCAGACCCACGCCCGGCCGGAGCCGCCGGCCGGGCGCGAGCTGCCCGGCCTGCCGCCGGACCTCGAGGCCCGGCTGCTGGCCGGCCGCTGATCAGCCGCGCCGGCGGGCGCGGAGGACCTCGTCGGCGTGGTGGTGGCCGCCTTCCCCGCCGGTCCGTGGCCGCTGGGCCGCCACCAGCACCTCCCACTCCTCGGCGTCCAGGTCGGCCGCGACCTCGGTGGCGGCCGCGAAGCGGTCACCGCCCCACAGTGCGGCGCGCTCCTCGTCGAAGGGGTGGCCGACCCACAGCAGCGTGCCGCCGGGGGCCACGGCGTCCGCGAGCCGGGCCAGCAGCTGCCCGCGCTGGTCTGCCGTCGGGTGCAGGAAGTGCGCGGTCACCAGGTCGAAGCTCGCCTGCGGGGGCTGCCAGGAGTCGACGTCGCCCTGCACCCACTCGACCCGGTCGGTCAGCCCGGCGGCGGCCGCGTGCTCGGCGGCGCGCTCCAGGGCGACGGCCGACCAGTCCAGTCCGGTCGCGTGCCAGCCGCGGCCGGCCAGCCACAGGACGTCGCCGCCCTCACCGCAGCCGACGTCCAGTGCCCGCCCCGGGGTCAGGTCGGTGGCCTCCTCGACCAGCGGTGGGTTCACCCGCCCGCTCCACAGGGCCGGGGCCTCGCGGTAGCGGTCCTCCCACGACGCCTGGTCCAGGCCGGTGCTCGCGGGCTCGTGCTCGTGCTGGTGGTCGGTCATGGTCGTCTCCTCAGATCCCGTGGCGCCGGTCGCCCAGCACCTGCTCGCACAGCTCGCGCTCGGACGTGGGGGAGAAGGGGGCCCGTCGCCGCGCGGCGACGGCGTCCCGGGTGTCCTCCGCGATCAGGTCCGCGTTGATCATCGCGCCGGTGTTCAGGGCCGCGGCGGCGGAGCTGATCACCTGGGCCCGCAGGTCGGTGACGTTGCCGGCGACGTAGACCCCGGGGACGGCGGTCAGCCCGTTCGGGTCGGCGGCCACCGCGCTGCCGATCACGTGCCCGTTCATCTCCAGGTCGGTGGCGGTCAGCCCGAGGGACCCCAGGACGGCGGAACGCGCGGTGAACCGTGGCGCCACCACGACGGCGTCCCGGGCGACGACCTGCCCGCCGGCCAGCCGCACCCCGCCGAGCCGGTCGCCGGTGGCCTCCAGTGCGGTGACCTGGCCGCTGACCACGCTGATGTCGCGGGCGGCCAGCTGCTCCCACTCCTCGTCGGTGGGCTCGGGCCCGGTGTGCAGGAACAGGGTCACGTCGGCGCTCCACTGCCGCCACATCAGCGCCTGGTGAACGCCGAACGGGCTGGTCGACAGCACCCCGATGGCCTGGTCGCGCACCTCGTACCCGTGGCAGTAGGGGCAGTGCAGGACGCCGCTCCCCCACAGCTCGCGCACCCCCGGCACGTCGGGCAGCTCGTCGACCAGCCCGGTGGTCACCAGCAGCCGCCGGGCGTGCACCGGCCCGCCGTCGGCCAGCCGCAGCCGGAACCCGCCCGGGACGACCTCGGCGGCCAGCACCTCGCCGGTGCGGACCTCGCCCCCGTAGGAGGCGACCTCGGCCCGCCCGGTGACCAGCAGCTCGCCGGGCGGGGTGCCCTCGCGGCCCAGGTAGTTGTGCACCTGCCCGGCCGGGGCGTTGCGCGGGGCGCCGCTGTCGACCACCAGCACCGAGCGGCGTGCGCGGCTCAGTGCGAGCGCACCGCTCAGCCCGGCCGGACCGCCGCCGACCACCACCACGTCGTACTGCTCGTCCATGCTCGCGCTCCTCTGCTCGGCCGGCGACCGACCGTCCGGCCGCCGGTCCCGAGCATGGGGCGACGGGCGCCAGGAGCACAAACAACGTTGCTGCTACAGCAAACTGCGAAAGGGCAGGACGCAGGAGGGCCCCGCCCGGCGGTCGCCGGACGGGGCCCTGGCCCTCCTGCAGGGGCCCGCCGCGAGGAACGAGCGGTGGGGGGCAGGAGGGTCCTTCGTCAGTTCTGCGGGGCGCTCGGCCGGCCGGCGGGGACGTTGCCCGGCACCTCGGCGACCTCGTTCGGGGCGGCGAGCTGCTCGGACTCGGCGCGAGCCGCCGCGGCTGCGGTGACGGCGTCGGCCGACTCCTGGGCACGGTCCTTGCAGTACTCGCGGAACGACCAGGCCACGGCGGCGGCCCACACCAGGTAGACCACCGCGTAGACGGCGTACCGGGTGCCGGTGTCGGCGTCGAACCAGTCGCTCTTGAGCAGGCTGCGGGTGTTGGTCAGGACGATGATCCCGCCGACGCTGGCCCCCAGCAGGCGCGGCGGCACGTAGCGCACCAGCCACGCGGCGACGGGGGCGGCGATCAGGCCACCGACGAGCAGGGCCGCCACCCAGGCGAAGTCGATGCCCTGGCTGCCGAGGGCGAAGAGGAAGCCGAGGCTGGCGGCGAGTGACACCAGGATCTCGGAGGTGTCGACGGAACCGATCGTCTTGCGGGGCTCCATCCGGCCGCTGGCCAGGATCGCCGGGGTGCTCACCGGGCCCCAGCCGCCGCCGCCGGTGGCGTCGACGAAGCCGGCGGCCAGGCCGAGGGGGGCGAGGAAGCGGGTGCGCATCGGCTTGCCGAGGTGCCGGCGGTCGATCCCGCGGAGGGTGAAGCGCACCAGCAGGTAGATGCCCAGCGCCAGCAGGATCAGCTGCATGACCGGGGCGGCGACCTCGGTGGAGAGGTTGGACAGCACGGTCGCGCCGGCGAAGGCGCCCACCGCACCGGGGACGCCGATCTTGCCGACGACCTTCCAGTCGACGTTGCCGAAGCGCCAGTGCGAGAGGCCCGAGGCGAGGTTGGTGCCGATCTCGGCGAGGTGCACGGTGGCCGAGGCGGCGGCGGGGTTGGTGCCCAGGGCGAGCAGCAGCGTCGTGGAGGTGACGCCGTAGCCCATGCCCAGGCTGCCGTCGACGAGCTGGGCGCCGAGGCCGGCGAGGGCGAGCACGATCAGGGTCTTCACGTGGGGGACTCCGGAGCTGGGGGGCGCGGGCACGCGTCAGTACGCGGGCACCGCAGGGCTGACAGGGGAGGCGCGCAGGGCGCGGGGGGTCAGCAGCCTCGACAGCAGGCGGTGCAGACGCGCAGCAGGTCGACGTGGATGCGGCTCACCAGGAACTCACCCGGGAGCTGGTGCGGGGGCACCGCCGACGTCGACACGGCTGCATTCCTACCATCCCGGTGCACATTGTGGGCAACCGACCTGGCCGCACACCGCGTGTCCGCCCCGACGCGCCGGGGCCCGGCTCAGACGCGCAGGGTGTCCCGGCGCACCGTGCGCCAGGCGACCAGCCCGCCGAGCGCCATCACCACGGCGCAGACCACGACCGCCACGTGGAAGCCGGCGGTCAGCGCGGCCGGGTCGGCGTAGTCGTCACCGCTGAGCCCCACGGCGACCGGCAGCGCCGCCACCGCCAGCAGGTTCGCGGCCCGCGCGACGGCGTTGTTCACCCCGCTGGCCACCCCGGCGAGGTGGTCGGGGGCCGCGTCGAGCACGGTCGCCGTCAGCGGGGCGACGACCAGCGACATGCCCAGGCCGTTGAGCAGCGAGCCCGGCAGGACGTCGAGCCACCAGGAGCTGCCCGGCCCGATCCGCACGAACCACAGCACGCCGGCCGCGGCGACCAGTGGCCCGACGGTCATCGGCAGCCGCGCGCCGACCCGCGCGGCGAGCGCGCCACCACGAGCCGACAGCAGCGTGATGACCACGATCGCCGGCAGCATCGCCGCCCCGGCCTCGGTCGCGCTGTAGCCGAGCACGGTCTGCAGCTGCAGCACCAGGAAGAACGAGTAGCCGCCGAGCCCGCCGTAGACCAGCAGCGTGCTCAGGTTCGCGCCGGTGAACTCGCGGTCGGCGAAGACCCCGGGCGGCAGCATCGGCGTCGCGGCGGCGCGCTCCCGCAGCACGAACGCCGTCCCGGCGGCGACGCCCACGGCCGCGGAGACCCACACCCGCGGTGAACCGGGGCCGTCGCCGGCGGCGATGAGGGCATAGGTGACCCCGGCCAGCGCCAGCGCCCCGGTGACCGCCCCCAGGACGTCGAAGCGGCCGCTGCTGCCGGTGTCCCGGCTCTCGGGGACGTGCCGGACGGCGACCAGCACGACCACCACCGCGACCGGGGCGTTGAGCAGGAACACCCACCGCCAGCTCACCGCGTCGATGAGCGTGCCGGCCAGGAACGGCCCGATCAGCCCGGAGATGCCGCCGAGGGCCGACCAGGCGCCGATGGCCCGCGGCCGGTCGGCGTGCGGGAACGCCGACTGGATGATCGCCAGGCTGCCCGGGGTGAGCAGCGCCCCGCCGATGCCCTGCAGCACGCGGGCGCCGACGAGCTGGCCGGTGGTCTGCGCCAGGCCGCAGCCCAGCGAGGTGACGGCGAACCACACGACCCCGACGAGGAACACCCGGCGGCGTCCGTAGCGGTCACCGAGCGCGCCGCCGAGCAGGATCAGCGCGGCCAGCGCCAGCGTGTAGCCCGACAGCGTCCACTGCAGCCCGGCCAGCGAGGAGCCCAGGTCCGCGCCGATCGCGGGCAGTGCCACGTTCACGGCGGTGGCGTCGAGCATGGCCATGCCGGAGGCCAGCACGGTGGCCAGCAGCACCCAGCGGCCGGCGGGCGTGCCCAGCCGGACGGGATCGGCGGCGACCGGGCCGGAGGGCTGTCCGGTCGCTGTCACGCCGGGACGTTATCCGACGATCGCGTGGGTCAGGACGAAGGCGCCCGCGGCCACCAGCCCGGCGGCGGGCAGGGTGACCACCCAGGCGATGACGATGTTGCCGGCCACGCCCCAGCGCACCGCCGACAACCGCCTGGTGGCGCCCACGCCCATGATCGACGTCGTCGTGATGTGGGTCGTCGACACCGGGACGGCGAACACGGTGGCGGTGGCGATCATCACGCCCGAGGCGACGGTCTGGGCGGCGAACCCGCCGGCCGGGGTGAGCTGGATGATCCGCCGTCCCAGCGTGCGCATGATCCGGAAGCCGCCGGAGTAGGTGCCGGCGCTGATCGCGAGCGCGGACGCCAGCACGACCCACAGCGGGACGTCGAAGTCGTCGAGGTGGCCGGAGGTGACCAGCGCCAGGGTGATGATGCCCATCGTCTTCTGCGCGTCCTGCATGCCGTGCCCGAGCGCCATCGCCGCCGAGCTCACGATCTGCGCGTGCCGGAAGCCGCGGTGCGCCTTGTGGGCGTTGGCCTTCCGGAAGGACCACAGGATGGCCAGCATGAACAGGTAGCCCAGGCCGAAGCCGACCAGCGGCGAGACGACCATCGGGATGACGACCTTGTCCACGATGCCCATCCACTGCACCGAGTGGGCGGCGGCCAGCGCGGCGCCGACGAGGCCGCCGATGAGGGCGTGCGAGGACGACGAGGGCAGCCCGAAGTACCAGGTGACCAGGTTCCACACGATCGCCCCGATCAGGGCGGCGAAGACCAGTTGCAGGCCCGCGCTGCCCGAGGGGGTGTCGATGATCCCGGCGCCCACGGTCTTGGCGACCTCGGTGGAGATCAGTGCACCGACCAGGTTGGCCACGGCCGCCAGCGCCAGCGCGGCCCGGGGCGTGAGCGCCTTGGTGGAGACGGCGACGGCGATGGCGTTGGCGGCGTCGTGGAAGCCGTTGGTGTAGTCGAAGGCGAGCGCGACCGCGATGATCGCGATCAGCGACAGGGTCATCCCGTCCACGGGGCGGTCAGGACTCCTTGACCGAGATGGTCTCGACGACGTTGGCGACGTGCTCGAAGGCGTCGGCGGCCTCCTCCAGCTGGTCGGCCACCTCCTTGAGCTTGAGGATCTCCAGCGCCTCGAACTGCCCGGAGTACAGCCGGGAGAGCAGCCGCCGGTAGAGCTTGTCGGCCTCGTTCTCCAGCCGGTTGACCTCGATCCAGTACTCGTCGAGGCCCTTCATCACCCGCAGCCGGGGCAGCGACTCCGCGGTCACCGTCGCGCAGCGCTGCAGCAGCGCCACCTGCTGGCCCATCTCGGCCGGCAGCGTGCCCAGGCCGGTGAGCACCACCAGGTCCGCGGCGGCCTCGATGCAGTCCATGACGTCGTCGAGGTCGCTGGCGAGGTTGTAGATGTCCTCGCGGTCGAACGGCGTGACGAAGCTGGAGTTCAGCTGCCGGAACACCGCGTGGGTGAGCTGGTCGCCGGCGTGCTCGAGGTCGCGCAGCTTCGTGGCCAGCTCGTCGCGGCGGGTGTGCTCGTGGACGAACACGCTGAGGACGTCGGTGGCCTGCACGAGGTTCTCCGCCGAGGCGGTGAACATGTCGTAGAAGCTGGAGTCCCTGGGGGTCAGGCGGAAGGCCACGGTGTGCTCCGGGGTGACGACGGGGGTCGGCGCCCGGGCTGGATCGGCGACCCCGGGGAGCATAGACACCCGCCGTTCACCCCGCGTTCACGGTCGGGTCCGACCCGGCGGGAACCAGACGGCCCTCGTGGACGACTCTCTCTGCGTGCGAGCTGTCCCGTCCCGGTGTTCCCCCGTGTCCTCGGCCCCGGTGACCGCGTGAGGCGGTTCGCCGCCGCCGTCCTGCTGCTGTGCGCGCTGCTGGGTGTCGGCGTGGGCGTCGACGTCGTCACCGCCGCACCGGCCTCGGCGCACGCGGTCCTCACCACCACCACGCCGGCCGACGGCGCCCGGGTGCCCACCGCCCCGACGGAGGTGAGCCTGGCGTTCAACGAGGCGGTCTCGCTGGGCGCCGGTTACGCCCGGGTGCTCGACGGGGCGGGGGAGCGGGTCGACACCGGCGCGGCCGAGGTGCGTGACGGCGTCCTCACCGTGCCGCTGCGGCCCGCCCTGCCCGACGCCGGGTACGTGGTCACCTGGCGGGTCGTCTCCGCCGACTCCCACCCGATCTCGGGTGCCTTCTCCTTCGTCGTCGGCAACGGCGAGCCGGTCTCGGCCAGCTCGGTGGGCAGCGGCGACGCCGCCGACCCGCTGGTCGCCGTCGCCCTGCCGCTGACCCGTTCGCTGGGCTACCTCGGCCTCGTGCTCGGGCTCGGCGTCCCGCTGGCGCTGGCCACCGTGTGGCCCGGCGGCTGGCGGGTGCGGCTCATGCGCCGGCTCACCCTCGGGGGCCTGGCCGGGGTCGCGGTGACCACCGGGCTGCTCGTCCTGCTGCAGGGGCCCTACGCCTCCGGCAGCGGGCTCGGGTCGCTGTTCGACGGCGCGCTGCTCGACAGCACCCTGGACTCCGACTTCGGCAAGACGCTGCTGCTGCGGGCGGCGCTCGCGGTCGCCCTCGCGGTGACGCTGTGGCGCACCTGGCGCGACGACCGGGCGCCCGCGTCCTCGCTGCTGGTCGTGCCTGCGGTGGTCGCCGGGCTGCTGGTGGTCAGCGTCGCCGCGGTCGGCCACGCGGTCGCCGGGTCGCTGCCGCTGCTCGCGGTGGCCGCGACCGCGGTGCACGTGGGCGCGATGAGCGCCTGGCTGGGCGGGCTGGTGGCGCTGTTCGCCGGCGCGCTGCGCGCCGCGACCCCGGCCGGCGAGCTGGCGGCGGCGCTGCCCCGCTGGTCGCGGCTGGCGGCGGGCTACGTCGGCGCGATCGTGCTCACCGGCATCTGGCAGTCGCTGCGCGAGGTCGCCTCCTTCGCCGCCCTCACCTCGACCACCTACGGCTGGGTGCTCGTGGGCAAGCTGGCCCTGGTGGCGGTCGTGCTCGTCGCCGCACTGGTCAGCCGGGACGTCGTCCAGCAGGGCAGCGGCCTGCGCGGGGGCGGCCGCCGCCGTCCGCAGCGCCGGGTGGTCGCCCACGCCTTCGCCGCCCCCGGTCCGGGCGCTGACCGGCCCGCCGAGGAGCCCGCCGCCGGGGAGTCCGCCACGGAGGAGCCCGCCGCCGAGGAGCCCGCCCCGGAGGAGCCCCCCGCGGACGAGCCGCCGATCGCCGTGACGGCCGCGCCGGGCGTGCTGCGCCGGTCGGTGCTGGTCGAGCTGGTCGGGGCGCTCGTCGTGCTGGCGCTGTCGGCGGTGCTGGTCGGCATGCCGCCGGCCCGGGCCGCGGTCGCCCAGTCCGTCGAGGTCACCGTGCCGCTGCAGTCGGCCACCGGCACGGCCGGCAACGGCACCGTGCAGATCAGCCTCGACCCGGCCAGCCCCGGCCCCGCCGTGCTGCACGTCTACCTCTTCGACGCCGCCGGGCAGCTCACCCAGCCCCGGCAGATCACGGTGGGCCTCACCGAGCCCGCCAAGCAGATCGGCCCGCTGGACGTCGACCTGTCCGCCGCCGGCCCCGGCCACTACATCGGCGACCCGGTGCTGCCCACCGCCGGCACCTGGACTCTCACCGTCACCGTCCGGCTGGACGAGTTCACGGCCGTCACCGCCAGCACCGTCTTCCCGGTCCGCTGACCACCCCCGAGCCGACCACCCCCTGAGCGAGGAGCACCGTTGTCCCTGTCCCGCCCCGTCCGCCGCCTGGCGCTGCTCACCGTCGCAACGGTGACGAGCTCGCTGGCCCTCGGTGCCGGCGTCGCCTCCGCGCACGTGACGGTCGGTTCCGCCGACGCCGCACCCGGCGGCTACGGGAAGATCACCTTCCGGGTGCCCAACGAGAGCGACGCGGCCAGCACGGTCGCGCTGCGGGTGCAGCTGCCCACCGACACCCCGCTCACCTCGCTGCGGGCGCAGCCGGTGCCGGGCTGGACGACGACGCTGACCCCGACCACCATCGACCCGCCGGTGGAGGTGCACGGCGAGCGCGTCGACACCGCCGTCTCGGTCGTGGAGTTCCGGGCCGAGGCCGGCGGCGGGATCGCGCCGGGGGAGTTCCAGGAGTTCGCGCTGTCCGGCGGTCCGTTCCCCGACGCCGACTCCCTGACGTTCAACGCCGTCCAGACCTACAGCGACGGCAGCGAGGCGGCCTGGATCGAGCCGACCGTCGCCGGCCAGGCCGAGCCCCAGCACCCCGCACCGGTGCTGTCCCTGACCTCGGAGGCCGTACCGGTCGGTGATGCCGGCACGCCCGCGGCGAGCGCCGCCGACGACGGCGACGGCACGGCGGTCACCGCCCTCGTGCTCGCCGTCCTCGGGCTGCTGGCGGGGCTCGGCGGACTCGTCCTCGGGCTGACAGCCCGCCGACGTACCGTGGCTGCGTGAGCTCCGTGACCCGTACCGGGCTGGCCGCCCTCGCCGCCACCGCCGCCCTGCTGCTCGCCGGCTGCGGCGGCGCCGCCGACGCCGACACGACGGCCTCGGGCGACCACGGGCACGACATGGGCGCCATGGAGGCGCCGGCCACGGTCGAGGACGACGGCGGCGACTCGGCGTACTCGGGGCTGCACCTGCGCGACCCGTACAAGAAGCCCGAGTTCACCCTCACCGACAGCACCGGCGCCCCCTACGACTTCGCCGCGCGCACCGCGGCCGGCCCCACGCTGCTGTTCTTCGGGTACACCAACTGCCCCGACGTCTGCCCGACCACGATGGCCGACGTGGCGCTGGCGCTGCGCACGACCGACCCGGCCGTCGTGGCGAGGACGACCGTCGTCTTCGTGACCACCGACCCGGCGCGGGACACCCCCGAGACGCTGGGGGAGTACCTGGGCCGGTTCGACGCCGACCTGGGCACCGAGTTCGTCGGGCTCACCGGTGACCAGGCGCAGGTCGAGCAGGCCCAGCTGGCTGCCGGCGTGCCGCTGGCGGAGGACAACGGGCAGAGCCACTCGGCGATGCTGCTGCTCTACGGCACCAACGGGGAGGCCGACGTGGCCTTCAACGGCGGGAACACCGCCACCGACATCGCGCACGACCTGGCCGTCGTCGCCGAGGGGTGACGCCCCGGGTGCTCGCCGGCCGGGCGGTGGTGGTCCTGCTCGGCGTCCTGGCCGTGCTCGGGCTGGCCGGCCCGGCCTCGGCCCATGTCGGCGGCGGCGTGGCCGGCAGCGACTTCACCGGGGAGCTGCGGTCGGTCACCCCGGCGCTGCCCGGGGTGACCGTGCGGGTGCTGCAGTTCGGCGACCAGCTCGAGGTGGTCAACGACACCGGCACCGAGCTGGAGGTCCCGGGCTACTCGGGTGAGCCCTACCTGCGGATCGGCCCGGACGGCGTCTGGCGCAACGCGCTGAGCCCGGCGACGTGGCTGAACCTCGACCGGGCGGGGCTCACCCGGGTGCCGGAGAGCAGCAGCATCACCGAGCCGCCGCAGTGGGAGCAGGTGTCGACCCGGCCGCAGTACGCCTGGCACGACCATCGCACGCACTGGATGAGCACCGACCTGTTGCCCCCGGCCGTGGCCGCGGACCCCGGGCACCCGCACACCGTCGCCGACTGGTCCGTGCCGATGACCTACGGCGGCGCCGACGTCACCGTGGCCGGGCGGCTGGGCTGGGACCCGCCCCCGCCGCCGTGGCTGGTGTGGCCGGTCTACGCCGTGCTGCTCGCGGCCGCCGTGCTCGCCGGCTGGCGGGCCCGCGGGCCCCGGCCGCTCGCCGCCGTGCTCGCCCTGGGGGCGGTGGCCTCGCTGTACCACGCCGCCAGCACGCCGGAGCCCGCCGCGAGCGTCTCCTCGCACACCGGGGCGCTGGTCGCCGCACTGCTGCCGGCGCTGCTCGTGCTGCTGGTCACGGTGCTGGGCGTGCGGGCGGCCCGGCGCGGGCGCGGGGTGCTCACGGGGCTGTTGGCGGTGGTCGCCGGTTGGCTGCTGCTGGTGCAGGGCCTGCCGGACGTCGACGTGCTGTGGACCGCGCACGCACTGAGTTCCGGCCCGGGGCTGCTGGCGAGGGCCGCCGTCGCGGTGCTGCTGGCCGGCGGGCTGGGGCTGGTGGCCGGTGGCGCGGGCGCCGCCCGCCGCTTCCGCGACCCGGCGCCGGCTGCGGCGCCCCGGCCACCGGTCCCCGCCGAGGGCTGACCCGGGCTGCCGACGTCGGCCGGCATCCGCGCTGGGACGTCGACGAGCCGAGGTGGCCGCGGGCCGCCGGCGGCCGGTCGGTGCCGAGGGTGGTCGATCGGTGACCGGATCGACCAGTCCGTGGCGTGCACTCGGCGTGTCCTGTCGAACACGCCGGGTACCGAATTACAAGTCTGGGATTCGATGTTTCGATGACTGCCGAACCGGGCCGGGCGACCACCGTGGCCCTCGGACGACATCGAGAGGCAGGCGCGTGGGCTCGAGGATCGCCGGCACGACCGTCCGCAGCAGCGAGGTCGAGCCCCCGACCACCGGCACCACCCCCCGCCCCCGCAGCACGGTGGCCCGCCGCCGTCCGGCCGCCCTGCTCGCCGCGCTCGTCGTCGGTGGCCTGGCCGCCGCGCTGATCGGCACCCAGCCGGTCTCCAGTGCCGTCGCCGACGAGCCGATCCCGGTCGCCATGCTGCTGGGCTCGGACGCCGAGGGCATGTTCGACGTCGAGATGAACCCGCAGGAGGCCATCACCGAGGTCGAGGCCCGTGCCCGCCTCGACGAGGTCGCCGCCAACCGGGCCGAGCGCGTCAAGCGGGCCCAGGAGGAGCAGGCCGCCGCCGACGCGAAGGCCGAGGCCGAGGCGGAGGCAGCCCGCCCCAAGGCCGTCGTGCCCGTGCAGAACGCCCGGATGACCACCTGCTTCTGCCAGCGCTGGGGCACCATGCACTGGGGCATCGACCTGGCCGCCCCGATGATGACGCCGGAGTACGCGGCCGAGGACGGCGTCGTGCTGCGCGCCGGCGCGGCCAGCGGCTACGGCCAGGCCGTCTACATCCTGGGCGTCAGCGGTGACGTGACCATCTACGGCCACATGGAGAAGATCCTGGTCAAGGCCGGCGACGTCGTCGAGGCCGGGGACAAGATCGCGCTGCTCGGCAGCCGTGGCCAGTCGACCGGTCCGCACCTGCACTTCGAGGTGCACAAGGGCGGCATGGACGGCAAGCGCGTCGACCCCGTGAAGTGGCTGGCCGACCGCGGCGTCGAGCTGTAGCCCGCCACGTCCGGGTGGCCCGCCGACCGGAACAGGTTCCTCGGGCAGGATGCCGGGGTGATCGACGCGCCGGCCGGGCTGCTGCGCCGGGCAGCCACCTCCGAGCTCCACCTGCCGGAGGGGGTCGGCGCGCACCTGCCCGGGACGCTGCTGGCCGTGCTGGCCGCGGTCCTCTTCGGGGTGGGGTCGGTGCTGCAGCACGAGGGCGTGGTCGCCGCCCGGCGCAGCGGCGGGCTGGGCGTGCGGTCGCTGGTCCGCCAGCGGGTGTGGGTGGCCGGGCAGTCGACGACGGTGGTCGGCAGCCTGGCGCACGTGGCGGCGCTGTCCCTCGCCCCGGTCGGGATCGTGCAGCCGGTGCTCGCCGGCGCGCTGGTGGTCGCGCTCCTGGTGCGGACCCTGCGCACCGGGCACCGGCTGGGGCGCGGGGAGCTGGCCGGTGCCTCGCTCACCGTCGCCGGGCTGGCGGTCTTCCTGGCCGCCGCGCGCCCGGCGCCGGGGGAGTCGTCGCGGCTGCCGGCGTGGCAGGCGGTGGTCGTCGCCGTGCTGCTGGTGCTGGTGGTGGTCGCGCTGGCCGCCCGGTTCGGCCACGGCAGCACGGGCGCGCTGGGCTGCGGCGTCACCGGCGGGCTGGCTGCGGGGGTGGCGGCCGTGCTGGTGTCGGCGGCGTTCAAGGTGGTCGACCAGTCCGGTCTCGGCCACGCCCTCACCGGTCCCGAGGTCGCCGGCGCGGTCGTGGCCGCGGTGGCGGCGCAGGTGGGCGCCCAGCAGGCCTACAGCCGCGGCTCGCTGTCGTGGTCGCTGCCCGCGCTGGTGGTGGTCGACCCGGCGGCCGCACTCCCGGCCGCCCGGGTGCTGCTCGGTGAGCGGCTCGAGCCCGGGCACGCGCTGGTCTGGGCGCCGGCCGGGCTGGTCGCCGTCCTGGGCATCGTGCTGCTGACCCGCAGCGAGGAGCACCCGCACCGCGAGGCGCGCGCCGGCTGACGGCTCAGGGCGTGAAGCGGTAGCCCATGCCGGGTTCGGTGTGCAGGTAGCGCGGGTGCGCCGGGTCGGGTTCGAGCTTGCGGCGCAGCTGGGCCAGGTAGACGCGCAGGTAGTTGGTCTCCCGCTCGTAGGCCGGGCCCCAGACCGACTGCAGCAGCTGCTTCTGCCCGACCAGCCGGCCCGGTGAGCGCACCAGCTCCGACAGCAGCGCCCACTCCGTGGGCGTGAGCCGCACCTGGACGCCGTCCACTCGCACCTGCTTCGCCGCCAGGTCGACGGTGAAGTGGTCGGTGACCACCTCGGCCTGCCCGGGCTCGGCCGCACCGCGGCGCACCGCGGCCCGCAGCCGGGCCAGCAGCTCGGCCATGTCGAAGGGCTTGGTGACGTAGTCGTCGGCGCCGGCGTCGAGCGCGGACACCTTGTCCTGGCTGTCGGCCCGCGCCGAGAGCACCAGCACCGGCCCGGTGAACCACGGCCGCAGGCCGGCCAGCACCTCGGTGCCGTCGAGGTCGGGCAGGCCCAGGTCGAGCACGATGACGTCGGGATGGGCGGCGGCCGCCTCCTTGAGCGCGGTGGTGCCGTCGGGGGCGGTGACCACCTCGTGCCCGGCCGCCCGCAGGCTGATCCGCAGCGCACGCAGCAGCTGGACGTCGTCGTCGACGACGAGCACCCGGCTCACGACGGCACCGCCACCGGCGCCTCGGCCAGGGCGAGGGAGACGACCATGGTGAGCCCGCCGCCGGGGGTGTCCTCAGCGGTCAGCGTCCCGCCCATGGCCTCGGTGAGCCCGCGCGCCACCGCCAGGCCGAGCCCCACACCCTGACCGGCCGGGGCGTCGCCGAGCCGCTGGAAGGGGGCGAACACCCGCTCGCGGTCGGCCGGGCGCACGCCGGGTCCGCGGTCGACGACGCGCACCTCGACCCGGCCGGCGGCCGCGCCCGTGCGCACGTCGACCGGGCCGCGGGCCGCGTGCCGGGTGGCGTTGTCGGCGAGGTTGGCGACCACCCGCTCGAGCAGGCCGGGGTCGGCCAGCGCGGGCGGGACGTCGTCGGGTGCGGTGACCCGCACCCGGGCGCGCTGCTCCTCGTCCAGCCAGGACAGTGCGGCGTGCACCACCGAGGTGAGGTCGGCCGGGGCGCTGACCGGGGTGAGGGCGCCGGACTGCAGCCGGCTCATGTCCAGCAGGTTGTCGACCAGGCCGGTGAGCCGGTCGGCGGACTCGTCGACGGTGGCGATCAGCTCGGTGCGGTCGTCGTCGGTGAGCGCCAGGTCGGTCGAGCGCAGCGCGGAGGAGGCGGCCTTGATACCGGCCAGCGGGGTGCGGAGGTCGTGGCTGACCGCGGCGAGCAGCGCGGTGCGCATGCTGTTGCCGGCCGCCAGCCGGTCGACCTCGGCGGCCTGCGCGGCCAGCCGTCCCTGCTGCAGCGCGACGGCGGCCTGCTCGGCGAAGGCCACCAGCACCCGCCGCTCGCTGGCGGGCAGGGTGCGCCCGCACAGCTGCAGGGTGAGGGCGTCGGTCACCTCGATCTCCTCGGGCTGCTCGCCGTCCGGGGCGCCGCAGGCGCCCACGGTGCGGTCGCCGTCGGCGGTCTGCTCGACCATGGTCACCGAGCGCAGCCCGAACGCCTCGCGCACCTGCTCCAGCAGCGCGGGCAGCGCCCGGTCACCGGCGAGCACCGAGCGGGAGAGCGAGGCCAGCAGCGCCGTCTCGGCGGCGGCGCGGGCCGCGGCGGTGGCCCGCCGGGCCGAGCGGTCGACGACGGTGGCCACCGCGACCGCCACGACCAGGTAGCCGGCCAGCGCCACGATGTCGTCGAGCCGGCCGATGGTGAACCGGTGCGTGGGCTGGGTGAAGAACCAGTTCTCGGCCAGCCCGCCGACGACCGCGGCCAGCACCGCCGGCAGCAGCCCGCCGACCAGCGCGACGGTGACGACGAGCAGCAGGAAGACCAGCAGCACGCTGGCCAGTGAGATGGCGGACCCGGCGGCGAGGCAGAGGGCGGTCACCGCCGGGACGCCGGCCAGCGCCAGCACGGCACCGGCCCAGCGGCGGCGGGCGGTGAGCGCGCCGGTCAGCGGTGGCAGCCGCCAGCCGCGGGAGCCGGCGGCGGAGTGGGTGACGATGTGCACGTCGATCTCACCGGAGGCGGCGATCACCTCACCGCCGATCCCGCCGCGCAGTGCGCGCGCCCAGCGGGAGCGCCGGCTGGTGCCGACGACGAGCTGGGTGGCGTCGACGCCGCGGGCGAAGTCGAGCAGCGTCGCCGCCACGTGGTCGCCGACCACCTGGTGGTAGCTGCCGCCGAGGCTCTCGACCAGCGCCCGCTGGGCCTGCAGCGACTCGGGGGAGGCACCGGCAAGGCCGTCGGAGCTCAGGACGTGGACGGCGAACAGCGCGCCGGTGCCCGAGCGACGGGCGACCCGGGCGGCGCGGCGGATCAGCGTCTCGCCCTCGGGCCCCCCGGTCAGCGCCACGACGACCCGCTCGCGGGCCTCCCAGACGTGGTCGATGTCGTGCTCGCTGCGGTAGCGCCGCAGCCCCTCGTCGACCCGGTCGGCCAGCCACAGCAGCGCCAGCTCCCGCAGCGCGGTGAGGTTGCCGACCCGGAAGTAGTTGCCCATGGCGGCGTCCACCCGCTCGGCCGGGTAGACGTTGCCGTGCGCCATCCGCCGCCGCAGCGACTCCGGCGACATGTCCACCAGCTCGACCTGGTCGGCCCGGCGCACCACCTCGTCGGGCACGGTCTCCTGCTGGACGACGCCGGTGATCTGCGCGACGACGTCGGTCAGGCTCTCCAGGTGCTGCACGTTGACGGTGCTCAGCACGCTGATGCCGGCGGCGAGCAGCTCCTCGACGTCCTGCCAGCGCTTGGCGTTGCGTGAGCCGGGGGCGTTGGTGTGCGCCAGCTCGTCGATGAATACCAGGTCCGGGCGGCGCGCCCGCACGCCGTCGACGTCCAGCTCGGTCAGGGTGACGCCGCGGTGGGTCACCTCCGCGCGAGGGACGACCTCCAGGCCCTGCACCTGCGCGAGCGTGCGCGGCCGGCCGTGGGTCTCCACCAGCCCGATGACGACGTCCTCGCCGCGGTCCCGCCGGCGGGCGGCCTCACCGAGGGCGGCGAAGGTCTTCCCGACGCCGGGGGCGGCGCCCAGGTAGATGCGCAGGGTGCCGCGGGCCATGCCCCCATGATCGTCGCGTCCGGCGCGGAGGTGGTGGCGCCGGGCGTCAGGAACGCGTCAAGACCACCCGGACGAGCTGGGGTCCTGCTGCTGCCGGGGCTCGTTCGCCCGGTACACCCACTCGATGCCGTGGGCCAGGGCCCAGCCGGTGAGCAGGAAGCCGGTCAGCTCCAGCACGCCGGCCGTCACGCCTCCGCCACCTCGCGGACCAGCGCGTCGCACGCGGGGCAGCGGTCGGTGTCGGCCGTCGTCCAGGCCAGCCCGGTGACCGCCACGAACGCGCCGCACAGCGCCAGCTCCGGCTCGCCGTCCAGCTCCTCGGCGCAGCGGTGCACCTCGACCGCGTGGTGCAGCGGGCGCGGCTGGTCGCGCCGCCAGCGGGCCGGCCAGGTGGCGCGGCAGACACCCACCACGACCGGGCAGGCGGCGAGGGTGGACGTGCGGGGGAGCGGGCGGGCGGCGGTCGTGGTCACCTGCTCAGCGTCGCCCCGCCGGCGGGGCGGGCCCAGGGCCTTGACGCGGTCCTGACGCACCCGGCGCCGTCCTTGACGCCCCACGTACGGGGTGCGCGGCAGTCGTGCTCTGCTGCCAGGACGGCAGCAGAGCACGACTGGCGGCGGGGGAGTGTCCGCCGCAGCTCGTGGCCTGCTCGCCACGGTGAGCGGAGCACGAGCTGCGGCCGGGAGGGCTGTCATGATCCGGCGGTGAGCCGGGCGAGCGAGGACTCCAACCGGCGGATGCTGCGCGCCCGCGACGCGATGGACCGCAGCTACGCCGAGCCGCTCGACACCGCCGCGCTGGCCGCGATCGCCTGCGTCTCGGAGGCCCACTTCATCCGCACGTTCAAGGCGACGTTCGGGGAGACCCCGCACCGCTACCTGCAGCGCCGCCGCGTCGAGCGGGCGATGGTGCTGCTGCGGAGCAGCGAGGAGTCCGTCACCGACATCTGCATGGCCGTCGGGTTCTCCAGCCTGGGCACCTTCAGCCGGGTGTTCGCCGCGGTCGTGGGGGAGCCGCCGAGCGTGTACCGCCGCCGCGGCCCGCTGGCCCCGGTGCCCAGCTGCTTCGGCATGCGCTGGCTGCGGCCGGCGGAGACCGCAGTTCCGGAGAAGCCGACGGGGGCCGTGCGGCCCTAGCGTCGTCGGCATGCTGAACACCATCTCGATCACCAGCCTGTACGTGCTCGACCAGGACGAGGCCCTCGACTTCTACGTCGGGAAGCTCGGCTTCGAGGTCCAGACCGACCAGCAGCTCGGGCCGATGCGCTTCCTGACCGTCGCGCTGCCCACCGACCCCGGCCACGCCGTCCTGCTGGAGCTGCCCGCGCCGCCCTCGGTCAGCCCCGAGGTCGCCGAGCAGGTGCGCGACGTCGTCTCCAAGGGCGCCGGCGGCGGGAACCTGTTCTTCACCACCGACGACGCCCACAAGACCCACGCCGAGCTGAAGGAGCGCGGCGTGGACGTCCCCGAGGAGCCGGTCGTGCAGCCCTACGGCATCGACTTCGGCCTGCGCGACCCGTTCGGCAACTCCGTCCGGGTCGCCCAGATGACGCCGCCGCCGTCGTCCTGACGGACGGCCCGGCCGCACCTAGCCGACGTGCACGTGCGGACGGCGGGTGCGGTCGGGCTCGGCCTCGCGCAGCACCTCGCGGGTGACCGGGGCGACCTCGCCGGCGCCCAGCAGCAGGAAGCGGGCGAAGTTGGCGAACGGGTTGCCCTCGGTCCACTCGAAGTAGATGTGCGGCTTGACCCCGGTGAGGTCGCGGGCCTCCAGCAGCAGCGCGGCCAGCGCGTTGGGCACCGAGGAGCTCTGCACCCGCAGCACCCGGTACTGGCCGTGCACGACGTGCCCGTGCACCGACAGCGCGCCCTCGAAGTCCGAGGGGTCGGTGACCTCGACCTCGACGAACACGACGTCGCCGTCGGGCAGGTCGTGCTCCTTGGTGGTGGCCACGAGCTTGCTGCGGTACTCGTCCTCGTCGCCGAGGCCGGGCTCGTTGGCGATGAGCCGCAGCTTGCGCCGTGAGCAGTCGCGCAGGAACAGCTGCGCCTTCTCGTCGAACTCCACGTCGGTCACCCGCAGCTCGAAGGAGCGCGAGAGCCGGGAGGCGACGGAGACGGCGATGATGCCGGCGATGAACAGGCCGCCGATCTTCAGGCCGTCGGGCCGCTCGATCACGTTGGCGACGGTCGTGTACGCGAAGATCGCCGCGATCACGGCGAAGCCGATCGTCTTGTTGCGCTCCCCGGCCCGGCGGGCGGCCAGGGTGACGGCGACGGACGCCGAGGTGATGAGCACCAGCACGCCGGTGGCGTAGGCGCCGCCCTGGGCGTCGACGTCGGCGTCGAAGAGCCAGGTGACCACGAAGGCGATGGCGGTGAGCACCAGCACCATCGGCCGGGTGGCCCGGGCCCAGCGCGGCGCCATGCCGTAGCGGGGCAGGTAGCGGGGGATGAGGTTGAGCATCCCGGCCATCGCCGAGGCGCCGGCGAACCACAGGATGCAGATGGTCGAGACGTCGTAGACCGTGCCGAAGGCGCTGCCCAGGTACTCGTGGGCGAGGTAGGCCAGTGCGCGGCCGTTGGCCTCGCCGCCGGGCTGGAACTCCTCCTGCGGGATCAGCAGCGTGGTGATGAAGCTGGTGGTCACCAGGTAGCCGCTCATGATCAGCGCGGCGGTGGTCAGCATCTTCTTGGTGCCGCGGATGCGCCCGGTGGGGCGGGCCTCGGTGTCGTCGGGGTCGCCCTGCACCAGCGGCATGACCGCGACGCCGGTCTCGAAGCCCGACAGCCCCAGCGCCAGCCGCGGGAAGACGATCAGCGCGACGCCGACCGCCATCAGCGGGTTGCTGTGCTGGGTGGTGAGCGCGGTGGTCCAGTCGCCGATCACGCCGTCGGTGGTGGCCACGTGCCACAGCCCGACCCCGACGACGACGAGGTTGAGCACCAGGTAGACCGCCACCAGCCACACCGCGACGCCGATCGCCTCGCTGAACCCGCGCAGGAACACCGCGCCCAGCAGGGCGAGCAGGAACAGGGTGATCAGCACCCGGTGGTCGCCGGTGGACTCCGGCAGCGCCGGGTTCTCCGCGATGTGCGCGGTGGCGTCGGCCGCCGACAGCGTCATGGTGATCAGGAAGTCGGTGGCGGCGAAGCCGAGCAGCACCAGCACGAAGAGCTTGCCGCGCCAGAACGGCAGCAGCCGCTCGAGCATGGCGATCGAGCCCTCGCCGCGCGGGCTCTCCCGGGCGACCCGGCGGTACACCGGCAGCGCGCCGAGCAGGGTCAGCGCGACCAGCACCAGGGTGGCCAGCGGGGAGATGACGCCGGCGGCGAGCGCGGCGATGCCCGGCTGGTAGCCGAGGGTGGAGAAGTAGTCGACGCCGGTGAGGCACATGACCTTCCACCACGGCCGGCGGTGAGCGTCGTGCGCGGGAGCGGTGTGCGGGCCGGGGTGCTCGGCGCCGCGCTGGGCGGCGTCGTCCAGCAGCCAGTCGCGCACCGGTCGGCGGCTGTCCTGTGTCGCGGTGGCCACGCCTGCTCCTCGTCAGCGGCCCGGCTGCTCCGGGCACCGCTCACCGACGCTAGGGGCCCGACGGGTGCCGGCAGGGGAGGACCGCGTCAAGATCCCGTCAAGGTCTCCGCGTGGGTGTGGTGGTGCCGCCTGACCGATCGCACGAGGACCACGACGAACAGGACGCCGACGACGACGGCCGCGACCCAGCCCGCTCCGGTCGCCACCCGCTCCCCGAGGACCCGGGCCAGCAGGATGACGGTGGTGGCCCAGGCCGTGCCGCTGACCACGATCACCGGACCGGCCAGCCGCAGCGGCACCCCCGCCCCACCGGCGACCCGGGGGGTGAGGGTGCGGGTGACCGCGACCCAGTGCGACCCGGCCATCACGGCCGCCGCGCCCACGGGGCCCTGGTGGGTCAGCCAGCTGCGGGCGGTGCGCACCACGGGCTCGACCCGGGCGCGCAGCCGGCGGTGCGAGCCCGGGTCGAGAGCCCGCCGGCCGTGGCCCCGGCGCCAGCCGGTCAGCGCCCCACTGACGCTGGCCGTGGCGGCCACCGCGATGGGCACCGCCGGGTGCCAGCCGGAGGCGGCGGACCACAGCCCGAGCACCACCAGCGTCGTCGTCCCGGGCATCAGCAGCCCGACCAGCAGGCTGCTCTCCACCGCCAGCACGACGGCCGCGACGCCGAGCACCACGACGGCCGGCCAGTCGCCGACGTGGTCCAGGACAGCGCGGAGCATGCCCCGACCCTTCCCCGATCACGGCCGGCGAACCAGGCCCTGCCGGTCCTGTGAGCGGGGGCACACGGTCGGCGTCCGGCGTCAGGGCGGCGTCAAGGACGCCGTCCGCCCGCGTCAGGGAACCGTCAAGACCGGGTGCAGGGCGCTCGAGCGCTCCTAGCGTCGCCGGCTGCGAGGTGGACGACGACGGGTCGTCCGCGCTGATGCGGATGAAGGTGCTCACGACGTGACCGACGTGGTCTACGTGCTCCTCACGCTGGCGGTCTTCGGGCTGCTGGCGCTGGCTGTGCGCGGGGTGGAGAAGCTGTGACCTGGGTCGGACTCGCGGTCGCGGCGGCGCTGGTGCTCTACCTGCTCGCGTCGCTGCTGTTCCCGGAGCGGTTCTGATGAGCGCCACCGCAGCCGGCTGGCTGCAGGTCCTCCTGCTGGTGGTGGCGCTGGTCGTCGTCCACCGGCCGCTGGGCGACTGGATGGCGAAGGTGTTCACCAGCCCGCGGCACGGCCGGGTGGAGAAGGTGGTCTACCGGGCGGTCGGCGTGGACGCCGACACCGAGCAGCGCTGGCCCACCTACCTGCGCAGCGTGCTGGCGTTCTCGCTGGTGTCGGTGCTCTTCCTCTACCTGCTCCAGCGGCTGCAGTCGGTGCTGCCGTGGAGCAACGACATGGCGCCGGTCGAGTCCGGCTCGGCGTGGAACACCGCGGTCAGCTTCGTGACCAACACGAACTGGCAGGGCTACTCGGGTGAGTCGACGATGGGCCACCTGGTCCAGATGGCCGGCCTCGCGGTGCAGAACTTCGTCTCGGCCGCGGTGGGTCTGGCCGTGGCGGTGGCGCTGGTGCGCGGGTTCGCCCGCACCCGCACCGACCGGCTGGGCAACTTCTGGGTCGACCTGACCCGCGCGGTCACCCGCATCCTGCTGCCGCTGTCGGTGCTGGCGGCGATCGTGCTGGTGCTCGGCGGCCTGGTGCAGAACCTCTCGGCCGGCACCGACGCGACCACGCTGTCGGGTGCGAGCCAGTTCATCCCCGGCGGGCCGGTGGCCTCCCAGGAGGCGATCAAGCAGCTGGGCACCAACGGCGGCGGCTTCTACAACGCCAACTCCGCGCACCCCTTCGAGGGCCCCAGCGCCTGGACGTCGCTGTTCGAGGTCTTCCTCATGCTGGTCATCCCCTTCTCCCTGCCGCGCACGTTCGGCCGGATGGTGGGGGACAAGCGGCAGGGTCTGGCGATCGTCGCCGTCATGGCCACGCTGGCCTCGGCGTCGCTGGCGCTGAACAGCTGGGCGCAGGCCCGCGCCGGCGGTGCTGCACTGCAGCTGGCGGGGGCGGCGACCGAGGGCCAGGAGGTGCGCTTCGGCGGACCCCTGTCGGCACTGTTCGGGACGGCGACCACGCTCACCTCGACCGGCGCGGTCAACTCGCTGCACGACAGCTACACGCCGGCCGGCGGGCTGCTGACGATGTTCAACATGATGCTGGGCGAGGTCGCGCCCGGCGGTGTCGGCTCGGGCCTCTACGGGATGCTCGTGCTCGCCGTCATCGCCGTCTTCGTCGCCGGGCTGATGGTCGGACGCACCCCGGAGTACCTGGGCAAGAAGCTCGGACGCCGGGAGATGACCCTGGCCTCCCTCTACGTGCTCACCACCCCGGCGATCGTGCTGATCGGCACCGCGGTCGCCATGGCCACCGACGCCGGCCGCAGCTCGATGCTCAACGACGGCCCGCACGGCCTGAGCGAGGTGCTCTACGCGTTCACCTCGGCCGGCAACAACAACGGCTCGGCGTTCGCCGGGCTGAGCGCGAACACGCCGTTCTACAACACCGCCCTCGGGTTGGCGATGGCCTTCGGCCGGTTCATCCCGATCGTGCTGGTGCTCGCGCTGGCCGGCCGGCTCGCCCAGCAGGGCCGGACGCCGGCCACCGCCGGGACCCTGCCCACCCACCAGGTGCTGTTCGTCGGGCTGCTGTCCGCCGTTGTCCTGGTCGTCGTCGGGCTCACGTACTTCCCCGTTCTCTCCCTCGGACCCATCGCAGAAGGACTGTCATGACCGCGACGCTCGAACGACCTCCCGTCGAGTCGCGCCCGCAGCAACGGGCCAGCATCGAGTGGGGCCCCGCCCTGGTCGGGGCGGTGCGCAAGCTCGACCCGCGCGGCCTGGTGCGCCAGCCCGTCGTGTTCGTGGTGTGGGTCGGCTCGGTGTTCTCCACCGTGCTGGCGATCACCGACCCGTCGCTGTTCGGCTGGCTGATCGCGGCCTGGCTGTGGCTGACCGTGCTGTTCGCCAACATCGCCGAGGCCGTCGCCGAGGGCCGCGGCAAGGCGCAGGCGGCGAGCCTGCGCAACGCCCGCACCAGCACCGTCGCCGTCCTCGAGGACGGTACCGAGGTGCCCGCCCCGGACCTGAAGCCCGGGATGCGCGTCGTGGTCGTGGCCGGGCAGGTCGTGCCCGGGGACGGCGACGTCGTCGAGGGCATCGCCAGCGTCGACGAGTCGGCGATCACCGGGGAGTCCGCGCCGGTGATCCGCGAGTCCGGCGGTGACCGCTCGGCGGTGACCGGCGGGACGACGGTGCTGAGCGACCGGATCGTCGTCCAGATCACCAGCAAGCCGGGGGAGACGTTCGTCGACCGGATGATCGCGCTGGTCGAGGGGGCGTCCCGGCAGCGGACGCCGAACGAGATCGCGCTGAACATCCTGCTCAGCTCGCTGACGATCGTGTTCCTGCTGGCCGTGGTGACGCTGCAGCCGCTGGCCATCTACTCCGGTGCCGAGCAGTCGATGACCGTGCTGATCGCGCTGGTGGTCTGCCTGATCCCGACCACGATCGGTGCGCTGCTGTCGGCGATCGGCATCGCCGGCATGGACCGGCTCGTGCAGCGCAACGTGCTGGCGATGAGCGGCCGCGCAGTCGAGGCGGCCGGTGACGTGAACACCCTGCTGCTGGACAAGACCGGCACGATCACCCTCGGCAACCGGCAGGCGGCGGAGTTCGTCCCGGTCGGCGACGCGTCGCTGGCCGAGGTCACCGAGGCGGCGCAGCTGGCCTCACTGTCCGACGAGACGCCCGAGGGCCGCAGCATCGTGGGGCTGGCCGGGCTGGGGGAGCGGGACACCGGTGGGGCCGAGTTCGTGCCGTTCACCGCGCAGACCCGGATGAGCGGCGTCGACCTGCCCGACGGCCGGCAGCTGCGCAAGGGCGCGGCCGGTGCGGTGCAGAACTGGGTGCGCTCGCTCGACGGCGCCGTCCCGCCGGACGTCGCCGCCGTGGTCGATCGCATCGCCGCCTCGGGCGGGACGCCGCTGCTGCTCGCCAGCGCCTCTGGGGGCACGGCCCGCGTGCTGGGCGTCATCCACCTCAAGGACGTGGTGAAGCCCGGCATGAAGGAGCGCTTCGACGAGCTCCGCCGGATGGGCATCCGCACCGTGATGATCACCGGCGACAACGAGCGGACGGCGCGGGCGATTGCGGCGGAGGCCGGCATCGACGACGTCCTGGCCGAGGCGACGCCGGAGGACAAGCTGGCGCTGATCGTCAAGGAGCAGGACGGCGGCCGGCTGGTCGCGATGACCGGTGACGGCACGAACGACGCACCGGCGCTGGCCCAGGCCGACGTCGGGGTGGCCATGAACACCGGGACGTCGGCGGCGAAGGAGGCCGGCAACATGGTCGACCTCGACTCCGACCCGACGAAGCTGATCGAGATCGTGGAGATCGGCAAGCAGCTGCTCATCACCCGCGGGTCGCTGACCACGTTCTCCATCGCCAACGACCTGGCCAAGTACTTCGCGATCCTGCCCGCCATGTTCGCCGGGGTCTTCCCGGGGCTGGACACGCTCAACGTGATGCGGCTGGCCTCGCCGGAGTCGGCGATCCTGTCGGCGGTCGTCTTCAACGCGCTGATCATCGTGGCGCTGGTGCCGCTGGCGCTGCGCGGCGTGAAGTACCGGGCGACCTCGGCGTCGGCGATGTTGCGCCGCAACCTGCTGGTCTACGGCGTCGGCGGCGTGGTGCTGCCGTTCGTCGGGATCAAGCTCATCGACCTGCTCGTCTCTCTGATCCCCGGGATCGCGTGATGCCCACTCTGCGTTCTGGCCGCCAGTTGGTGGCCGCCGTCCGTGCCGTCCTCCTCGCCACCGTGGTGCTGGGGCTGGTCTACCCGCTGGTCATGCTCGGCATCGCCCAGGTCATCCGCCCCGGCGGCGCCGACGGGTCGCTCGTGACCCGCGACGGCACCGTGGTCGGGTCGTCGTTGATCGGCCAGGCGTTCGTGTCCGCCTCCGGGGACGCGCTGCCGCAGTACTTCCAGTCCCGGCCCTCGGCGTCGGACTACGACGGCGCGGCGTCGGGTGGGTCGAACCTGGGGCCGAACTCGGCCGACCTGGTCGACGCGATCACCGAGCGGCAGTCGCAGGTGGCGGCCTTCAACGGCGTGATGCCGGCCGACGTGCCGGCGGACGCGGTGACGGCGTCGGCGTCCGGGCTGGACCCGGGCATCTCACCGGCCTACGCGGCGCTGCAGGTGACCCGGGTGGCTGCTGCCCGTGGGGCTGCTGCTGGGGACGTCTCGGCGCTGGTGGACGGGGCCACGCACGGCCGGGACCTGGGCTTCATCGGTGCGCCGTACGTCAACGTGCTGGAGCTCAACCTGGCCCTGGACGAGCGGTTCGGCACCGCGGGCTGACGACACGGCGCCCGGCGGGGGACCCCCTCCGTCGGGCGCCGTTCACCCTGTTGTACTGTTCTCCACGGCTCGGACACACCAGACCGAGTCGCAAGGGGCTGTGGCGCAGCTGGTAGCGCACCACACTGGCAGTGTGGGGGTCAGGGGTTCGAGTCCCCTCAGCTCCACTCTTGATCAGGCCGTTCTCCATTCGGAGGGCGGCCTGACTCGTCTCTGGTTGCAGATCGCCTACCTTCACTTGCGAGTAGCAGGGCCCATCCTCTGCCCGGCCGGAAGGGCGAGGGCCTACATCTCGGCACTGTTGTGATTCAGGGTCTGGGCATTGAGCTGCGGCCGAGCAGTTCGTCGCAATCTGCGGCTGCGTGTTGACCCCTAGCGGCCGTCCTACGGTGGCGTACTGGCCGTCGCTTAGCCGGAGCTGCCCGGCCCCTCCTGACGGCGGGGAGCTCTACACAGTTGTTGTAGCCGGTTCTCCCAACACTTGCCCGGCAACTGAGCTCGAGGTGGTCTCGGTCGCAGCTACCTAGCGGGTCGCGTAGTCCAGCGTCGGGGGATCGCTCCCGTCCCAATCGAGGAACCAGACCTCGTTGACACGGCGACGGAACGGCTGGTGAGCGCCAAGCGTCCATCTCCCGCACGTGACCGGGCTGAAGTCATGTTGCAACGGCGGGCCGGACCGACCGGCAGGTGACGTAAACGACCGATGCATTCGTGGCGAAGTCCCTGCGGTGGGGGAGCCGTCGCGGGCGGGGGCGATGACGGCGGGCGCTTGGCGGAGAGGGCCCCAACTCGCGCGAACGGCTCGGGGAGGCGCCTTGACGCGCGACTGTCGCTTACGTCGGCAGCCTTGTGAGGCGAGAGCAATAATAGCCGCTGTCACCAGATCGAACGAGACGCGAAGGACCTGCCATCCGTAGCAACACCACCCGCCGCGGAGGTCGACCACAAGGACTGGAGAATATGCGCGAGTGGAAACAGTACGAGGAGGAGGCCGCGAGTTTTTTCCGTAGCTTGGGCATGGAGGCTGACGTCCAGGAAACGATTGCGGGGGCGCGCACCACTCACGACGTTGACGTACTTGTGCGATCGAGTCAGTTTGGGTTCGACATGTTGTGGGTGGTTGAGTGCAAATTATGGCGAACTCCCGTGACCAAGTTGCACGTGCTCGGATTGCGACAAATAGCCGTTGACCTGGGGGCTGATCGTGGCATCCTGCTGTCCGAAAGCGGATTCCAGCGGGGCGCTCTCGAGGCCGCCGAGCTGACCAACATCCAGTTGGCTTCCCTCTCTGACCTCAAGCGCAGCGCAAGTCATCAAGTTGGTCTGGCCGAACTTCGTCGAATGGAGGACCGTGTTGACGACTGCCGCAGGCGCTACTGGGACCTACCCAAAGAGCACCGTATTGCTACGGGCTTGCGGCAAGAGGTGATGATGGTCGGGTACTCCTTGGCCAGCCTCCTCGAGTCAATCGAGGCATCGATGAACGAGGCTTTCCGCGGCCGGCTTCCGATCAAACCTGGGCGCATGGGTATGGGCTACTCTGCCATCCCAGCAGCTACAACCCTCGAACTTGCCAAGATTGTAGGTGAGCTTCTTGATGATGGTGAGCAGCGCCTGACAGTGTCTGAGGCAAAGTTCAGGGAGAATAACGGCGAACGCCAACGGTAATGCTGCGATGCTCGGTGAGCCCCACCGTCTCCGCACTACTGCAGAGCAGATGCTTGTATTCAACAGCCACCTTCGTCCCTGGGACGGGGTCTGACGGAAAGCAGCCTAGACTCGATGCTGTTCTCGTTTGAAGGTCCGAGCGTGGACGACTTACTCAACGACAGCCTCGAGGCGGTCATCGCCGCAGGAGAGGCAACGCGACCTAGCAAAGGGGCGACTCTAGAACTCTATGGTTGCACATTCCGCCTCACTAACCCCAGGGCTCGTCTCAGCCGTTCGTCGGTGCGCGGCCTAGCGTTTAGCCCCTTGGGTGAGCTTGCATGGTACCTATCGGGTTCAAATGATGCCTCCTTCATCACTCATTACATTTCTGACTACAGCAAGTACGCGGAGGCGGATGGCCGAATTCACGGGGGTTACGGCCCTCGTCTGTTCGGATCCGATAGGCAAGCTCAGATACACAACATCGTCAGTGGACTGCGGGCAAATCGAGCATCCCGCAAAGCGGTCGCGCAAGTGTTCGAGAGCGCAGACCTCTCTCAGGGCTACTTGGATGTACCCTGCACATGCACAATTCAGTTTCTCGTGCGCGAAGAGCGATTGCAGATGATCGTATTCATGAGATCGAACGACCTCTTCATGGGCTTTCCGCATGATGTATTTGCGTTCACCATGATCCAAGAAATTGTAGCTAGGTCATTGGGTATCGAAGTTGGAACCTACACGCATATGGTGGGAAGCCTGCATCTCTACGCCAAAGATCTGGGGCGAGCCAAGTTGTTCTTGCAAGAGGGCTTCCATGACACCCTGGGGGTAATGCCGGCGATGCCCGGAGGGGATCCGTGGCCAGCAATCAAAGAATTGTTGTTGGCCGAACGGGCAGCACGGTCAGGCGCCGCCCTGTCGCCGAGCCTAGACGACCTGCCGTATTGGAAGGATCTTGCCCTTCTGCTCCAGGCCTACGCTGTGCGCGATAGTGTGGACGGGCTAGAAGCGCTCCGTGATCAGTTCAGCACCGACGCCTATTGGACGTACCTTCGGGCCAGAATTGATCGGTTAACTGTCCTGAGACAACAACCGTAGTTGGGAAGGTGTAATGAAGCAGGCGGACATGGATGAGGCCACCCGTCTCTTGGCAGCGCTTCAAGGCCATGAAGATCAGTACGGGGCGCTGCCAGGACTAGGTACCGCAGGGTCCCACCAATCGCTCGTCCTTCAGTTGATCGATAGCCAACGACGGAACCGGTACGTCGACCACCTTCGGTCGGTCGAGCTGTCTGACCGGCCGCTGGATCCTTCATCCGGCCTATTTGACCCCGTTAGAGCTGCGATCATCCTTGCTCGGCGTGATGAACTCGACGAAGCGTTCTGGATGATCTTCCTCTATACACACTTTGGCAAGAACCGGCGATCGGGTTTTGGGTACGCGCGAGCCGTCTACGGTGCCCTAGATCAAGGAGAATCTTGGAGTTGGCGGCGGACCACGGCAGACGTGTCAGCGTTTCGTGTGTGGCTACAAGAAAACAAGGACGCCATTCGCGCCAGTAACATGCCTGGCGGATTCGGCAATCACAGGAAGTATGAGAGTCTCGACGGTTGGTCGGACAAGGGTACAGGCGCGGTCTTTGAGTCGTACGTCGACTGGGTCGGACCGGTTGGACATGTCGACAAACTGGCGGATATCGCAAACAAGCATGGTGGAGCCCTGACGTTCGAGGGGCTCTCCGGTTCCCTTCGCGAAGTCAAGCGATTCGGTCGTACTGCTTGCTTCGACTATGTCATGATGGCGAATAAGGTAGGGCTTATTGACTGCCCACCGTCGCACGCTCACCTGAAAGATGCCACTGGTCCCGCAGCGGGGGCCCGTCTTCTCTTCAAGGGGAATGCCGATTTGAAGGCCGAACTCGCCGACCTTGAGTTGGCGTTAGAGCGGTTGCAGGGATCGCTCTCAGTGGGCTACGACGTGCTTGAGGATGCTATCTGTAATTGGCAGAAGAGTCCAAGCGCCTTCAAATCGTTTCGAGGCTAGGACCGCGCCAGCGATAGCGTCGCTTCGCCTTGTTCAACTGCGCGTAGCTCAACGCGCCCGCATGTTGGAAGTGCCCCACTATAAGACCTGGGGCTATGCCTGACTGGCGGGCCAGTAGCTGGAGCTGCCTGTAGCTGGTGGGTGGCCTGACCTGCGAGCCGATTAACTCATCGGAAATTATCTTATCGGCGGCCCATTTGTTCGCCTCAAGCTCTAGCCGGTCCGTGGTGTGGCCTATCTGCTCTGGTTCTAGGCTGTCAACGTGTACTGCTTCATGGCCATGAAGCAAGACGTGGGCGGCCTCGTGAAAAAACGTGAACCATAAGTGATCGTCTGTAAGATATCGAGCACTCAGTACAATCATTGGCTCATGTTCGATTGTACGGTATGTAGCGCCACTTGCTGGACAGCCAGAAGGCGCTTTCACTAGTGCTACCGCCACTCCCGCTTCCGCGCACAAATCTCTCAAACGCGGGAGAAACACGGCGGGATCTTTGAGCCAGGTGAGTCGACGGATTGCCGGGATAGCGCCAGCAAACAGGGTGTGGTTGTAAGGCGCCAAAGTAAGCGATCTGGTCTGCAACTGGGCTCGACGAAGCCATGCCGCTACGGCGATCTCACTGGTCGGCGTGGCGCTCGTGGTGCGAAACTGAGTCTGCTGCAGGGCTGGTTCGTAGGTGGCCTTCCAGGACTCTAGATCGGGGACGCCAAAAAATTCAAGCAGGACGTCGATCCGGTCAAGCCAGTTGTCGGTCCGTTGTATCCAGCCTAAAGAAGATGCCAAATCAGGCGGTGCAGCCTGCGCCCAGCGATCGGCGTCAAGTCGCCGGCGATCCTCGTAGTACTGCTCTGATCGTCTTAACCAAAACCTCGGCGAAGAGCCAAGGGATTGGGACAGTTTGTGGGCGATTTCCGTGGTTATGGGAGCGCGACTTTCGACGAGTTGGCTGACCGTCTCAAGGTCAAGGTGCATGCTGTTCGCAAGACTCGAGAGCGTCAACTGCTGTCGCTCCATCGCGGACCGCATGGAACGTCCGGGCGGTGATGCCCAGCGAGGAATGAATTCCGAATTGTCAACGCTCACCTTGCACCTCGATCTCGTGCAGTCGAAGTCGCCAAACTGCCTCGTAGTCTACAGGTTGACCAACCAGCCAAGTCGCGCCGGGATGGTTGGCGTACAGGATGAGTTGGACCTTGGCGGTCAGCTCGATGTAGACAATTAGTTCACCGTCTTGAATATCGCTGGAAATGTCGAGCAAATCCGTCAGCGACTCGGCCGCGCGTATATCGGCTAGTCGGTCAATCAAATTGTCCGCGGCAGTCGATCCGAGGGACCGCTCAGCAGCCTCTGGGTCGGTACAGAGATGGCGTAGTTTTTTGGTTGCGAAGGCGAGCTGCAAGTAGCGCTCCCTCGCGATCCTCTGCATTGTGGGTGGACACAGGCTACCCGGATCTGCGTCGACTGTCAGATGTTCAGTCTGCGGCCAGCGTGCTCGAATCCACGTCATCAGGACTGCTGTGCGGCGGCCTTGGCTGTGGTGGGCGCTGTGCGTAGTGCCCAAGCCCGTAGGGTGAGGACGCCCCGCTGGGCCGCTCGCCGGCGTGCGGACCCTTGGGGGGTGAGGGGGCGTTCTTGCCGTCGCCAGCCGCGCGCCGGTGGATCGGCTGTGCGCTAGCGCTGAGGATATCGGCGGCCGTGGCCCTGCGGACTTCTCGCGACGCTGACTGACCGCGAGCGAAAGCTGGCTGGCTTGGGACGGGCTGTCCAACCAAGGGATCGTCGAGCGGCTGTTCGTGAACCAGCTGACTATCCGGACCTACATACACCGGGCCACGATGAAGCTGGGCGCTCGCAACTCATCCTCACCGGTGGCTATTGCCCATCGGAAGGGCCTGGTCCGGGCGTTTTGACCGGACGCCTCAACACGACGACGCCCCGGTCCGCACAAGGCGGACCGGGGCGTCGCGGGGTGGATCAGCGCAGGTCGAAGCGGTCCAGCTCCATGACCTTCACCCAGGCGGCGGCGAAGTCCCGGGCGAACTTCTCCTGCATGTCGTCGCTCGAGTAGACCTCGACGATGCCGCGCAGGATGGAGTTGGAGTTGAGCACCAGGTCGTTCGCGGTCGCCGTCCGGATGATGTTGCCGTCAGCGTCGAGGCCCTCGTAGACGTCCTCGTCCGAGACCGACGTCCGCCACTGGACGCCCAGGTCCAGCAGGTTCCGGAAGAAGTCCTGCGACAGGACGCCCGGCCGGTCGGTGAACACGCCGTGCTGCACGCCGGCGGTGTTGGCCCCGAGGACCCGCAGGCCGCCGATCAGCACGACCATCTCGCGCGCGGTCAGCTCGAGCATGTACGCGCGGTCGATGAGCAGCGTCTCCGGCTGGAGCTTGGCGCCCGGCTTGAGGTAGCTGCGAAAGCCGTCGGCCTTCGGCTCGAGCCAGCGGAAGTTGTCGACGTCCGTCTGCTCCTGGCTGGCGTCCGTGCGACCCGCGTGGAACGGCACGGTGAGCTGCACGCCGGCGTCGGCCGCGGCCTTCTCCACCGCCGCGGTGCCACCGAGCACGATCAGGTCGGCCAGCGAGACCTTCTTGCCGGTCTCCTGCTCGAACGCGCTCTTGACCTGCTCCAGCACCGGCAGCACGTCGGCGACGCCCTGGTTGGCCGCCCAGTTGATCTGCGGCTCCAGGCGGATGCGCGCGCCGTTGGCGCCACCGCGCTTGTCGGTGCCGCGGTACGACGCCGCCGCCGACCAGCTCGTGTGCACCAGCTGCGACACGGTGAGGCCCGAGGCGAGCAGGCGCGCCTTCAGGTCGGCGATCTCCGCCTCGCCCACGAGCTCGTGGTCGACGGCCGGGGTCGGGTCCTGCCAGATGAGCTCCTCGGCCGGCACGTCCGGGCCGACGTAGCGGCTCTTCGGGCCCATGTCGCGGTGCAGCAGCTTGAACCACGCGCGGGCGTAGGCGTCGGCGAAGTACTCCGGGTCGTTGTAGAACCGCTCGGAGATCTCGTGGAAGCTGGGGTCGGCCATCAGGGCGAGGTCGCTGGTCAGCATGATCGGGGCGTTCCTCTTGCCCTCGATGTGCGCGTCGGGCACGAGCTCCTGCGCCTCGGGGTTCTTCGGCTTCCACTGCTTCGCACCGGCCGGGCTCTCGGTGAGCTCCCAGTCGTAGCTGAACATCATCTCGAAGTAGGTGTTGTCCCACGTCGTCGGCGTCGGGGTCCACGCACCCTCGAGGCCACTGGTGATCGTGTCGGCGCCCTTGCCGGTGCCGTGCTGGCTGATCCAGCCCAGGCCGTTGCCGTGCACCGGGCAGCCCTCGGGCTCCGGGCCGATCAGCTCCGGGTTTCCCGCACCGTGCGTCTTGCCGAAGGTGTGGCCACCGGCGATCAGCGCGACGGTCTCTTCGTCGTTCATGCCCATCCGGCTGAACGTGACGCGGATGTCGTGCGCGGAACCGACCGGGTCCGGCTTGCCCTGCGGGCCTTCCGGGTTGACGTAGATCAGGCCCATGGTGACGGCGGCCAGGTGGCCGTCCTCCAGGTTGAGCGGGGCCTCGTCGGCGTAGCGCTCGTCGCCGAGCCAGGTGTCCTCCGGGCCCCAGAAGACCTCACCGGGCTGCCAGGTGTCGGCCCGGCCGAAGGCGAAGCCGAACGTCGGCAGGCCCATGTCGTCGTGCGCGACGTTGCCGGCGAGCACCAGCAGGTCGGCCCAGGAGAGGTTGCGGCCGTACTTCTGCTTCACCGGGAGCAGCAGCCGGCGGGCCTTGTCCAGGTTGGCGTTGTCCGGCCAGCTGTTCAGCGGGGCGAAGCGCTGCCCGCCCTCGCCACCGCCGCCACGGCCATCGGCGATGCGGTAGGTGCCCGCGGCGTGCCAGGACATGCGGATGAACAGCGGGCCGTAGTGGCCCCAGTCCGACGGCCACCAGTCCTGCGACGTCCGCATGACCTGCACGAGGTCGCGCTTGACCGCCTCGACGTCCAGCGTGGCCACCGCGGTCTTGTAGTCGAAGTCCCCGCCCAGCGGGTCGGAGTCCGCGGAGGTCTCGTTCAGCACCTGGACGTCGACCTGGTTGGGCCACCAGTCGCGGGTGCTGCGCGGGCGACCGCTGGTCACCTGCTGCGGCGCCTTGATCGCCGGGTTCTCGCTCTCACTGGTGCTCGCCGACTCGGCCTTGGCGACCTCGGTCTTGTCGTAGTCGTCGACGTCGACCTGGGACTTGTCGTACTCGGTCACGGAGCGCTCTTCTCTGCGGGAGGGGTGGGGGAGGGGGCAGCCGGTGCGGTGGCGCAGGAGCTGCACCGGCCCCAGAAGACGACCTCGGCCTCGTCGACGACGAAGCCGGGCGGAGCGTCGGCGGACGGCGTCAGGCAGGGCGCTTCGCCGGTGGCGCAGTCGACGTCGGTGATGACGCCGCAGGACCGGCAGACCAGGTGGTGGTGGTTGTCGCCGACCCGTGCCTCGTACCGGGCGACCGACCCCTGCGGCTGGATGCGCCGCAGCAGGCCGGTGTCGGTGAGCACGCGCAGCACGTCGTAGACGGCCTGGTGGGACACCGCGTCCAGGCGGGTGCGCGCGGCGCCGATGAGCGCCTCGGTGTCCAGGTGCGGATGGGCGTGGACGGCGTCCAGGACGGCGAGACGCGGTCGGGTGACCCGGAGACCGGCGGCCCGGAGGTCGCGTTCGAGGTGCTCGGCAGCTGCCATGTGAGGGGAACTGTGTCCCACTCACTGGAACCGGTCAAGGAAGGCCGAGCGGACTCAGCCCCGGGACCAGTGCCGCAGGTAGCTGCGGTACAGCCAGCCGTCGACCCAGGCGCGGTCGGGCTCGTCGGGGATCGTGGAGCTGGCGCGCAGCGCGATGAGCTGCTGCTCGGCATCGTCGACGGCGGCCACGACCTCGGCGAGCGGGACCTCGCCACGGCGGACCGACCGCAGGTACGCGCGCTCCGGCTCGGGCACCGGCAGGGTGATCCGCCCGGTGCTCAGCAGTTCGACGCCCTGCACCCCCAGCCGCAGCGCGTGCATGGCGTACTTGGTGTCGTAGCCGTGCACGGCCACCAGCTCGGGCCGGTTGGTGTGCGCCCCGACCTCACCGGTCATCGCGCCGCGCTGGGACGCCAGGTAGCCGAGGAACCGGTCGGCGGCCAGCAGGGAGACGAACCGGTGCGCGTTCTCCACCAGCTCCACGCCGGCCTCGTCGCGGTGGACGACCTCGGCGTCGGGCACGAACAGGAGCAGCAGGACCGTCGGGTTGCCGGCCAGCGCCAGTCGCGCCCACTTGCGCGCCGAGTAGACGACGACGTCCAGGTCGCCGGCGCCGGAGCGGTTGGCCAGGCCGCCGGGGGAGTCCCAGACCGTGTGGCGCTGGTACTGCTCGAACTCGACCATCGCGGACCCCGCGCGCGTGCCGGCCGGCACCCGGGCGACCCCGGTGACGTGCTCGGGCGGCTCGAGGCAGATGCCCATCTCGTCGCGGTCGTCCTGGCCGGAGACCGACGTCCCGTGCACGCCGGACCCGACCTGGACCCGCAGGATCGTCCCCTGCTCGGCGATGCGCCGGGCCTCCTCCGAGGCGTGCGGGTGGTCGAACCCGGCCGGCAGCGACCGGTCCCCGAACACGACCGGCACCTGGGTGTGCGTGGGCTCGGCCGTCATGGGCGCCAGGTTCTCACCGCGACGGCGGCTGCGGCCAGCAGATACTGAGGGGGTGACGGACGGCGAGGTGCGGCGTCCGGCCGCGGGGCTCGTGCAGCTCGGCGGTGCCGCGGCGGCGGTCCTGGAGGCGGTGCGGTCCGCCGGTGGGCGGCCCTACCTCGTCGGTGGGTGCGTCCGGGACGCCGTCCTGTTCCCCGGTCGCCGTCCCGCGGACGTCGACGTCGAGGTGTTCGGGCTGGAGCTCGACCGGGTGGCCGCGGCACTCGCGCCGGTCGGCCGGGTCGACGCCGTAGGCCGGTCCTTCGGGGTGCTGAAGGTCCGCCGGGACGGCGAGGACCTCGACGTCTCCGTACCGCAGGCGCTGGTCGACGGCGCGCGCGTGGCCGACCCCGCCATGTCGCTGGACGATGCGGTCCGCCGCCGTGACTACACGGTCAACGCGCTGGTGTTCGACCCCTCGACCGAGGAGGTCGTCGACCTCGTCGGCGGCCTCGCCGACCTGCGGGACGGCGTCCTGCGGCACACCGGCCCGGCCTTTTCCGACGACCCGCTGCGGGTGCTGCGCGGCGTCCAGTTCGCGGCGCGTTTCGGTTTCCGGCTCGCGCCGGAGACCGCTGAGCTGTGCCGGAGCCTGGCGCCGGCGTACGCCGACCTGCCCCGGGAGCGGGTCTGGGGTGAGTGGCGCAAGCTCGCCGAGAAGGGGCGGTTCCTCAGCGCCGCGCTGGCCGCCCTGCGGGAGTCGGGCTGGCTGGCGTCGGTCCCGCAGCTGGCCCGGTTGGACGGCGTGCTGCAGGACCCGCGCTGGCACCCGGAGGGGGACGCGCTGGTGCACTCGGGGCTCGCGGGCGACGCGGCGGCGGCGCTGGCGGACGAGGCCGGGCTCACCGGCGACGACCGCGCCGTCGTCGTCCTCGGTGCGCTGCTGCACGACCTGGGCAAGGCCCGGTACACGCAGCACCGGGCGGACGGGCGGATCACCTCGCACGGTCACGCCGAGGGCGGGGTCGCGCCGGTCGAGGAGCTGCTGGCGTCGATCGGTGCGCCGTCCGCGCTGGTCGCCCGGATCACCCCGATCGTGCGGGAGCACATGACGGCCATCACCACGGGTGGCCGGCCCAGCTCCGCCGCGGTGCGCCGGCTCGCCCGCCGCCTCGAGCCGGCCTCGATCGCGGAGTGGTCGCTCGTCTGTGGCGCCGACCACGCCGGCCGCGGCACCGGCTCCGGGCCCAACCCGACGACGTCCTGGCTGGAGGTGGCCGGGTCCGCGGGGGTGGACGAGCGAGCGGGCGGGCTCCTGCTGCGCGGGAGCGACCTCATCGCCCTCGGCATCCGGCCGGGTCCGCACTTCGCCCCCGTCATGCGCGCCGCCCTCACCGCCCAGGACGACGGTGAGTTCATCGACCGGGACGGCGCGGTCGCCTGGCTGGCCCGGGCCGAGGCCGACGGGCGCCTCGGCCGGCTCCTCGCCGAGGGCCGACGGCCGTAGGACCCCGGCCCGTGCGCCGAGGGACACACCGGCCTGGGCCGATGGTCGTACACGTCCGGGTGTCGGCACGCAGATCGATTGCGCACGGAGTCCGCACGCGCCAGCATCTGGGCCAGCGCGACGCGTGATCATGCTGCGGGCCGCGGGGGACCAGCACTGCGTTCTGTCGTCGACGCTCGGGAAGACAACTCCATGACCGGCTACGTGCTCCGCCGTTCCGCGCTCTCACTCGGCCTGCTCGCCGCACTGCTGGCCGCCGGTGGCGCAGTGCTCATCAGCCTCGGCGTCCCGGTCTGGGTGCCGATCCTGGTCGCCGTCCTGGTCGTCGCGGGGCAGTACGCGCTGGCGCCCTACCTCGTGCAGTGGCTCATCCCGGCGCAGCGGATCGAGTGGGTCGGCGACCGCTACGACACCCGGCACGAGGTCGGGGAGATCGTCGCCCGGCGGTGCGCGGAGGCCGGGCTGAAGCCGGTGCGGCTGGGCATCGTCGACGACGGGACGCCCAACGCCTTCACGTTCGGCCACACCCGCGGCAACGCCCGCATCTACGTCACCCGTGGCCTGCTCGAGCGCCTCGACGAGCGCGAGCTGGACGCCGTCGTCAGCCACGAGGTCGGGCACGTCAAGCACAACGACGTCCTGGCCATGGCGGTCGCCGGCACCGTGCCGATCGTCCTGTACTTCGTCTACCTGTCGCTGCGCGGCAGCAACAACGCGAACACGGCCATCCCCGCAGTGGTCAGCTACGTCGGCTATCTGTTCTCCCAGCTGGTCGTGCTCTCCCTCAGCCGCGCCCGCGAGCTGGGTGCCGACCACTACAGCTGCTCGGTCACCGGGGACGGCGACGCGCTCTGCTCGGCGCTGGTCGCCATCGGCTACGGCATGGGCCAGGTCGACGCCCAGCGCGCGTCCGCCGCGCACGAGGCCAAGGAGGGCAAGGACAAGGAGCGGCAGAAGGTCCTGGCCAAGGAGGACCGTCGGCACCAGCGGATGCGGTCGGTCGGCGTCCTCGGCATCGCCGACCAGGCACAGGGCGCCACCGTCCTGGCCGCCCGCGAGCGTGGGCTGGACCCGCGCGAGGTGATCGGCGCGCTGCGCTGGGACACCTGCAACCCGTGGGCGCGCTGGACCCAGCTGTTCAGCACCCACCCGCTGATCGTGCGACGCATCGCCGCCCTGGAGGACAGCGGCCTGCCCGGCGCCCCGACGCGGTGGAGCGCCCACGAGGTCGCGCAGTCCTGCGTCGGCCCGGAGGTCACCCGCGCGCGGCGCCGCTTCTTCCTCGAGCTGCCGGTGCGGTACCTGCCGCTGATCGCGCTGCTCGTCGGTGCTGTCGGCTGGGGATCGCACCACTGGCTGCTGCTCGCGCAGGCCGCCACCGTCGGCGGGGTCGCGCTGTTCGTGCGCACTGCCTTCAGCCGCCCGCTCGCACCCAGCCGGCCGGTCGCCCGGGTCACCGAGCTGCTCACCCGGCTCGACGCCAGCCCGGTCACCGGCCTGCCCGTCGAGGTGCGCGGGCGGGTCATCGGCCGCGGGACCCCCGGCTACGTGCTGAGCCCCGACCTCGTCGTCCAGGACGAGTCCGGCTTCGTGCCGGTGCTCTACCTGCAGCCCTGGCCCTTCGCCCGCAGCCTCTTCGGCCTGCTGCGGGTGCCGGAGCTGCTGGACACCGACGTCGTCGTCCGCGGCTGGTACCGGCGCAGCCCGGCGCCGGTGCTCGAGCTGCGGGAGATGGTGCCGGCCGTGGGGGAGCGCGTGCGCGGGTTCCAGTGGGTCGTCGCCTACGCCGCCTCGGTGCTGATCGCGGCTGTCGGCGGCGCGGCCTGGCTCGTCATGGCACTCGCCGCCTGACCGGGCCGGTCGTCCGCGTACGGAGGACCGGCCCGTGCACTGCGTGAGGCCGGCGCGTGAGCTCGTCACCGGTGCCGTCCGCGCCGCTGTCAAGGGTGCGGCCGGATCTGTGGACAGGCGCCTGAGCTGGTCTTTCGGGTTGTAGGCGACTGCTCGCGGCGGTAGGATTCGAACAAGTGTTCGAATGCGTCGGGAGGTGTCCGTGAGCGAGATCCGGTCGGCCGTCGACGCGCTCGCGGCCGAGGACCTGCACGGGCTGACGAACGGGCAGACGTTGGAGCGGACGGCGGCGCTGGTGCAGCTGGCCAACCGGGTGGCGGCGGAGCTGACCCGCACGGTGCGGCACGGGGAGCTGACCCAGGCCGCCGAGCACGACGGGCTGAAGAGCATGCGGTCGTGGCTGATCGGGCATGCGCGGCTCGCCCCGAACGATGCGTCGAAGCTCGTGCGGTCCGGCCGTGTGCTGGAGCACTTCCCGGCGGTGGCCACCGGCTTCGCTGACGGGGAGGTCACCGCCGCGCAGGTCGACCTGGTGGCCGACGCCGTGCGTCCGGCCGACGTTGCCCGCGCCCAGGAGCAGGACGTCGACCTCGGCGCCTTCGACCGGGACTGGGCGACCATCGCGGCGGGCGCATCGCACGACGTGCTCAAGGTGGCGGTGCAGCGCTTCGCGGACGCCCTGGATCCCGACGGGCCGGAGCCGGACCCGACCGAGGGGCGGCGGCTGTCGATCGCGAAGCACGCCGACGGCAGCGTCACCGGGCGCTTCGAGCTGGATGCCGTCGGGGGAGAGAAGGTGGAAGCGGCGATCGAGTCGATCGTGCAGGCGAACCGGCCGAAGGGTGATGAGCGCACACGCGCGCAGCAGAACGCCGATGCGCTGGTGCAGCTGTGCGACAACCAGCTCGCCAGTGGTCATCTCCCGACGTTGCGCACGGTGAAGCCGCACGTGATCGTGACCGTCGACGTCGAGGACCTGGTGGACCCCGCGACCGGACCAGACGCCGCGCGCACCGGGTTCGGCGCCACGCTGTCGGCGGCTCGGGCGCGGTGGGTGGCGTGCGACTCGACGGTCACCCGGCTGGTGCTGGGCCCCGACGGGCTCCCGCTGGACGTGGGCCGGACGCACCGGGTGGTGCCGCCGCACCTGCGCAAGGCGGTGGAGCAGCGGGACGGACATTGCGTCTTCGCCGGCTGCGGAGCGCCGACGCACTGGTGCGACGTCCACCACCTCGTCGAGTGGGTCAACGACGGCGAGACGTCACTCGACAACTCGGCCTTGCTCTGCGAACGGCACCACACGAAGGTCCATCACGGGTTCCGGGTGGCACGTGACGACGGGGCACCACCCGGTCACCGGTGGCGCACCTGGCGACCTGACGGCACCGAGATCCTCATCGGCCCCCTGCTGCCCTGACCCTGCGGGCAGCCCTTCCGGTCGTGACGGTTCCGCATGGGCCTGCGGCTGCCGATGGTCCTGGCATGCGCAGGACCCTCCTCATGACCATCGCGGCGACCGCCGCGCTCACCACTGCCTGCTCCGGCGGGGCCGACGAGACCGCCGCCGCCCCGGCCACGGTCACCCAGACGGTCGTGGCGCCCGCTCCCGCCCCGGCACCCGCGCCGGCACCCGCGCCGGCCCCCGCCCCGGCCCCGGCCGCCGCCGCGGCCGCGGCCGTGCTCACCCCGGCGCCGGCGCCCGCTGCGGCGGCCAGCCCGGCAGCTGCCGTCGTCGACTTCACGATGCCGGACCTGGTGGGCACGAACCTGCAGATCGCCCAGAACACCGTCCAGGAGAACGGCGTCTTCTGGTCGGTGTCCCACGACCTGCTGGGCATCCGCAAGCAGGTGATGGACGGCAACTGGCAGGTCTGCGATCAGAACATCCCGGCCGGCCAGCGCATCACCGGCCAGGCCGAGGGCGCCATCGACTTCGGCGTCGTCAAGCTCGAGGAGACCTGCCCCTGACGGTCCGTCACGGTGCAGGTCCCAGCCCGGTCGGCGCGGAGGTCGGTCGCGCACAACCGGTCGTGGCACCATGAGTGCTCCAGCCACCCGACCGCGTCACCGATCAGGTCCGGGCGGCTCGTGTCACCGCTGGGCTGGACCTCCTGTCGAACAAGCGGCAGGAACAGGTGAGGACTCCCGATGGAGCACGCACAGCACGACGTCGTCACCGACTCCGAGCCCCTGCTCGACGGGCAGGCGCAGGCGCGGTACACCCTCATCAGTGCCCCCGGCTGGCCGGAACCGCAGGCGCTCGACGCCGCGGACGACGACGTCGCCGTCCAGCTCGGCCGGCGGCTCGCCCGGGTGCGGGACGAGGCGTCCCGGCGTCCGGACTGGCCGACCAGTCACCGGGTGGAGCGGTGCGTCGGCCCCGCCCGGCTGGTCCTCAGCGCGTGGGTGTCCCGCCGCTGACCGTGCGCCCGACGCGGGGACGGGACGACGGCCCGGCCCCGCGTCGGAGGCGTCACCAGCCGACGGCGCCGTGCCGGTCGGTGAAGGTGCCGGTCGGACCGTCGGCGCTGATGGTCGCCATCGCCACGATCGCGTCGGTGCCCTCGGTGACGGTCTGCGGGCCAGAGTGGCCGTTGAAGTCCGTCGCCGTGTAGCCGGGGTCGACGGTGTTGACCCGCAGCTCCGGCAGGAACTGGGCGTAGACCGAGGTGATCATGTTGACCGCCGCCTTGCTCGCCGAGTAGCCGACCGTGGGCAGCGAGTGCTCGATCCGGGACTCGTCACTGCGCACCGTGAACGAGCCCAGTCCGCTGGTCACGTTGACGATGACCGGCGCCGCGGACTCGCGCAGCAGCGGCAGGAACGCGTGCGTCGTCCGGACGACGCCGACGGTGTTGGTGTCCAGGACGGACAGCACCGACGGGCCGTCGAACTCCTCGACCCCGATGAACGGGCCGGAGATGCCGGCGTTGTTGACCAGCACGTCGAGCCCGCCGAAGCGCTCGCGCACCGTCGTGGCCGCCGCGGCCACCGACGCGTCGGAGGTCACGTCGATCTCCACCCACTCCACGCCGAGCTCCTCGGCCGCCTGCTGCCCGCGCTGGGCGTCGCGCGCCCCGATGACCACGCGGTGCCCGTGCTCCTTCAGTCGCCGGGCCGTCTCGAAGCCCAGGCTCTTGTTGCCGCCAGTGATCAGTGTCGTCGTCATGCCCAGAACGGTGCGCCCGTCCGGGGAGAGCCGGGTAGGCGCGTTCGACCGTATGACTGGCAGTACCACCCAGCCCGCCCGCGAGGGACGACGATGGGCGCATGGCCGACCGTGGGGACTTCGCATCGCTGCTGCGCGCATGGCGGGAGCGGCTGCAGCCGGCCGCGGTGGGCTTCCCCGCGGGCAACCGGCGCACCAGCGGGCTGCGCCGCGAGGAGGTCGCGCTGCTGGCCGGCGTCTCGGTCGACTACCTGGTGCGGCTGGAGCAGGGCCGCGCCGACCGGCCCTCGGTGCAGGTGGTCGCCTCGCTCGCGCGGGTGCTGCAGCTGTCGGACCTCGAACGCGACCAGCTGTACCTCGCGGCCGGGCTGCCCGCCCCGCTGCCCACCGCCGTCCCGACGCTGATCCCGGCCAGCGTGCAGCGGCTGCTGGCCCGGCTCCCGGACGTCGCCGTCGGCGTCTGGACCTCGCACTGGACGCTGCTCACCGCCAACGCCGCGTGGCGGTCGCTGCTGGGGGAGATCAGCCCCGGCACCAACCTCGTCGTCGCGCACTTCGCTGGCCGCGAGCCGGAGGTCGTGTGGTCGCCCGGTGACCGGGAGCGCCACGAGCGGGCCCTGGTCTCGGACTTCCGCACCGCGCTCATCCGCTACCCCGACGACCCGGCGCTGCGCACGGTGCTCGCCGAGCTGGAGACCTTCGACCGCTTCCGGCAGCTGTGGGCCGAGGGCACCGTGGTCGAGCACAGGTTCCAGTCCAAGACCTTCGTGCACCCGCTCGTCGGGCAGGTGACCCTGGACTGCGACGTCTTCACCGCCATCGGCACCGACCTGCGGATCGTCGCCTACACCGCCGAGCCCGGCACCGAGGACGCGTCCCGGTTCGACCTCATCCGCACCCTCGGCACGGTCGAGGTCATGCCGGGCTGACCGCCGCGGCCAGCGAGGACAGCAGGGCCAGCGCCTCGGCCGACCGCGAGGACGGGTCGGCCTGGTAGACCACCAGCACCTGGTCCTCGGCGTCGGCGACGGCGAACTTGTCGTAGCGCAGCTCGAGGTCGCCGACCTGCGGGTGCGTCACGCGGTACACCCCGCCGCCGGGGTGCCGGCGGACGTCGTGTCGGGCCCACAGCTGCCGGAACAGCTCACTGCGCACCGACAGCTCACCGACCAGCTCGGCCAGGTGCGGGTCGGCGACGTCCGGCCCGGCCGCGCTGCGCAGGACGGCGACCAGCTCGGCCGCCGTCGCCTCCCACTCCGGCCCGAGCCGGTGGGCGTCGGGCTCGAGCAGCACGGCGCGGAGCAGGTTGGTGCCCGGGCGGAACAGCGGCGAGAGCGCCACGGCCAGCGGGTTCGCGGCCAGCACGTCCAGGTGCCTGCCCTGCACGAACGCCGGCGTCCGGTCCCACGTCGCGAGCAGCCGGGCGACGCTGGGCCGTACCCGCTCGGTGCGGCGGGACGTGCGCCGCCGGCGGGGCGCGGGGTCGGCGAGGTCGTGCAGGTGGGTGGTCGAGGCGGGGTCCAGACCCAGTGCACGGGCGACCGCGTCGAGCACCTGCGCCGACGGGTGCCGGTCGCGGCCCTGCTCCAGCCGCGTGTAGTACTCGCTGCTGATGCCGGCCAGCATCGCCAGCTCGTCCCGGCGCAGGCCGGGGACGCGGCGCGCGCCGGTGGCGGTGATGCCGACGTCCTCCGGTCGCACCTGCTCCCGCCGGGCGCGCAGGTACTCCCCGACCAGGTTCTCCGTCACGCCCCGACGGTAGGGCGCACCGGCGCGGCTGTGCCTGGCCCTGCCGGCACCCCTCTCGACACGGCCTGGTGGGCGCCGCGCCGGGGTCCGAGGCTCGGGTCATGACACGCAACTGGCTCGTGACCGGGGTGAGCAGCGGCTTCGGCCGGCTGCTCGCCGAACAGCTCCTCGCCCGCGGCGACCGGGTCGCCGGCACCGTGCGGCGGCCCGACGCGGTCGCCGACTTCCGCGCCGTCCACGGCGACGCGTTCTCCGTCCACCGGCTCGACCTCACCGACACCGACCGCATCCGGGGCGTGGTGGACGACGCCGCCGCTGCCCTCGGCCGGCTCGACGTGATCGTCAGCAACGCCGGGTACGGGCTGTTCGGCGCGGCCGAGGAGCTCAGCGACGAGCAGGTCACCCACCAGCTCGACACCAACCTGCTCGGCTCGATCCAGCTCGTGCGGGCCGCGCTGCCGCACCTGCGTGCGGCCGGCGGCGGGCGGGTGCTCCAGGTGTCGTCGTCCGCAGGTCAGGCCGCCTGGCCCGGGTCGTCGCTGTACAACGCGACCAAGTGGGGGATCGAGGGCTTCTGCGAGGCCGTCGCCGCCGAGGTCGTGCCGTTCGGGATCGGCGTCACGATCGTCGAGCCCGGCGGCGCCCGCACCGGGTTCGGTCCGAACGGGCTGCGCTTCGCCGAGCCGCTGGAGGCCTACGACGGCTCACCGGCCGCCGCCGTCCGGGCGTTCCGCGACGGGGGTCCGCCCGGGGTGATCGGGGACCCCGGACGGATGGTGGCAGCGATGATCGACAGCGTCGAGCAGACCCCCGCCCCGCTCCGCCTGGTGCTCGGCAGCGACTCGTGGGCGGCGGTCACCGCGTCGCTGGAGTCCCGGCTGGAGCAGGTGCGCGGCCAGCGGGTCACCGCCGGCGCCACGGACGGCTAACCTCCGGGTCAGGCGGCCGCGGGCTCCGGCCGGTCGTGGCGGGGCATCAGCAGGACGGCGACCAGCAGCAGCACCGCGACCACCGCGGTGGCGATGAAGACGTGGTGCACCGCGCTGGTGAGCAGCCCGGTGTCCACGCCCGCGCCCTCCAGCGACGCCGCCCCCACCGTGGCGTTCACGACCGCGCCGAAGGCGGCCACGCCCAGGGCGCTGCCCATCGACCGAAAGAACATGTTGGTGCCGGTGACGACGCCGCGCTGCTGCCAGCCCACCGCGGTCTGCGCCGCGATCAGCGTCGGGGCGGCGGTGATGCCCATGCCCAGCCCGATCGCGAAGCAGGTGGCCCCGACCTGGACGACGCTCGACGTCGCGTCCAGCAGGAGCAGCAGCGCGGTCGCCGCGACCACCACGGCCGACCCGAGCAGCGCGGTGGCCCGGAAGCCGATCCGCAGGTAGAGCTTGCCCGCCTGGGAGGCCGAGACCGGCCAGCCGATGGTGAGCGCGGCCAGGGCGAAGCCGGCGACCAGCGGTCCGGTGCCCAGCACCTCCTGCACGTAGGTGGGCACGTAGGAGGTGAGCCCGAGCAGCACCGCGCCCACGCAGGCCGAGATCAGGCTGGTGGTGACGATCAGCCGGTTGCCCAGCAGTGCCAGCGGGACGACGGGGTCCGCGGCGCGCCGCTCGACGGCCACGAACGCCGCCAGCAGCAGGACGCCGGCCCCGAGGACGCCGATGCTCTGCGGTGCCGTCCACGCCCAGGCCTGCCCACCCTCGAGCAGCCCGAGCACCAGCAGGGTGAGGCCCGCGGTGAGCACCCCGGCGCCGAGGTAGTCGATCTGCGGGCGGCTGCGGGTGACGGTCTCGGTGAACTTGCGCCACAGCATCCCGGCGGCCAGCACGCACAGCGGCACGTTGACGAAGAAGATCCAACGCCAGCTGACGTACTCGCTGAACACCCCGCCCAGCGTCGGCCCGACGACCGAGCTGATCGCCCACACGCTGGCCAGGTAGCCCTGCACCTTGGCCCGCTCGGACAGCGAGTACAGGTCGCCGACGATCGTCATGGCCATCGGCTGGACCGCACCCGCGCCGATGCCCTGCACGGCGCGGAAGGCGATCAGCGCGCCCATGCTCCAGGCGAAGCCGCACAGCACCGAGCCCAGCAGGAACAGCCCGATGCCGAACATCATCACGGGCTTGCGGCCGAAGACGTCGGCGAGCTTGCCGTACACCGGCACGGTGACCGCCTGGGCCAGCAGGTAGATCGAGAACAGCCACGGGAACTGCGCGAACCCGCCGACGTCGGCGACGATCGAGGGCACCGCGGTCGCGATGATCGTCGAGTCGATCGCGACCAGCGCCGTGGAGAGCATCACGCCGATCAGCACCGGCCCCCGCTCGGACCGGAAGCCGACTCCTGCTGACGCCGTCGCTGTGGTCACGGGGGACCATGGTCCTCGCTCGGCGCCCGTGGTGCTGAGGACAACGAACGACCTTGCTCACACCCGCGTGGCAGCCTGGGGGCATGCGCGAGGTCGTGGTCGTCGGTGGGGGAGTGCTCGGGGTCTCGACCGCCGCGCACCTGGCCCGGCAGGGGGCGCGGGTCACGCTGCTCACCGAGGCCGGGCTGGCCAGCGAGGCGTCGGGGCGGTCGCTGTCCTGGCTGAACTCCGCCGGCGAGTTCCCGGCCGAGTACCACCGGCTGCGCATGCTCGGCCTCGACCGGTACCGCGCGTCCGGCGCACACGTCTCCCTCCGCGGCGGGCTGCGGTGGGGTGAGGGTGTGCGGGCCGCCTACGAGCACCAGACGGCGATCGGCTACCCGGCGGAGTGGCTCACGCCCGACGAGGTGGCCGCGGGGGTGCCGGGTGTCGACCCGGCCGCGGTCCCGGCCGACGGTGCGCTGTTCAACCCCTCGGAGGGGTGGGTCGACCTGCCGTCGCTGGTCGACGCCCTCGCCCACGACCTGGTCGCCGCCGGGGGAGCGGTGCGCACGTCGGCCGGTGCCTGCTCGCCCGTCGTGGCCGGCGGCCGGGTGACCGGCGTCCGCACGGGCGACGGCGCGGTGGTGGGTGCCGACGCCGTCGTGCTGGCCACCGGCGCCGGGGTGCCGGCGGCCCTCGCCGAGCTCGGCGTCGTCGTCCCCGACGCCACGTCGAACGCCCTGCTGGTGCGGACGGTGCCGGTCGACACCCCGCTCACGGCCGTGCTCAACACCCCGCGGGTCGCGCTGCGGCCGGCACCGGGCGGGTCGCTGGCGATGGACGCGGACTGGTCGGCCGGCGAGGTCGTCCGCCGGGACGACGGCAGCTACGCAGTCCCCGACGCCACGGTCGCGGAGCTGCTGCAGGAGGCGTCCCGGGTGCTGGCCGGTCGGCCGGCGCTGACGGTGGAGTCCCACGGCGTCGGGCGCAAGCCGGTGCCCGGCGACGGGCACCCCGTGCTCGGACCGGTGCCCGGCGTCGACGGGCTGCACGTCGCCTTCACCCACAGCGGCGCGACGCTCGGGCTGATCGCCGGGGAGCTGCTGGCCGGCGAGGTGCTCAGCGGTGAGCCCAGCCCGCTGCTGTCGGCGTTCCGGGTGGACCGCTTCCCCGGCTGACCGGCGACCGGTGCACCGGCCCGCGGACGGACGTCGACACATCGTCCACACCCGGCGGCTGGACTGGTCGCATGACGATCGAACCGGCACCGCCGCAGACGTCCGACCCGGGCCTCGCCGAGCTCGCCGCCACCGTCTCCGGCGTCGTCCTCGCGCCCGGGGAGCCCGGCTACACCGAGGAGTGCACGCCGTTCAACCTGGCGGTCACCCACCGGCCGGCGGTCGTCGTCGGTGCGGCCACCGCCGCCGACGTCCAGGCCGCCGTCCGGCACGCCCGTGACCGCGGGCTGCCGGTCGCCGTGATGGCCACCGGTCACCAGACCTGGCTCAGCGCGGACGGTGCGGTGCTGGTGACGACGCGGCGGATGTCGGGGGTGCGGATCGACCCGTCCACCCGGACGGCGACGGTGGGGGCCGGCGTGACCTGGCAGCAGGTGGTCGACGCCGCGGCACCGCACGGGCTGGCGCCGCTCAACGGCTCCTCGGCGACCGTGGGCGTCGTCGGCTACACCCTGGGCGGCGGGCTCAGCCCGACGATGGGGCGGGCGTTCGGCTGGGCCGCCGACGCCGTGCAGGAGATGGACGTCGTCACCGCCGACGGCGCGCTGCGCCGGGTGACCGCCGACGGGCCGGACGCCGACCTCTTCTGGGGGCTGCTCGGCGCGAAGGGCGCCCTGGGCATCGTCACCTCGATGTCGTTCCGGCTCTTCCCGGTGTCCCGGCTGCACGCCGGCGGGCTCTTCTTCGCCGGTGCGGACGCCGCGGCCGTCCTGCACGCCTACGCCGACCTGACCGCGACCGCCCCCGACGAGCTGACGACCTCAGTCGCGTTGCTGCGCATGCCGCCGCTCCCGACCGTGCCGGAGCTCCTGCGCGGCAGGTTCGTCGTCCAGGTGCGCGTCTCCCACCTCGGCACCGCCGCCGCGGCCGACGAGGTGCTCCGGCCGCTGCGGGAGGCGGCGCCGCTGCTGGTCGACACCGTCGGGGAGCTGCCCTACCGCGAGTTCGCGAGCATCCACGCCGACCCGACCGGCCCCGTGACCGTCTCCAACCGGTCGGCGCTGCTCGGACCGCTGACCCACGAGGCCGTCGGTACCCTCCTCGAGTGGGCCGGCGATGGCGCCGCGTGCCCGGTGCCGGTGCTCGAGCTGCGCCACCTGGGCGGCGCGCTGGCCCGGGGCAGCGAGGCGGCCAACGCCACGGCCGGCCGGCACGCCGAGTTCGTCCTGCACGCGCTCGTGCCCGGCACGGAGGAGCAGGCAGCCCCGGCGCTCGCCTGGACCGAGGCGCTCGTCGAGGCGCTGGCACCCGCGGTCGTGCCCGGGCGCAACGCGAACTTCGTGGGCGCCGGGGACGTGGACCGGCAGGCGGTGGCCGCCGCGCACGACCCCTCGACCCTCGCGCGGCTGCGGCAGGTCAAGCGCGCCGTCGACCCGGCCAACACCTTCCGGCTGACCCACGACGTGGCACCGCTGGGGTCGACCGTCCGGTGACGACGGGGCGCGTCGTCGTCACCGGGCGGGGACCCCGGCAGCTCGCTCCCGCCACGTGAGGGACCTCGCGCAGCGCGGCACAGGCGGGGCGACGACACTGGCTCGTCGTGCAGCCAAGGTGTGTGCGATGAACGAGTCCGTGCTGACGCCGGACGTCGACGGTGGCGGGGCGTCGCGGGCGCCGGTGACGGCCCACGCCCGCAAGGGACTGGTGCTGGCGGCACTCGGCATCGTCTTCGGTGACATCGGCACCAGCCCGCTCTACGCGCTGCAGACCGTGTTCTCCATCGACGACGGCGCCGTCCTGCCCACCGAGGGCGACGTCTACGGCGTCATCTCGCTGATGTTCTGGTCGATCACGCTCATCGTCAGCGTCAAGTACGTCGGCGTGATCATGCGGGCCGACAACGACGGCGAGGGCGGGGTCATGGCGCTGGCCGCCCTGGCCCGCCGGCTCTACGCCGAGCGCGGCCGGCCCACCAAGTGGCTGCTGCTCATCGGTGTGGTCGGGGTGGCGCTGTTCTACGGCGACTCGGTCATCACCCCGGCGATCAGCGTGCTGTCGGCGGTCGAGGGCCTCGAGGTCGCCGCTCCCGCGCTCAGCCACGTCGTCCTGCCGATCGCCGCGGTCATCCTCACGCTGCTGTTCGCCGCCCAGCGGTTCGGCACCGGCAAGGTCGGCCGGCTGTTCGGGCCGGTCACCGCGCTGTGGCTCGCCGCGCTCGCACTCGGCGGGCTCGCCCAGGTCGTCCAGCACGTCGAGGTGCTGCAGGGCCTCTCGCCCACCTGGGCCGTGCTCTTCGTCGTCGACCACCCGGGCATCGCCTTCGTCGCGATCGGCGCCGTCGTCCTGGTCATCACCGGGGCCGAGGCGCTGTACGCCGACATGGGCCACTTCGGCCGTCAGCCGATCATGCGGGCCTGGTTCTTCTTCGTCTTCCCCGCGCTGGTGCTCAACTACCTCGGCCAGGCCGCGCTGATCCTGCACCGGCCCGGCGCCGCCGACAGCCCGTTCTTCCTGCTCTACCCGCACTGGGCGCGGCTGCCGATGGTCGTGCTGGCCACCGCCGCCACCGTCATCGCCAGCCAGGCGGTCATCTCCGGTGCCTTCTCCCTCTCCCGCCAGGCGATGCAGCTCGGCCTGCTCCCGCCGCTCACGGTCAAGCAGACGTCGGAGGAGGAGAGCGGCCAGATCTACCTGCCCGGGGTCAACGCGATCCTGTTCGTCGGCGTCCTGGTCCTGATGCTCAGCTTCCGGTCCTCCGAGCGGCTGGCCACCGCCTACGGCGTCTCGGTCACCGGTGCGCTCGTCGTCGACACCGTGCTGCTGCTGCTCGTCGCCCGGGTGCTGTGGCACTGGCAGCCGTGGAAGCTCGTCCTGGCCGCCATCGGGTTCGGCGGCGTGGAGCTGGTGTTCCTCGCCGGCAACCTGTCCAAGGTCGTGCACGGTGGCTGGCTGCCGCTGCTCATCGCGGCGCTGGTGTTCACCGTGATGACCACCTGGCGGCGCGGCCGGGAGATCGTCAGCGCCAACCGGCGGCGGATGGAGGGCTCGATGGTCGACTTCGTCATCGAGGCCCGCCGGCACGGCAAGGCCCGGGTCCGCGGCGTCGCGGTCTTCCCGCACCCCAGCAAGGACACCGCCCCGCTGGCGTTGCGGGCCAACACCCACCACAACCACGTGCTGCACGAGACCGTGATCATCGTGTCGATGGCCTCGGCCAACGTGCCGCACGTGCCCCCCGCGGAGCGGCTCACCGTCGACGAGCTCGGCTACGTCGACGACGGCATCCAGCACCTGTCGGTGCGCCTGGGCTTCGCCGACGAGCCGGACCTGCCCGCCGCACTCCGCCAGGCCCAGGCCGAGGACCTGCTGCGGCCGCCGCCGGTCGACCTCGAGGCCGCGTCCTACTTCCTGTCCCGCGGGTCCATCCGGCGCACCAACGCCCCCGGCATGGCGCCCTGGCGCAAGGCGCTGTTCGTCGTCCTGGCCAAGAGCGCGGCCAACCCGGCGGCCTACTTCAACCTGCCGCCGGACTCCACCGTGACGATGGGCAGCGACGTCGAGGTCTGAGCCGGGTCAACGAGCGGGCGGCTCCAGCGGGCCGAGCAGCTGCTCGACCCAGCCGCGGTGGTCGTGCAGGGCCCAGCGCAGCGGCACCGTGCCGGTGCGGATGCCGCGCATCGCGATCGGGTCGCGCAGTGCGTGGTAGACGTGGCCGACCACCAGCAGCCCGAAGGCCAGCGACGTCCAGTCGTGCACGAGCGTCGCCCCGGTGCGCCAGGCCACCGGGGTCAGGGCGGTGAGGTACATGACCGCGCCGGTGAGCAGCAGGACGGCGCTGGCGCCGGCGCTGAGCGAGCCGTTGAGCTTCTGCCCGGCGTTGAACTTGCCCACCGGGATCGTGCCGTCGCGGCGGGTGGGGGAGCGCAGCCACTGCCAGTCGCGGGCGGTGAAGCGGTCCAGCTCGGCTGCGTCGGCGCGCACGGTGCGGAACAGCAGCCCGGCCAGCACCGGCAGCGGCAGGGCGAACCCGGTCCAGACGTGCACCGCCTCCACCACGGGGCGGTGGCCGACCAGCACCTGCAGCTGGCTGTTGTAGAGCACCGCGGCGGAGGCGAGGAGCACCAGCACCAGGCCGCCGGCCAGCCCGTGCACCCAGCGCACGGCACGGGAGAAGCGGAGGAGCTCGCCCTCAGGCGGTCGGGTCATCGTCGCGCCCGTTCGTCGTGCCGACCCAGCCGTCGAGGTCGTAGCCGCGGTCCTCCCAGTAGCCGGGCTGCACGTCGGTGGTGAGCTCGATGCCGCTCAGCCACTTGATGCTCTTGTAGCCGTACATGGGCGCGGTGTAGAGCCGCACCGGCCCGCCGTGGTCGTGGGTGACCGGGGCACCCAGCATCTGCAGCGCGACCAGCACGTCGGGACGGCGGGCCTGCTCCAGCGTCAGGCTCTCGGTGTACTCGCCGTCGAAGGAGGTCAGCCGCACCGCCGTGGCCGCGCCCGTGGGGCCGGCCAGGTCGAGCAGGTGCGACAGCGGCACCCCGGCCCACGGCACCTGACGCACCCGCCAGCCGGTCACGCACTGGAAGTCGCGCACCAGCTCGGTCTGCGGCATCGCCTGCAGGTCGGCCAGCGTGTGCTGTCCGGGCCGCTCGACCAGCCCGGAGACCGCCAGCCGGTAGCCGTCGGCGGTCGCCTCGGGCACGCCGCCGGTGACCGAGTAGTAGCGGAAGCCCTCGCCGAGGGGCAGGGCGGAGATCAGCCCGGTGGGGTCGCGCATCTGCAGCTCGGCGATCAGCGGCGACACCCGCGCCTGGAGTGCGGCGCCGCCGACGGTGCCCAGCGCAGCGAGACCCAGCAGCCCGAGGAACACCCGCCGGCCGATCGGGGCGCCGTCGGGGCGGGGGATCGGCGGCGGGGTCACCGGGGCGAGTATCGGCGCTCCGGCTGTGCGCCGTCGCCCGGTGGGCAGACTGGGCGGGTGACCTTCTCCTCGCTGTCCCACCTGGAGTGCTCGCGCGACGGGTCGCGGCACGACGCCGACGTCGTCCAGGGCACCTCGCCGCTGGGTGCACCGCTGCTGGCCCGCTACGACCTGGAGCAGGTGGCGGGCACCGTGACGACGGCGGAGATCGCGGCCCGCCCGCCGAGCCTGTGGCGGTACCACGAGCTGCTGCCGGTGCGGGACCCCGCGCACGTGGTCACCCTCGGCGAGGGCATGACGCCGCTGCTGGACCTGCCCACGCACGGCGCCCGCCTCGGCGTCCCGGGGCTGCGGATGAAGGACGAGGGCCTGGTGCCCACTGGTGCGTTCAAGGCCCGCGGCGCGGCGGTCGGCGTCTCCCGCGCGAAGGAACTGGGCGTGCGCGGCATCGCCATGCCCACCAACGGCAACGCGGGTGCCGCCTGGGCGGCCTACGCGGCGCGGGCCGGGATGGACGCACTGATCGCCATGCCGGTCGACGCCCCGGAGATCACCCGCCGGGAGTGCGTGGTCACCGGTGCCGAGCTGTACCTGGTCGACGGACTGATCGGGGACGCCGGTGCGCTCATCAAGGCCGCCGTCGCCGCCCGCACCGGCTACCAGGACACCGCCACGCTGCGCGAGCCGTACCGCATCGAGGGCAAGAAGACGATGGGCTACGAGATCGCCGAGCAGCTGGGCTGGCGCTGCCCGGACGTGATCCTCTACCCGACCGGCGGTGGCGTCGGCATCATCGCGATCCACAAGGCGCTGTTGGAGCTCAGGGAGCTGGGCTGGATCACCGGTGACCTGCCGCGCCTGGTCGCCGTCCAGGCCACCGGCTGCGCGCCGATCGTCGACGCCTTCGACGCGGGGCTCGCCGAGAGCACCCCGCCGGCCGACCCGCACACCGTCGCCTTCGGCATCACCGTGCCCAAGGCGCTCGGTGACTTCCTCGTGCTCGACGCCGTCCGGTCCACCGGCGGGACGGCGATCGCGGTCACCGACGAGGCGCTGCTGGCCGCCCAGGTGGCGCTCGCCCAGGACGAGGGCACCTGGGTCTGCCCGGAGGGTGCGGCCTGCTTCGCCGCGGTCGGGCAGCTGAGGGAGTCCGGCTGGCTGAGCAGCACCGACGACGTCGTCGTCCTCAACACCGGGACCGGGCTGCTGTACCCCGACACCGTGCCGGTCGACGTCCCGACGCTGGCCACGGACGGCGTCATCCCGTGAACGAGCGACGCGCGCCCGCCCCGGGGAGGGGCGGACGCGCGTCGGCGGAGCGGGGGGAGGTCAGGCCTCGCCCATCTCCAGGCCCTCGATGTCGTGCTTCTGCGTGATCGGGGTCAGCTCGTCGACCACCGGGCACTTCAGGTGGGCGCGCACCGACTCCGGCAGCGTCTCCCAGAAGCCCTTCGTCACGGCCAGGTCGTGCATCGCGCCGTGGCCGGCGCCGGGGGCGTCGACGCCGAGCACCAGCACCGGGCGGGACTTCGCCGACTGGTTCGCCGTGCCGCGGTGGATGGTGAGGGCGGAGCGGATGGAGATGTCACCGCGCTTGGGGTACTTCTTCACCGCCCGCTCCTCGTACCGGGACCACATGTCCTTCGGCGGGAACATCTCGTGCTTGAACGACGGGTCGTGGTCGAACTGGGTGCCCGGGGCGATCTCGAACGGGCCCATGTCCTCGGCGGTGTCGACCGCGGTGGCGTTGATGGCCAGCGAGTTGATCGTCCTGTCCCGGTAGGTGAGCTCGGGGCTCGGGAAGTCGCGGTGCCAGGGCTGGTTCATCGCGCCCTCGAACGGGATGTCGAAGCCGATCTCGACGATCTCGTAGTCCGGGCCGAGCACGGCCTCGCAGGCGCCGGTGACCGCGGGGTGGGTGACCAGCTCGAGGAAGCCGCTGATCTGCTCGGGGTGCACCTCGACGTACCAGCGCTTCGGGCCGCGGCCGATGGCGCCGTTCTCGCGGGACCGGGCCTCCTCGAAGGCCACCATGATGTCGCGGTGGAGCTGGTCGGCCCATTCGGTCGAGAAGGCGCCGGGGACGCCGACGATGCCGTCGGTGTAGATGCGGTCGCGCATGGCCTGGACGTCGATGTCCGTGGGGGCCTGGGCAGTGGTCGTCATCGTGTTCTCCCTCGCAGTGGGTGAGACCAGTTTGCAACGTTGCATGCCACGATGCAAGGGGTAGCGTCGAAGTCGTCGGACAGACCAGGGAGGGGACGGCGATGGTGCGGCTGAGCGACGTCGCGGAGCACGCCGGCGTCTCGGTGCGCACGGTCTCCAACGTGGTGAACGACTTCCGGCACGTCGCCCCGGACACCCGCGCCCGCGTGCAGGCCAGCATCGACACCCTCGGCTACCGGCCCAACATGGCCGCCCGGAACCTGCGCCGTGGCCGCACCGGGCTGCTCGCCCTCGTCGTCCCCGAGATCGACTCGCCCTACTTCTCCGACCTCGCCGCGCGCACCGTGCGGATCGCCGAGGACGAGGGGTGGACGGTGCTCATCGACCAGACCGACGGCGACCCCGCGCGCGAGCGCCGGCTGCTCAACGGCGAGCGCAGCCAGCTCGTCGACGGCGTCATCTTCAGCCCCTGGTCGGTGCCGGCGCAGGAGCTGGCCAGCCGCTCCGACGCCACCCCGATCGTGCTGCTCGGCGAGCACGAGGGTGCGCCGCCGGTCGACCACGTGGTCATCGACAACGTCCGCGCCGCCGAGGAGGCCGTCGGGCACCTGGCCGCCCGGGGGCGCACCGCCATCGCCGCGATCGGCGTCCGGCCCACGCTGGGCAACGCGACCGCCCACCAGCGCCTGCTCGGTCACCGCCGGGCGCTGGCCGCAGCCGGGCTGGAGCAGCGTCCCGACCGTGAGGCCCCGGTCGGGTCGCTGCACCGCGACGAGGGGCACCGGGCGATGACCGAGCTGCTGGAGGCACCCGAGCCGCCGGACGCCGTCTTCTGCTTCAGCGACCAGCTCGCCCTCGGCGCGCTGCGGGCCGTGGTCGACGCCGGTCTCCGGGTGCCCCAGGACGTCGCCGTCGTCGGGTTCGACGACATCGAGGACGGCCGGTACGCCGTCCCGCGGCTGACCACCGTCTCCCCGGACCGGGACCAGATCGCCGCACTCGCGCTCGAGGTGCTGCGGGCCCGGCTGGCCGGCGACGACACCCCCGCCCGGGTGCACACCGCCGGCCACCGCCTGGTGGTCCGCGAGAGCAGCTGAGCTCAGACCGCCCGCACGCCCCACGCCGCGGCCCAGCGGGCGCCCGGCTCCAGGGTGAGCAGGTCGCGCCCGGTGTTGAACGCGTCCGGCCCGCAGGTCATGGCCTCCACGGCCAGCGCGTGCCGGTGCCGCTCGGAGCCCTCCGGGAAGTAGTCGGAGGTGTAGACCTGCCACCAGCCGAACGCCGGGTCGGCCCACACCTCGACCGCCCGGTCGCCGCCGGTCACCCGCGCCACCTGGCCGGTGACGTCGGTGAAGGCGGTGTCCAGCGACCGCCCGCGCAGCGGTGCGCCCTGGCGGAAGTCGAGGTCGCCGCCGTCGACCGGGTGCAGGGCGACCGGTCGCAGCCGCTCGTCGGTCTCCAGCCAGCTGGCCGCGGGGAGGGTGAGCGCCAGGTCGTCCACACCGCACCCGGGCAGCACGACGTAGGGGTGCACGGCCACGCCGAAGGGGGCGGTGTCCCAGCCGGTGTTGACCACGCCGGTCGCGCAGCGCAGCCCGTCGGGGCCCACCGACCAGCGCACCGTCAGGTCCAGGGCGAACGGGTAGCCCGGCTGCGGCTCGATCGAGACGCCCAGCTCCACGGCGTCCTCGGTCTGCTCCCGCACCTGCCAGGCGGTGTAGGCCACCAGCCCGTGCAGCGCGCAGCCCGTGGCCGCCTCGTTGACCGGCAGCTGCAGCTCCTCACCCGCCCAGCTCCAGCGCCCGTCGGGGACCCGGTTGGGCCAGGGCGCCAGCACCAGGCCGTGGTAGGCCGAGGCCACCTCCCGCTCGCCCAGGGCGTCGACGACCGGGACGCCGTCCACCCGGTAGTCGCGCACCCCCGCACCCGTGCGGCCGATCACGGCCTCGTGCCCGCCCGAGCGGATGGTCCAGCTGCGGGTGGGGGTCATCTGCGGACCGTCCCGGCGAGGTAGCGCTGCAGGACGACGACGGCGAGCAGGATGCCGCCGCTGACCAGGTCCTGCCAGTTCGAGTTCAGCGAGCCGACCTGGTTGATCACGTTGGCGATGACCTGCAGCAGCAGGACGCCGACCAGCGTGCCGAAGATCGTGCCGGCGCCACCGGCCAGCAGCGTGCCGCCGAGCACCACCGCGGAGATGGCCTGCAGCTCGGTGCCCACGCCGATGATGGCCACGCCCGAGGACGTGTAGCTGGCGATGAGCACGCCGGCGAACCCGGCGAGCAGGCCGCTGGCGGTGTAGGTGATGACCTTGGTGCGGGCGACGGGGAGGCCCATCAGGTCCGCGGCGTCCTCCTGGCCACCGATCGCCAGCACCGTCGGCCCGAAGGACGTGCGGTGCAGCACGAGCGCCCCGATGCCGAAGAACACCACCACGATCCAGATCGGGTACGGGATGCCCAGCAGGCTGCCCTGCGCCAGGTGCCGGAAGGCGCTGTCGGCGGGCACCTTGTTCACCGTGGCGCCCTCGTCGCTGATGAACAGCAGCAGGCCGCGGGCGAACAGCAGCCCGGCCAGGGTGACGATGAACGGCGCGAGCTTGCCGTAGGCGATGACCAGGCCCTGCACGAGCCCGATCGCCCCGCACACCACGAGCGGCACGAGCACCGCGGCGAGGGTGTTGTACTCCTGCGCCGCCCAGGCGGCGAGCACGCCGCCGAGGGCGAAGACGGAGCCGACCGACAGGTCGATGCCGCCGGTGAAGATCACGAACGTCATGCCGAGCGCGATGACCGCCAGGAACGACGCCTGCAGGCCGATCGAGCGGATGTTCGCCCCGGTCGCGAAGGTGTCGAACTGGAATGTGGCCACCAGGCACAGCACGACCAGGACGGCGAGCGCGCCCTGCCGCTGCACGCGCTGGACGAACTTCAGCCGGCGCGCGGTGGCGTCGGTGCCGGCCGCCTGGGGAGTGGTCTCGATGGTGCTCATGCGCGCGACCTCCGCCGCTTCCGGGTGCCCACCTGGGCGTACACGGCCAGGACGACGATGACCGCCTGCACCATCTGGGCGACGGAGTTGGTGATGTCGTGGGCGACGAGGGTGTAGGTGATCAGCTGCATCAGCAGCGCACCGGCCACCGTGCCCAGGACCCGCACCTGGCCGCCGGTCAGCGGTGTGCCGCCGACGACGACCGCGGTGATCGCGGTGAGCTCGACCAGCCGGCCCAGCTGGGTCGGGTCGCTGGCCTGGTTGCGCGCCACGAGCAGCACGCCGGCCAGCGCGGCCAGCACCCCGGAGATCACGTAGACCGTGGTGAGCACCCGCTTCACCGGCAGACCGGCCAGCGCCGAGGCCCGGTCGTTGCCGCCGATGGCGACCAGCTGGCGGCCGAAGGTGGTGCGGCTCATCAGCACCCAGACCAGCACCGCCACCACGATCGCGATCAGCACGACCCATGGGATGCCGAGCACCGAGCCGCTGCCCAGGGTGCGGAACCCGGGGTCGCGGATGCTCTTGATCTGCCCGCCGACGATGTTGGCCAGGCCGCGCAGGCCGACCATGATCGCCAGCGTCGCGATGATCGGCTGCACCCCGATCCGGGCCACCACGCTGCCGGCGAGGGCGCCGGAGAGCACGCCGGCGATCAGCCCGACGGCGATGGCACCGAGGGTGCCGTAGCCGATGTAGAGCGGGATGACCGCCGCGGTCATGGCCATCACCGCACCGACGGAGAGGTCGATGCCGCCGGTGCCGATGACCAGGGCCATGCCCAGGCTGACGACGATGATCGGCGCGACCTGCACCAGCTGCAGCCGCAGCGACCCGGTGCTGGCGAAGTGCGGGGTGATCACCAGGTTGACCAGGACCAGCGCCACCAGCCCCAGGTAGACGCCGTTGCGGCGGAACCACTCACCGTCGAGCCGGCGGCGCGACGGCGCGGCGTCGGCCGGGGGTGCGGACGCCGGTGGGGGAGCGGGGGTGGTGCCCGCTGCGGTCGCGGTGTGCTCAACCACGGTGGTTCCTCTCCGGGGTGGCGGCGTGCGCGCCGGCGGCGGGCGGGGTGGGGGCTTCCTCGGGGATGCCGCCGGCGAGGACCCGGAGCAGCTCGGCGGAGGTGAGGCGGTCGCCGTCGAGCTCGCCGGAGACGGCGCCGTCGTGCAGGACGACGACCCGGTCGCTGCCCTCGACCAGCTCGTCCATCTCGCTGGAGACCAGCACCACGGCCAGGCCCTGGTCGGCCAGCTCGTCGATCAGGCCCTGGACCTCGCGCTTGGCGCCGACGTCGATGCCGCGGGTGGGCTCGTCGAGCAGGAAGACCCTGGGCTCGGTGGCCAGCCAGCGGGCGATGAGCACCTTCTGCTGGTTGCCGCCGGACAGCTCGCGCACCTTCTGCCGCGGGCTGGAGGCCTTGATCTGCAGCCGGCGCATGAACGTGTCGACCAGGGCGTCGATCCGGGCGTCGGAGATCATCCCGCCGCGGGCCATCTTGGGCAGCACGGCCAGCGCGATGTTGTCGCGCACCGACATGTCCGGGACGATCCCCTCGGCCTTGCGGTCCTCCGAGAGCAACGCGATCCCGGCGCGCAGCGACCGGCTCACCGAGCCGGCCTTGACCTTCGTGCCGCCGACCTCGACGTCGGCCGAGGTGGTGGTCAGGTCGCCGTAGATCGCCTTGAGGGTCTCGCTGCGGCCGGAGCCCAGCAGACCGCCCAGGCCCACGACCTCGCCGGGCCGGGCGGTGAGGCCCACGCCGCGCAGCCGGTTGGGGACGTCGACCCCGGAGACCGACAGCAGCGGGGCGTCGCCCTGGGCGTGCGAGGCGCCGAAGTCCGTCGTCCCCTCGGCGCGGACGTCGCTGACCTCGCGGCCGAGCATGAGGGAGACCAGGCGGACCCGCTCGAGGTCGGCCATCGGCCCGGTGTGCACGGCTCGGCCGTCGCGCAGGACGGTCACCGTGTCGCACAGCGCCCACAGCTCGTCGAGGCGGTGGGAGACGAAGACCAGCCCGACGCCGGAGGCGGCCAGGGTGCGGGCGACGCCGAACAGCGTCTCGACCTCGCGCACCTCCAGCGACGACGTCGGCTCGTCCATGATCACGACGCGGGCGTCGATGGAGACGGCGCGGGCCAGGGCGACCATCTGCTGCACGCCCAGGCCCAGCGAGCCGAGCTCCGCGCGGACGTCGACCTCGATGCCCAGCCGCTGCACCAGCTCGGCGGCCTGCCGGTTGAGACTGCGGGTGTCGACCAGGCCGAAGCGGCGCGGCTCGCGGCCCAGGTAGATGTTCTGCGCCACGGTGAGCAGCGGGACGAGGTTGATCTCCTGGTAGATCGTGGAGATCCCGGCGTCCTGGGCGTCGGCGGGGCGGGAGAAGGCGACCGGGTCGCCGAGGAAGCGGACCTCGCCGGCGTCGGCGGCGTGCACGCCCGTGAGCACCTTGATGAAGGTGGACTTACCGGCGCCGTTCTCGCCCACGAGGGCGTGGATGGAGCCGGGGGAGAGGGTGAAGTCGACGCCGCGCAGGGCGTGCACCCCGGCGAAGGACTTGGTCACCCCCGAGACGCTGAGCAGGGGGCCGTCGTGCGGCCGACCCGCCGGACGGCCGGGTGTGGTGGGCAGGGAGTGGGACACCGGGCTCCTCGTCGAGCGGTGTGGCCCGGTGCCCCCGCCCGGGTGGGGCGGGGGCACCGGTCAGGTGGGGCGGTGCTGACCCGACGTGCGGGTCAGAACGCGTTGGCCAGCTCGGCCGCGGCGTTGTCGGGGGTGTACTCGTCGTCCTCGATGATGATGTCCTCGGGGATCTCCTTGCCGTCCATGAAGTCCTGGAGGGTGGAGAACGCCAGCGGGCCGAAGCGCGGGTTGGACTCGATGACGCCGTTGTACTGGCCGTCGACGAGCGCCTGGACCGCGTTCTTCGTGCCGTCGATCGAGACGATCTTGACGTCGGTGCCGGGCTGCTTGCCGGCGCTGAGCACGGCCTGCACCGCGCCCAGGCCCATCTCGTCGTTCTCGGCGTAGATGGCGTTGATGTCGGGGTTGGACTGCAGCAGCTGCTCGGCCACCGACTGGCCCTTGGCCCGCTCGAAGTCACCGGTCTGCTGGGCGACGATCTCCAGCTCGGGGTGCTCGGCCTTCACCTGGTCGACGAACCCGGAGGTGCGCAGGTCGGTGACGTTGTTGCCCGAGGAGCCCAGCAGGATCGCGACCTTCGCCGGCCCGCCGGCGGCCGTCGCCATGGCGTCGGCGGCGCGCTTGCCCTGCTCCTCGAAGTCCGAGCCGATGAAGGCCAGGTAGTCCGAGCAGGCGGTGTTGGTGACCTTGCGGTCGATGGTCAGCACCGGCACGCCCTTGGCCTTGGCCGCGGCGAGGGCCGGGTCCAGGCCGTCGGAGTTGACCGGGGCGACGATCAGGGCCTGGGCGCCCTGGTTGAGCAGGTCCTGGATGTCGGAGATCTGCTTGGTCAGCTGGGCGTTGGCGTTGGTGACCAGCAGCTCGCCCACGCCGATCTTCGCGGCCTCGTCCTTGATGGACTGGGTCTCGGCGGCGCGGAAGGCGGCGGTGTCGGGCTCGGACTGCGAGAAGCCGACCTTGGCGCCCTTGAGGTCGATCTTCTCCAGGCCGTACTTGTCCAGCGTGCAGCCCTCGCCGGCAGGGGCGCTGGCCGACTTGGTGACCTGCGCGCCGCCGTTCCCGGCGGAGGCCGCGGCCGCGGGGGCGTCGGTCTCGCCGCTGTTGGCGCAGCCGGTCAGTGCGAGTGCAGCTGCGGCACCGGCGACGAGGAGGCGGGACGGGCGCAGTGCGCGCCGTCCGGCGGTGGTGGGTGTCATGGTCGAACTCCCTTGCTAGGCGTCGTTGCCTGGGTGCGGGCCCGCGGTCCCGCTCATCCGGATCGAACATGATCGGACATTTGAGCGCAAGGAAGATCACATCACGGTCTTGCAACGTCGCATGACCCGGGGGTCCCCACCGCCCGGCCGGACGGCCGGCGCGTGGGTGCAACTGCTGGTCAGACCGGCGCGACGGGCGCGATCACCAGCCGGCCGGTGCGGGCGGACAGCTCCTGGCGGGCGGGCTCGGGCAGGCCCGAGTCGGTGATCAGGACGTCGACCTCGTCCAGGCCGGCCATGCTGCACAGCCCCACGACCCGCCACTTCGAGGAGTCGGCGACCACGGCCACCTGGCGGGCGCAGGCCACCAGGGCGCGGTTGGTCTCGCCCTCGACCAGGTTCGGGGTGGTCAGCCCGGCCTCGGCGTCCATGCCGTGCACGCCGAGGAAGAGCCAGTCGACGTGCAGCACGCGCAGCGCGGACACCGCGACCGGGCCCACGAGCGCGTCGGAGGGGGTGCGCACGCCGCCGGTGAGCACGACCGTCTGGTCCTCCCGGGCGTTGTCGTGCAGCAGCCGCGCCGCGGCCAGGGAGTTGGTGACGACGGTGAGCCCGGCGACGCCCAGCAGCGCCTCGGCCACCGCGAACGTGGTGGTGCCGGCCGACAGGGCGACCGAGTCACCGGGCTGCACGAGGCCCGCGGCGACCCGGGCGATGGCCCGCTTCTCCGCCAGCGCCATCGCCGACTTGGCCTGGAAGCCCGGCTCGTCGGCGCTGCGGCCGTCCAGTGCGGTCGCGCCGCCGTGCACCCGCGCCACCAGCCCGCGGTCGGCGAGGGTGGCGATGTCGCGGCGCACGGTCATCTCCGAGACGCCGAGGAGGCGCACCAGCTCCGACACGCGGGCGCCACCGTGCGCCCGGACCGCGTCGAGGATCCGTTCCTGTCGTTGTCGCGCGAGCACCAGCACCCCTCCCGGCGGGACCACGCACCCGCCGGTGCCGCGGCGGCAGCCGACCCGGGGTGCCCCTCGATGATGGTCCCGTGCCGGCTCGTTCCGGAACCCGGAGGCCCTCGTGCGGGTGGTCGTGGGCCGGATCGGGAGAAGTTCACCGTCGGGGCATGGCGCTGACGGTTCGCTCCGCTTACGGTCGACACAGTCCCGTCGTGCGCACTCTGCGTCACGTGCCCGGCCGGGACGACCGCAGGTGGACGCTCCAGGGGGATCAACGGTGCCGAACTGCTCGCTGCACGACGACCGCGTGGCTGCCGCGTGAGCCCACGACACCGGGCCGGCGGCCGCCGTGGTCAGACCGTCGTGATGACCGCGGGCCTGACCACGGCCCTGGTCGCGCTGCTGCCCGGCGCCTCCGCCGCCCCTGCGCTGCTGTCCGCGGCACCAGTGCCTGGCGGTGAGCTCAGCGCCGGCGCCACCTCCTCGGCGAGCCGGCTCTCCGCCCACCGCAGCGACCCCGACCTGTTGGCCTCCCCGGTGCTCGAGGGCGCCGCGCTGGAGGAGGCGGCGTCGGCTGCTGCCGCCCCCGGCACCAGCAGCCCGCGGTCCCCGGACGCCGCGCGTTCGCCGCTGGCCGCCGGTGGCGTGCCCACCACGGCGATGGAGGCCTACACCCGCGCGGCCGAGCTGGCCGACTGCGGCATCAGCTGGACGCTGATCGCGGCGATCGGCCGGGTCGAGTCGAACCACGGCCGGTTCGCCGGCGCCGTGCTGTCGACCGACGGGCTGTCCACGCCGCCGGTCGTCGGCATCCCGCTCACCGGCAACGGCACCGCCCGCATCCTCGACTCCGACGGCGGCCGCTTCGACGGCGACACCGTGCACGACCGGGCGGTCGGGCCGATGCAGTTCATCCCCACCACCTGGGCGGTCTACGGCGCCGACGGCAACGGCGACGGGGTGCGCGACCCGTTCAACATCTACGACGCAGCGGCCGCCACCGGTGACTACCTCTGCGCCGCCGGCGGCGACCTGAGCAGCGAGTCCGGGCAGGCGCGGGCCGTCTTCGCCTACAACCACTCCGACGAGTACGTGGCCACCGTGCTGGGGCTGTCGGCCACCTACGCCGGCACCCCGCCGCCGCACGTCCCGACGACGACCGCCCCCGCGGTGGTCGTGCCGCCGGCCGACCCGGGCCGGCCGCCGGCGATCGGCCGGGTCCCGCAGCAGCAGCAGGCGCCGCGGGCGTCCGAGGACCGGGTGGTGGTCGTCGCGGACGGCCCCGCGGTGCCGGCCTTCCCGTCGCTGTCGTCCCCGGCGCGTCCGGAGCCTGCTACCCGTGAGCCGGAGACCTCGAAGCCGGAGACGCCACAGGCAGATCCGTCGAAGTCGGAGACCTCCAAGCCGGAGGCCCCGAAGTCGGAGACCTCGAAGCCGGAGACCCCGGTGACCCCGGAGACCCCGAAGCCCGAGTCCCCGAAGCCGGAGACGCCGAAGCCGGAGACCCCGAAGCCCTCGGAGAAGCCTGCCAGCTCGCCCGAGCCCCCGGCGGCCCCGACGCCCGGGAAGCCGACGACTCAGACGCCGGCCACCCCGACGCCCGAGGAGCCGACGACTCAGCCGCCGGCCACGCCGACGCCCGAGGAGCCGACGGCCCAGCCGCCGGCCACCCCGACGCCCGAGGAGCCGACGACTCAGCCGCCGGCCACCTCGACCCCGCCGGCGAGCGAGCCGCCCACCAGCTCGACGCCGCCTGCCACCCCGCCGACCACGGAGCCGTCGCCCACCCCGGCCCCGCCGACCGACTCCTGCGAGCCGGCCGCGGGGACCACGGTCGACGTCCTCGACGGCACCGGGGACCCGGCGCTGGGCGAGCTCGTCGCGCAGAAGCTGCGTGACGGCGGCCTGACCGTCGGCACCGTCACCACCGGTGCGGCCGCCACGTCCGGCATCGAGTTCGCCGAGGCCGACCGGGCACGGGCGGAGCGGCTGGCGGAGGTGCTGGGCGAGACCGACCTGCTGCGCACCGGCACCGGCGAGCACGTGACCGTGGTGCTCGGCGCGGACGACGCCGACGCGCTGGTCGAGGCGTTCCGGGCGTTCACCGGCCTGCCCTGCTGACAGGTCCGGCATGAGCGGCCCGGACCGGGACACCCAGGCCTTCTTCGGGGCCCGGGCCGCGGGCTGGGAGGAACGCTTCCCCGACGACGGGCCGCGCTTCGCCCGGGCCGTCGCCGAGCTGGGGGTGCGCCCCGGGGACGTCGTCCTCGACGCGGCGTGCGGCACCGGTCGTGCGCTGCCGGTGCTGCGCGAGGCGGCCGGTCCGGCCGGCACCGTGGTGGGCGTCGACGTGACCGCGGAGATGCTCGCCGAGGCCGTGCACCGCGGCCGCGGCGGGCTGGCCGGGCTGGTGCGCGGTGACGTCGGGGCGCTGCCGTTCGCCGACGGCACGTTCACCGCCGTGTTCGCCGCCGGCCTGGTGTCGCACCTGGACGAACCAGAGGCAGGGCTGCGCGAGCTGGCCCGGGTCGCCGCCCACGGCGCCGGGCTGGCGCTGTTCTCCCCGATCGGCCGGGTGGCGCTGGCCCGCCGGCACGGGCACGAGCTGCGCCCGGACGACGTGCGCGGTCAGCCGCGGATCAGCGCGCTGCTGAGCCGGGCGGGCTGGACGACGACGCTGGTCGACGACGCCGAGGACCGCTGGCTGGTGCTCGCCGTCCGGCAGTGACCGGCAGGCGTCAGGCCAGGGCCACGATCGGCAGGCCGACGTAGAGCATGCCGACCAGCGTGCCGTCGGGGGCGCGCACGCCGGCGTAGGCGGTGAAGTAGGGCTTGCCGGCCACGGTGGCCGGGCCGGTGTAGAGCTGGCCGGCGAGCACCGCGGTGAGCACCGGGTTCCGGGTGCCGTCGGCGTTGACCGGGGCGATCGACGTCCCGATGTTGCGCCGGCCGGCGGCGGTGACGACCGTGGTGGCCGCGCGCACCATGGCGCCGGCGTCGTCCAGCCGCTGGAAGAGCGTGCAGGTGCCGCCCACCTGGGCGACGACCTCGTCGACCAGCGGGGCGGGCCGGCGCGGGTCGTCGACCCAGGGCAGCGGGGCAGCACCGAGCAGCAGCTCGGGCAGCTCGGCGCGGGAGCTGGTGGAGGTCGCCTGGTCGGTGACGCTCATCGAGCGGGTCCCGGTGCCCAGGCTCAGGCCGCCGGCGTCCTCGAGGAGGTCCTGGGCGAGGGTGAGCGCGCGGCGCACGTAGGCCAGTCGCTGGCTGTCGGCCAGCTCGGCCACCGCCTGGCTGATCCGGGCCGAGCCGCTGGCCGCCCGGTCGACGTTGTCCACGACCCGGTCCGTGGCGGCCCGCTGCTGCTCGACGGCCGCGGCGATGGCGTCCTGCGCCTCGGCGATGGAGCCGAGGGTGCCGCTGATCCGCTGGATGGCGCTGACGGCCTGCCGGGTCTCCGACTGCACCGCCTCGATCTGCGCGCCGATGTCCTCGGCGGCCTGGGCGGTGCGGCTGGCCAGCTGCTTGACCTCGTCGGCGACGACGGCGAACCCGCGGCCGACGTCCCCGGCGCGGGCGGCCTCGACGTAGGCGTTGAGGGCGAGGAAGCGGCTCTGCTGGCTGATCGCGGAGATCAGCCGCACCATCTCGGTGATCGACTCGCTGGCCTCCTGCAGCGCCGCGATCCGCTCGTCCACGGCGCGGGCGTCCCGCACCGCGTCCTCGGCGATCGTCGAGGCGCGGTGGGTGCTGGAGGAGATGTCGGTGATCGCCGACCGCAGCTCGGTCAGCGACTCGGCGGCCTGCTGGGAGGTGTCGGAGACCTCGCGGCTGGCCTGGGTGAGCACCCCGGCCTGCTGGGCGGCGGTCTCCAGGCTGGCGTCGTGCTCGACCTTGCGGCGCGGACGGGGGAGCGTGGGTGGGGTGGGCGCCACGACAGCAGCTGCACCCACTGCGGTCACAGCGGTGGTGCTCTTGGTCGACCAGCCCACGACTCGCTCCTCCTCCGGACGTGCACCTGTCCCGGTGCCACGTACCGGCCGGGTCCGACCGGTCGGGCAGCAGTACGCGTCACGATGCTAGGGCGCGGACGGTCCCGGGCCGGAACATCGTCGGTGACGCGCCGCAGTCGTCCCAGCGCCCACAGGAGCCCCGGTCGCCCCGCCGGGCCCGGTCAGCCCTGGGGTGAGCTGATCCGGTCGGCGGCGATGCGCACGGTGAGCCGCACCTGGTCGCGGCCGCCGTACCAGGGGTAGGGGCCGCCGAGGTACTTCTGCGCCAGCCGGTCGATGTGCTCGGCGGCCCCGTCGGGGCTGATCGAGACGACATGGCCGCGCACCGCGTAGTAGGAGGAGACGTCGTCGGGGTCGGCGATGTTCAGCGCCACCCGCGGGTCGCGCTCCATGTTCCGCACCTTCTGGAACCCGGCGACGGTGTTGACCAGGACGTGCGTGCCGTCGGTGTCCACCCAGGTCTGGGTCAGCTGCGGCGAGCCGTCGGGCATCGTGGTCGCCAGGAAGCAGGGGCTGGGCCGCTGGAGCAGGGCGAGCAGTCTCTCGGGCAGGTCCACGGTGTGCTCCTCGGTCGGGTCAGTGCAGGGACGTCGTGAGGCGCACGGTCAGCCCGCCGCCGTCGTCGATGACGTCGACGTGGTCGCACAGCTGGCGGGCCAGCCACAGGCCCATGCCGCCACGGGAGAGGTCCTCCCCGTGCGCCGGGCCGTAGCCGGCGAAGGGGGAGTCCATGCCGGCGCCGCCGTCGCTGATCCGGCACACGACCCGGTCGGGGCCCGCCCACAGCCGCAGGGTCACCGGCGGGCCGCCGTGCCGCACGGCGTTGGAGCTCATCTCGTCGATGGCCAGGTGCAGGTCCTCGAGCAGGTCGGCGTCACCGCCCAGCCCGGCGAGCACCGCCGCCACCGCGCGGCGCAGCCCGCTGAACTCGCGGACGTCCTCGACGTGCAGCAGCGGCTCGCCGTGCTCCAGCGGCTCGGTGGGCACCGGCAGCGCGCGCAGGTACGTGGCGGGCTCGACGAAGTCCGGGTTGTCGCGGCGCCCGGCGGCGGTGTACAGGTGCGGGTGGGTCTGCAGGCCGGTCGTGATCAGCTCGTCGGGCAGCCGCGTGGTGCCGTAGGCGCACAGCCCCCACAGCGGCAGCGGCGCGAGCGCCTCGTTGACCACGGCCTCGTAGCGCTGCCACTCCAGCCAGTCCCGCGGGGTCGGGCCGAAGTCGATCTCCGCGAGCACCCGCACGCGCGGGGCGCCGGCGGTGATGCGCTCGCCGACCATGCGCCGCACCGTGGTGAGCGCGGCGGGGGTGCGCGTGCGGTACACCTCGCCCCGCGGCAGGACGAGCACGTCGTCGCCCCCGCCGAGCGCGTCGGTCAGCAGCCGGCTCGAGGTGTCGCTGGTGGCCAGCAGGACCGCCTCACCGGCCTCCAGCCCGGCGCGCAGGAAGGGGAGGCCGACCTCCACCAGCTCCTCGGGGGAGTCGTGCAGCAGCAGGTCGTGGACGTGCCGGGCGGGGAGGTGCTCGGTCGCGGGCACGGGGGAGCTCCCTCCGGTCGATGGGGTCCGACCTGTGCCGGGGCGTGCCCACGGTAGGCCGAGCGGGCTCGGGTCGCCGGTCGGGGTCGGCCCGGACGGTCCCCGGGTGGCCTCGCTCACGCCGTCCCCGGGTCGGGCGGGACGCCGTCCGGCACCCGGTTCGGGCCGGCCTCGGCCGGGCGCGGCCGGTCCTGGCGGTGCAGCCGCACGGCCACCAGGGCGACGTCGTCCTCCGGCTTGCCGTCCACCAGCCGCACGATCAGCTCGTCGCACAGCTGCTGGAGGGGCAGCTCGGCGAGCTCGGTCAGCGAGGTGCGCAGCCGCGCCAGCCCGGTGTCCAGGTCGGCGTCCCGGCGCTCGATGAGGCCGTCGGTGTAGAGCAGCACCGTGGTGCCCCGGTCGAGGGTGACCGTGTTCTCGGTGCGCCTCGCCGTCGAGTCGACCCCGAGCAGCAGGTCGGCCTTCCAGTCGGCCAGCACGGTCGTGCTGCCGTCGGGGTTGAGCGCCAGCGGCGGCAGGTGCCCGGCGTTGGCCCAGACCATCCGGGTGACGCCGCGGGTGCGCTCGTCGGGGGTCTGCTCGAACCGGGCGACGGCGGCGGTGGCCAGGGTGTCCTGCTGCAGCACCGACATCGCTGAGTCCAGCCCGCGCAGCACCTCGGCGGGCCCGGCGTCGCTGTAGGCGGCGATCCCGCGCAGCACGCTGCGCACCTGGCCCATCGCCGCGGCGGCCGCGGTGTCGTGGCCGACGACGTCGCCGATGACGAGCATGGTGGCGCCGTTGGGCTGCAGGAACGCGTCGTACCAGTCGCCGCCGACCCGGGCGGCCTCGGCGGCGGGCATGTACCGGACCACGATCTCGGCGTGGTCGGGCTCCGGCGGCTCGGTCAGCATGCTGCGCTGCAGCGTCTCGGCCATCTGCTGCTGCTGGCCGAACAACCGCGCGTTGTCCCAGGCCAGCCCGGCCCGGTCGGCGACGTCCTGGGCCACCGCGACGTCCTCGGGGGTGGGGGTGTGACCGGCGGAGAAGAACAGCGTCAGCAGCCCGAGGGTGCGGCCGCGGGCGCGCAGCGGGAGCGCCACCTCGGTCTCTGGCGCCAGTGCGCTCAACAGCTCCTTGGCCCGCCCGGGCGGCAGCAGCTCCAGCACCTCGCCCCCGGAGAAGGTCACGGCCTCGTTCGAGTGCAGCGCGCGGCCCACCGGGGCGGTCATCGGCATGGCGCCCAGGCGCACCTCGGCGTACCGCTCGAGCAGGTCGCGGCCGGTCGGGTCGTCGTGCCAGCTCCCGATGTCGCGGGGCTGCCCGTCGGCGTCGATGACGGTGAGGATGCAGTAGTCGGCCAGGGCCGGGACGACCAGGCGCGGCAGCCGGGCGGTGGCCGCCTGCACGTCCAGCGTGCCCGCCAGCTCGGTGCTGACCTGGGCCAGCAGGGTCAGCCGGCGGGTCGCCAGCTCGGCCTGCCGCTGGGCGGCGAGGCGGTCGGTGACCTCGATGAAGTAGACCGACAGCCCGTCGGGCGTGGGCCAGGCGCGCAGCTCGTACCAGCCGTTGAGCGGGGCCGGGTAGTGCGCGTCGAAGGAGATCGGCTCCCCGTGCGCGACCGCCGCGCGGTAGCTGTCCTCGAAGACGCTGTTCACGGTGGCGGGGAAGGCCGACCAGATCACCTGGCCGAGCAGCTCGTCGCGGCTGCGGCCCAGCAGCCGCTCGGCCTGCGCGTTGACGTGGACGAACCGCCAGTCGTGGTCCAGGGAGTAGAAGCCGGCCGGCATCGCCTCGAGCACCCGGGTCACCCGGGCCTCCTCGGCCACCTCCGCGGTGACGTCCCAGGCGACCCCGATGAGCCGGACCGCGGTCCCGTCGGGGCCGGGCAGCGCCCGTCCCCGGGCCGACACCCACCGGGTGACCCCGTCGGGCAGCACGATCCGGTAGTCGGCCTCGTAGTCGCCGACGGAGTCGATGGCGCCGGTCAGCGCGTCGGTGACCCGGGGCAGGTCGTCGGGGTGCAGTCGGGCGTTGAAGGCGTCGATGCTGCGGCCGAAGGTGGCCACGTCGTAGCCGAACAGCTCGATCAGCCGCTCGTCCCACAGCAGCCGGCCGCTGCGGAGGTCCCAGTCGAAGGTCCCGATCCCCGCGGCGTCGACCGCCAGCTGCGCGCGGACGCGCGCGCCCTCGAGGTCGGTCGCCTCGAGGCCGCCGACGTCCGTCGGCTCCACCACGGCCATCCACTCCAGGGAAACGTCGGCCGGCCTTGACGCCGGGCGGTCACTGCCGGTTGCACAGTGTGGTCGATCCGGATCGAGCCGTACCCATCGGGGTGGTGCGCAGATGCGTCGTCCCCGGCCACCGCGCAGCGGTGACCGGGGACGACGTGGACTGCTCAGTGCCCGGCGGGAACCGGTGCGCCGCGGTGGCTGACCGGGTTCGGCCCGCTGGGGATGACCAGCAGGCTGAGCACGGCGCCGAGCAGGAACACCCCGGCCGAGACCAGGAACGCCCGGGTCTCCCCGGCGACCGCCGCGTCGGCCAGCGCCGCCGGGGCGGAGCCGTTGGCCCGCACGTAGGAGGCGGTGACGGTGGCGGCGATGGTGTTCAGCAGCGCGGTGCCCAGGGCCCCGCCGACCTGCTGCCCGGTGTTGACCAGCGCCGAGGCCACGCCCGCGTCCGAGGGCTGCGTGCCCGAGGTCGCGGTGTTGAAGCACGAGGCGAAGATCAGGCCCATGCCCAGGCCCATGACGAACAGCGCCGGCAGGACGTGCGGCAGGTAGCCGCTGGTGGCCTCCAGCCGCCAGAGGTAGAGCAGCCCGACGGCACCGAGCAGCTGACCGGTGGTGATCAGGAAGCGCGGGCCGATCTTCGGCAGCAGCCGCGGCACGACCACCGTGGAGCTGGTGATGATGCCGGCGACGAAGGGCAGGAAGGCGAACCCGCTCTTGAGCGGGGAGAAGCCCTTGGTCTGCTGCAGGAAGTAGGTCAGGAACAGGAAGACGGCGAACATGCCGATCGCGGCCAGCCCGATCGCCAGGTAGGCGCCACCGCGGCGCCGGTCGAGGACGACGCGCAGCGGGAGCAGCGGGTGGGCGACGCGCTGCTGGATGACCACGAAGGCCACCAGGAGCAGGACCGAGACCACGATGAGGACGATCGTGACCGGGTCCGACCAGCCCTCCTGCTCGGCCCGGGCGAAGGCGTAGACCAGGCCGGACAGGCCCAGCACCGCGGTCACCACGCCGGGGATGTCCAGCTTGACGTTCGAGGCCGGGGCGACCTTGCGGATGAACCGCAGCGCGCCGAGGCCCGCGACGATCGCGATCGGCACGTTGACGTAGAGGCACCAGCGCCAGCTGAGGTACTCGGTGAGCACCCCACCGAGCAGCAGGCCGATCGCGGCGCCGGCTCCGGCGATGGCACCGAAGATGCCGAAGGCCTTGCCGCGCTCCTTCGGGTCGCTGAACGTGATGGTCAGCAGCGACAGCGCGGCCGGGGCGAGCAGCGCGCCGAACGCACCCTGCAGCGCGCGGGCGGCGACCAGCAGGCCGAAGCCGGTGGCCGCACCGCCGAGCGCCGAGGCGAGGGCGAAGCCGGCCAGGCCGATCATCAGCGTGCGCCGGCGGCCGAAGAGGTCGGCCAGCCGGCCGCCCAGCAGCAGCAGGCCACCGAAGGCCAGCGAGTAGGCGGTGACGACCCACTGGCGGTCGGCGTCGGAGAACCCGAGACCGGCCTGCGCACTGGGCAGTGCGATGTTCACGATGGTGGCGTCCAGGACGACCATCAGCTGGGCCAGGCCCAGGGTGGCGAGGGTCCACCAGCGGCGACCGTGGTCGTGGTCGCGTTCGGCCTGCGCGGCGGCTGCGGCCTTGGCGTCCGCGGTGCCCGTGGGTCCGGTGGTGGGGGCGCCCGTGCTGCTGGGCGGGGGAGCGGGATGGGACACGGGGTCTCCGGCATCGACGAGCGAGGGGTGGACTGGCGCATCGTCGCGCCGGCGTGCGAACGCCTGGGCACAGCGTGCCCGAGGTGATTGCTCGGTGCACGCAACTAACTCGGGTGTCGGTCTGTTCCCGACGGGGGACACCTGCGTCCATGACCTCTGCTGCGCGGTTCGACTTCACCGGCTCCGTCGTCCTGGTGACCGGGGGTGGGAGCGGCATCGGACTGGCGATCACGACGGCGTTCCTGGCCGCCGGCGCGACGGTCGCGATCACCGGACGCCGCCCCGACCGGCTGGAGCAGGCACTGGCCGGCGTGCCGGCCGAGCGCGCCGCCGCTGTCCCGGCCGACGTGTCCGACCCGGCGCAGGTGGCCGGGCTGGTCGAGCAGGTGGTGGCCCGGTTCGGCCGGCTGGACGTCGTGGTCAGCAACGCCGCCGGGTACGAGGCCGGGCCGATCACCGAGCTGGCCGACGACGCCTGGGAGCGGCTGCGCGCCACCAACGTCGACGCCTTCTTCCACCTCGCCAAGCACGCCCTGCCGCACCTGGCCACCACTGGCGGCTCGCTGGTGGCGGTCTCCTCTGTCTCCGGCGAGCGCGGTGACTGGGGGCAGGCGGCCTACAACGCGACCAAGGCCGCCATCAGCAACTTCGTGCGCTCGCTGGCGCTGGACTGGGGTGCGCAGGGGGTGCGCCTCAACGCCGTCGCCCCGGCGTTCACCCTCACCGACCTCACCCACGGCGTCGGCCGCGACGAGGCGTCGCTGGCGCCGTTCGTGAACCGGATCGCGCTGGGCCGCCCGGGAGAGCCCGAGGACGTCGCGCCGGCGGTGCTCTTCCTGGCCAGCGACGCCGCCCGCTACGTCACCGGCGTCGTCCTGCCCGTGGACGGCGGCACCACCGCCTCGACGGGCCAGCCGCACGTCTGACCCGCTCCGGCGGCCGGGTCGGTCGTGTGCGATAAAAGGGCCATGAGCGCGCGCCCGGCCACCGCATGAGCACCTCCTCCTCGGCGCCGGTGGCGCCGGTCCGGGTGGAGGGCGAGGCCGTCGACAAGGGACTGAAGCGGGGCGCCCTCGGGCTCGTCTCCTCGATCGTCCTCGGCGTCTCCTCGACGGCCCCGGCCTACGCCCTGGCGGCGACCCTCGGGTTCGTGGTGATCGCCGTCGGGGTCAAGGCGCCGGCGATCATGCTGCTGGCGTTCGTGCCGATGTACCTGATCGCGGTCGCCTACGCCGAGCTGAACAAGCGCGAGCCCGACTGCGGGACGACGTTCACCTGGGCGGCGCGGGCCTTCGGTCCGCGCACCGGGTGGATGGGCGGCTGGGGCATCATCGCCGCCGACGTCATCGTCATGGCCAACCTCGCGCAGATCGCCGGCGCCTACAGCTACCGGCTGGTGGGCCTGGACTCCCTCGCGGAGAGCGCGCTGTGGACCACCGTCGCCGGGGTCGTGTGGATCGCGCTGATGACCTGGATCTGCTACCGGGGCATCGAGCCGACCGCGCGGGTGCAGAACGTGCTGCTCACCGTCGAGGTCGTCGTCCTGGTCGCCTTCGCCGTCTACGCGCTGGTCAAGGTCTACAGCGGGACGGCGCCGGAGGGCTCGCTGACGCCCTCGCTGTCCTGGCTGGTGCCCTCGGGGATCAGCTGGACGTCGATGACCGAGGCCGTGCTGCTGGCGATCTTCATCTACTGGGGCTGGGACTCCGCGGTCGCGGTCAACGAGGAGACCGCGAACCCGACCCGCTCACCCGGCCGCGCCGCGATCATCTCCACGGTGCTGCTGGTGGGCATCTACACGGTCGTCTCGATCGCCACCGTCGCGTTCGCGGGCGTGGGCACCGAGGGCCTCGGGCTGGGCAACGAGGCCAACGCCGACGACGTCTTCAACGCCCTCGGGACGACGGTGTTCGGCGACGGGGCGCTGGGCCGGGTGTTCGAGGCGCTGCTGATCATCTCGGTGCTGACCTCGGCCGCGGCCTGCACGCAGACCACGATCCTGCCGACCGCGCGCGGCTCGCTGTCCATGGCCGCCTACGGCGCGCTGCCCACGAGCTTCGCCCGGATCCACCCCCGGTACTTCACGCCCACGGTCTCCACGGTGTGGATGGGCCTGGTCTCGATCGCCTTCTACGTCGGGCTGACGCTGGTCAGCGAGAACGTGCTCATCGACTCCATCACCGCCACCGGCATGCTCATCGCCTTCTACTACGGGCTCACCGGCTTCGCCTGCGCCTGGGAGTTCCGCCGCTCGCTGCACTCGGTGCGCGACGTGCTGATGCGCTTCGTGCTGCCGGGCCTGGGCGGGCTGTTCATGCTCGCCGTCTTCGTGCTGGCCTGCGTCGAGTACGCCGACCCCGACTACGGCGAGACCGTGTTCCACGGCGTCGGCGGGGTGTTCGTCATCGGTGTCGGCGCGCTGCTGCTGGGGCTGGTGCTGATGTTCGCCTGGAACGCCGTCGCCCCGGCCTTCTTCCGCGGCCGGACGATGCTGCACGGCACCGGCGACCTGCTGCTGGAGGCCGCACCGCCCACGGTGGCGCTGCCGGACTCCAGCGAGGCCACCGTCATCGCCCCCGACCGGTCCAACCTGCCCCCGGGCCGCGAGCCCTTCGACCCCCGCGGCTGACGCCGTCCGTCCCCCCCGCACCGGCGTCGGTGCAGGGGGACGGGTGTCGGTGCGGGGGGACGACGTCCGGTGCGGTCAGCCGGCCACCGCTGCGGGCGCCGGGGCCGGCGTCGGGTCGGCGGTGCGGTGGTGGGCCGGGAGCAGGGCCAGCACCGTGAGGGCGCCGGCGGCCGAGGCGGCGGCGCAGACCCAGGAGCCGGCGCCCACCCCGTCCAGGAACGACTGCTGGACGGCGCGCACGGCATCGGCCGGCAGCGACCCGGCCACCGCGAGCCCGGCGAACACCGAGTCGGCGGCCTGCCCGGCGGCCGCTGCGGGGGCGCCGGCACCGGTGAGCCCGTCGACCACCGCGGGGCCGTAGACCGTGCTGAGCACCGAGCCGACGACGGCGACGCCGAGCGTGCCGCCGACCTCGCGGACCGTGTCGTTGACGGCCGACCCCGCGCCGGCCTCCGCGCTGCGCAGTGCGCCCATCACCGCCTCCGTCGCCGGGCCGGTGACCAGGCCGAGGCCGGCGGCCATGAGCACCATCGAGACGACGATGCGCCCCCAGTAGGCCGACTCCAGCGAGCTGCCGGCGGCGACGGCGAAGCCCGCGGCCATGGTCAGCAGCCCGGCGGCGACCACCAGCTTCGTGCCCACGGCACGCACGGCGAGGATCGCCAGCGGGCTGACGGGGGCGATGACCAGGGCGAAGGGCAGGGTGGCGAGCCCGGCGGTGAGGGTGTCGTAGCCGCGCACGGCCTGCAGGTACTGGGTGATCAGGAAGATGAACCCGAACAGGCTGAAGAAGGCCAGCGCGATGGCGCCGCTGCCCACCGACACCCGCCGGTCGGTGAAGAGCCGGACGTCGAGCAGCGGGGCCGGCGAGCGCAGCTCCCAGGTGACGAAGGACGTCAGCGCGAGAGCCGCGCCCAGGTAGCCGACGACGGTGGCGGGGGAGACCCAGCCCCACCCCGGCGCCTCGATCGTGGTGAGCACCAGCAGCCCGGTGCCGACGACGGAGGCGGCGGCGCCGACGAGGTCGAAGTGGCGCGGGCGCGGGTCGGCGGACTCGGTCAGCAGGACCCGGCCGGCGACGACGGCGACCGCGGCCAGCGGCAGGTTGACCAGGAAGACCGAGCCCCAGGCGAAGTGCTCGAGCAGCAGCCCGCCGGACACGGGGCCGATCGCGACCGACAGGCCGGTGACGGCCGACCAGATCCCGATGGCGGTGGCGCGCTCCCGCCGGTCGGGGAAGGTCGAGACCAGCAGGGCCAGGGTGGCGGGGTAGACCGCGGCGGCGCTGACGCCCATCGCGACCCGGCCGAGGACGAGCTGGGCGGTGGTGTCGGCGGTCGCGGCCACCACCGAGGTGGCGGCGAAGAGCACCAGCCCGGTCTCCAGCAGCCGCCGGCGGCCGAACCGGTCACCCAGCGCGCCACCGAGCAGCAGCAGCGCGGCGAAGGCGAGCGTGTAGCCGTCGACCACCCACTGCAGGTCGCTGGTGGAGGCCGCCAGCTCCCGGCCGATGGTCGGCAGGGCGACGTTGACGATCGTGTTGTCGACGCTGACCAGCAGCACCGACAGGCAGAGCGCGAGCAGGACCCACCACCGACGGGTGGTCGGCGGGGCGACGGGCACGGTCACGGTGGCCTCCTGGTGTAGAACGGTGTGCCACAATCGTAGAACGTTGTTCTACGGACGTCAACGGGCAGGATGAGGTCGTGACAGACGTGGGTGCCGGCGGGCGCACGCCCAGCCGAGCGGTCGAGCAGGCCCTCGTGGACGCAGCCGAGCGGGTGCTGGTGCGCGACGGGCTGGCCGGCGTCACCGTGCGCGCGGTCGCCGTCGAGGCGGGGGTGGCGCCGATGGGCGTCTACAACCGGTTCGGCAGCAAGGACGGCCTGGTCGCCGCCGTGCTGGCCCGCGGCTTCGAGGGCCTCGCCGCCGCCACGACCGAGGCCCAGGACCCCGACCCCACGGTCCGGCTGCTCGACTGCGGCCGCAACTACCGCCGCTTCGCCCTCGCCCACCCCCAGCACTACGGCGCGATGTTCGGCACGGGCGCGGCCGTGTCCGCACCGACCCCAGAGCTCGCCGACCGGGCCGCCGCCGCGTTCACCGCGCTGGTCGACCAGGTGCGCTCCGGCATGGACCGCGGGGTGCTGCGGCCCGGGCAGCCGCGGGAGACCGCGCAGCTGATCTGGAGCGCGGTGCACGGCGCGGTGAGCCTGGAGCTGGGCGGTCTGGTGCAGGCGGAGGACGCCGCGGTCACCTACGAGGCGCTGCTGCAGATGCTGCTGGACGGGCTGGGCCGACCTCACCCCTGAGGGGTGGCTGTGCGCCGATCGGGTGCCGGCCCTTCAGCACCCGCACCGTCGTGCCGACACCTCCTGCACGACGAAAGGGGCAGGTCATGATGACCTTGGCGTGCAGCGCAGTGGCGAGGGCCGGCATGTCGGCGACGACGGCGTCGCTGGACGAGTCCTCGGCGGACCAGCTCATGTTCGTGGCCGGGTGGCTGACCACCGCGGTCGACCTCACCCACCAGGCGACGCTGATCGCCGAGCTCGGCGCCTCGCTGGACGTCCTGCTCTGAGCAGGCCCTCGCTCTTCGGGAGCCAGGGGCAGGCCTCGGCGAGGGCGGGTCAGCGGGGGAGTGCCCGCTGGCCGGTGCCCAGGTCGGCCGCGTCGGCGGCCTGACGGCCGGCGTGCCAGCCGGCCGCGTCCACGGCCCGGCCGGTGCGCTTGCGCAGCCGGGGGAACAGCTCGCCGACCAGCCGGTCGACCGCCTGCTCCCGCTCGGCCAGCGCCGGCAGCAGCGCCGACCCGTAGGTGGCCATCGCCGCGGTGGTCGCCGCCTCGCGGGCGTGCTCCAGCCGCTCGCCGATGCGCTGGGCGAACGCATAGAGGAAGCCGCGCCGGTAGGCGGTCGACCGCACGCGGGTGCCGCCTTCCCGCGCCGCTGCGGCCAGGGCCCGGTCGGCCTGCAGCAGCAGCGAGGCCACCAGCAGCTCGACCAGGTCCAGGTCGTCGGCCGCGCCGACGAGGGTGGCCATGCCGAACGCCGGCAGCAGGACCACGCGCACCCCGTTCGCCGCCCCGACCGCCTGCACGACCGCGGCCCGTGCGTCGACGTGCGGGTCCTGCAGGTGCAGCCGCCGGGCGACCACGGACGAGGACGCCCCGCCCGGCTGCCGCGCGAGGACCGCGGTGTCGATCCGGTGCCGCGCCATCAGCGACTGCGCCTTCGCGCTGAGCGCCTCGGCCTCCTCGGGGAAGTCCGTGGACTCGGCCTTGGCCAGCAGCGCCCGCACCCGGCCCACCAGCTTCGGGTCCGCCCCCGGGTCCAGGGCGACCGCCGCACGGGTGTCCGCCGACCAGGCCGACGGGGGAGCCAGCAGCTGCTCCAGCGGTGGCAGCTCCCGCACCACACCGAGCACGCGCAGCACGTCCCGCCAGCCGGCGGCCGCATCGACGCTCTCGCCGCGCCACCACTCGGCGACCGAGGTGGCCGTGCCCTCCAGCCCGCCCAGCTGCGCGGCCCACGCGGCCGGCGCCTCCGCGACGGCTGCCGCGGCGTCCGCCCGGACCAGGGCGGCGGCCAGCCGGCCGCCGCGCCGGCTGGTGCGCCGGCGCACCGCGTGCACGACGTCGGCCGGCTGCCAGCCCGCCTCCCAGAGGAACGGCAGCAGCGGTGCCAGTGCGCGCTGGGCGTGGCCGCCGGTGTCGACGCCGTCGTCCAGTGCGGTGAGCCGGCGCACCAGCGGGTCCAGCTCCGCGGCCTGGACGCCGGGCTGCCCGGCCAGCCGCGAGCCGGCGACCAGCAGCAGCGGGATCGGGTCGGAGCCGGACGGGTGCTGGCTGATCGGGTCCTCCTGGGTGCGGCGGGGCATGCGGCGATCGTCCCCGGCGCGGCAGGCGGCGGGAGCCGCGTCGGCCGGCTGTGGACGGCGCCCCCGGGTGGGGACGGCGGCGAGCGGGTCAGGCGCGGGGGTGCACTCGCGACGCGGCCTCCCGGGCGGTGGCCCGCGCGGCGTCGACGTCCTCGGCACGGGCCAGGGCCACGCCCATCCGGCGGCGGGTGAAGCTCTCCGGCTTGCCGAACAGCCGCAGGTCCACCCCGGGCAGGGAGAGGGCGTCGTCCACACCGTCGAAGGTGATGCCGGCGGCCTCGACGCCGCCGTAGACGACGGCGGAGGCGCCCGGGTTGCGCAGCGCGGTGTCCACCGGCAGGCCGAGCAGGGCGCGCGCGTGCAGCTCGAACTCGTTCTGCCACTGGGTGGTCATGGTGACCATGCCGGTGTCGTGCGGGCGCGGGCTGACCTCGGAGAACCAGACCTCGTCGCCGCGGACGAACAGCTCGACGCCGAACAGGCCGAGCCCACCCAGCTCGCCGGTCACCGCGGCGGCGATCGCCTGCGCCCGGTCCAGCGCGACCGGCGACATGGCCTGGGGCTGCCAGCTCTCGACGTAGTCGCCGGCCTCCTGGCGGTGCCCGATCGGCGCGCAGAAGTCGGTGACGGTCTCCGCGCCGCGCACCGAGCGCACGGTCAGCAGGGTGATCTCGTAGTCGAAGTCGACGAACCCCTCGACGATGACGCGGGTGCCCGCGACCCGGCCACCGGCCATCGCGTACTCCCAGGCGCCGACGACGTCGTCCGGGCCGTCGAGCTTGCTCTGGCCCTTGCCCGAGCTGGACATCACCGGCTTGACCACGCACGGGAAGCCGACCTCGGCGGCCGCCGCCCGCAGCTCCTCGAGGGAGTCGCAGAACCGGTAGGCGCTCGTGGGCAGCCCCAGGGTCTCGGCGGCCAGCCGCCGGATGCCCTCGCGGTCCATGGTCAGCTGCGCCGCCCGCGCGGTGGGCACCACGCGCACGCCCTCGGCCTCCAGCTCGACCAGCGTGCCGGTGGCGATCGCCTCGATCTCGGGGACGACGACGTCGGGCCGCTCGGCCTCGATCAGGGCACGCAGCTGCGCGGGGTCGCTCATGGTGATCGTGCGGGCCGAGTGCGCGACCTGGTGTCCGGGGGCGTCGTCGTACCGGTCGACGGCGATCGTCTCCACGCCCAGGCGCTGCAGCGCGATGAGCACCTCCTTGGCCAGCTCGCCGCTGCCCAGCAGCATCACGCGGGTGGCCGAGGGGGACAGCGGGGTGCCGAGGGAGACCATGCGCCCAGGCTAGAGAGCCGGTCGGACGGTCGATGTGTGGGCCGGTGCGCGGCTGGACAGGGGTGCGGCATGACCGATCTCGCCACCCGCGCCCGCACCCTGCTCGACCTGCACACCGCCCCGGAGATCCTGACGCTGACCAACGTCTGGGACGTCGTCTCGGCCACCGTCGTCGCCGGTACCCCGGGCGTGCGCGCCCTGGCCACCGCCAGCCACTCGATCGCGGCCACGTTCGGCTACGAGGACGGCGAGAACATCCCGCTCGAGCTGCACCTGGACATGGTCGGGCGCATCGTCGCCGCCGTCGACGTGCCGGTGACCATGGACCTCGAGGGTGGCTACGGCGACGCCGGCGAGACGGCACGGCGGGCCATCGAGGTGGGTGTCGTCGGTGGCAACCTGGAGGACCAGATGAAGCCGCTCGACGACGCGGTCGCTGCGGTCGAGGCCGTGCTGCGCGCCGGCCGGGACGCCGGGATCGACTTCGTGCTCAACGCCCGCACCGACGCCTTCGTCAAGGCCGGCCCGGACGCCGACCGCGCCGCCGTGCTGGCCGAGGCCACCACCCGCGGCCGGGCGTTCCTGGAGGCCGGGGCGCCGGTGGTCTTCGTGCCCGGCGTCGTGGCCCGCGGGGAGATCGCCGAGCTGGCCGAGGCGTTCGGGCCCCGCAGGCTCACCGTCATCAGCGTCCCGGGCGCATCGCTGCCGGCCAGCGAGCTGCAGGAGCTGGGCGTCGCGCGGGTCTCCACCGGCCCCTTCACCCAGCGGGTCGCGCTCACCGCCCTGCAGGACGCGGTCACCGCCATGGTCGCCGGCGGCACGCTGCCCGCGGGCACCCGGCCGCTCAACTGAGGGACCCGCTGCCACGTCCGGGTGGACACGCCGGGACGTGGCGGCGGGCCCTTGTTACTGCGGGGTAACTTCGTCATCATCGAGCACGACGTCGACGATGACGAGAGAGAGAAGGCGCCATGACCGCCGACCTGCTGACCGCGGACTTCTTCGAGTTCCAGTCCCTGCTCACCGAGGGCGAGCAGAAGGAGCTGGTGGTCCTCCGCGAGTTCCTCGCCGCCGAGGTGAGGCCGCGGGTCAACGCGGCGTGGGCGGCCGCGGAGTTCCCGATGGACCTCATCCCGCGGTTCGTGGAGGCCGACCTGGTCGGGCGCAGCTACGACTGGGAGGGCCGGCCGCGGATCTCCCGGCTGCTCGAGGGCTTCCAGTCGATGGAGCTGGCCCGCGTCGACCCGTCGATGGCCACCTTCTTCGGGGTGCACAACGGCCTCGCGCTCGGCTCGCTGATGCTGCTGGGGTCGGCCGAGCAGCAGGCCCGGTGGGTGCCCTCGATGCGCACGATGGAGAAGATCGGCGCCTTCGGGCTCACCGAGCCGATGGGCGGCTCCGACGTCGCCCGCGGCATGCGCACCACCGCCCGCCGCGACGGGGACGAGTGGGTGCTCGACGGCGCCAAGCGCTGGATCGGCAACGGCACCTTCGCCGACGTCCTGGTGGTCTTCGCCCGCGACGTCGCCGACGACCAGGTGAAGGGCTTCCTGGTCGAGAAGGGCACGCCCGGCTTCGCCGCCACCAAGATCGAGGACAAGTTCGCCCTGCGCACGGTGCAGAACGCCGACCTCACCTTCACCGACTGCCGCATCCCGGCGTCGGCGAAGCTGGAGAACTGCAACAGCTTCCGCGACGTCAACAAGGTGCTCAAGGAGACCCGCGCCGGGGTCGCCTGGGCCGGGGTGGGCTGCCAGCTCGGCGCCTACGAGGCCGCGGTCGCCTACGCCAAGGAGCGGGAGCAGTTCGGCCGGCCGATCGGTGGCTTCCAGCTCGTGCAGGACCTGCTGGCCCGGATGCTCGGCAACATCACCGCCAGCATCGGGATGACCGTGCGCGTCTCCCAGCTGCAGGAGGAGGGCCGGCTGCGCGACGACCAGGCCGCGCTGGCCAAGAGCTACGTCACCAGCCGCGGGCGGGAGACCGTCGCCTGGGCGCGGGAGCTGTTCGGCGGGAACGGCATCGTGCTGGAGAACGACGTCATCCGGTACTTCGCCGACGCCGAGGCGCTCTACTCCTACGAGGGCACCCGGGAGATGAACACCCTCATCGTCGGCCGCGCGATCACCGGCCTCAGCGCCTTCGTCTGAGGAAGGACCCCCTCGCCCCCCACCGCTCGTGCCTCGCGCCGGGGCCCTGCGAGGGGGCCGGCGGCACCGACCGTGCGCTCGGCGGGCGCTGACCCGTCCGAGGACCCCGCTGGGCGCACGGTCGGGGAGGGACGCTCGCGTGGGGCCGTCACCCGTCGGGGTGACGGTCCCGGCGTCCGGGTGGGGAGCGGGTGCCCCGGTGACGATGACCTCGGTGGACGCCACCGCGGCGTGCCAGCAGGTGTCGCCGCAGCGAGGAGGGGTCGTGCCGGGTCAGTCCGTGCTCGTGGTCGAGGACACCGACGAGATCCGCGAGCTCGTGGTGACCGTGCTGCGCCGGGCCGGGATGGACGTCCGCGAGGCGGTGTCCGGAGCCGAGTGCCTGGCCGAGGTGCGCCGCGAGGCCCCCGACGTCGTGGTGCTCGACCTGGGGCTGCCCGATGCCGACGGCACCGAGGTCTGCCGCCAGCTGCGCGCCGAGACCGACTGCTACGTCCTCATGCTCACCGCCCGTGCCGAGGAGGTCGACCTGCTGATCGGCCTGGCCGTCGGAGCGGACGGCTACATGGCCAAGCCCTTCTCCCCGCGCGAGCTCGTCGCGCGGGTGCAGACCATGCTGCGCCGGCCCCGGACGGTCCCCGTCCCCGCGCCGCGTGCCCCCCTCGAGGACAGCGTCCAGCGGCTGGCCGAGCTCGAGGTGGACCCCGACAGCCGTGAGGTGCGGGTCGACGGTTCCGCCGTCGACCTGACCCGCACGGAGTTCGACCTGCTCGCCGCCCTCGTCGCCCGGCCCGGCCGGGTGCTGCAGCGGGAGACCCTGCTGCGCGAGGTCTGGCAGACGGACTGGGAGGGCAACCTGCGCCTCGTCGAGGCGCACATGTCCAACCTCCGCCGGAAGTTGGCGGCAGCCGGGCTGCAGAGCCCGGAGATCAGGACGGTGCGTGGCGTGGGCTACCGGTTGGTGGCCTGACCCGCACCTGCTGCATCCGATGAACGGCCCGGCCCCTCCAGGGACCGGGCCGTTCGTCGTCTGTCTAGGCGGCGCTGCCCCGGCGGCGGTCCGCGGACTGCCCGGGGGAGTCCGGCGCCGAGCCCGCGGACGGGGCGGCCGAGGTGGCCCGGCGGTCGGCGCGGGCGGTCCGGCGGTCGCGGGCGCCCCGCGGCACACCGCGCCCGCCGTCGGCGGCACGGGGCCCGCGGCGGCGGTCGGCGACCCGGCGGTCGACGCCGGCCAGCCCGGCGAGCTCGGAGACCCGGGAGTGGGCCAGGACGCCGCGGCGGGCCTCGGCGGCGATGGCCTGGCAGACGTCGGCGACCTCGGGGTGCCCCAGCTGGCCCGACGTGCCGGCGAGGGTGAACGCCGCGTCGGCGACGGCCTGCGGGTCACCGGCGCGGGCACCGCGGTCGATGGCGGAGAACCGGCCGGGCAGCGCCGCGTCGTAGGCCGCCTGCAGCCGCTGGGACAGCTCGTCGTCCTGGTCGGCGTCGTGCAGGTCCTCGAGGTCCACCAGCTCGGTGGCCCCGGCCGGCGTCCCGGCGGACCGGCGGCGGAGCAGGTCCCGCAGCAGCCGGGCGTCCAGCGGGGCGGTCAGGGTGGCCAGGGCGCCGGCGGCGGCGGCCGCGTCGCGCACCTCGGCCGTGGGCTCGGCGGCGACCACCAGGAACCGGGCGGTGCTGCCGGCGGCGCGCAGCTCGGTGAGCAGGGCGGGGCCGGACGGGGCGCCGAGCACGGAGGCGGCGGTGACGACCAGGTCCACGGCGATCGAGGCGTTCAGCCAGCGGGCGTCCTCGGCGTCACCGGCCTCGTGCACACCCCAGCCGGCCAGCTCCAGGAGGCCGGTGACCCGGGCGCGGGCGGGGGCGGACTCGTCGATCACGAGGGCGGTCAGCACGGGAGGGCTCCTGTCGAGGCGGTCGTGGGGGTCCAGCCGGAGCTGGTCGGGGTGGTGACGTGGACGTGGGGCCCCTGGGCGGGTGCGGTCAGCGGCACCCGGCGGCCGGGGCGGCTCACGCGTCGTCGCCGTCCGTGCGCTGGTCCGGGGTGGGGCGCCAGATCGACAGCAGGAGCCAGCCGGCGAGCAGGGCCGGGGCGACGTAGCGGAGGGCCTGGCTGACGACCGGGGAGCGCAGTGCCTGGATGACGTGGCCGAGCCCGGGGACGACCGCCCGCACCTGGTAGGCGGTGTCGCCCTGCAGCTGGGCCTTCCACGGGTCGGCCGCGGCGTTGGCGTCGCCCTTGGTCTCCACGGTGACCGTGCCGTCGGCGGCGGTGTCCACGCCGATGACCCGGTGCGTGACGAGGTGGTGGTCGTCGATCGGGACGTGGTAGGCGATGATCATGCCCTCGGTGACCTCGGCCACCGGCAGCGGCGTGACGACCTCGACGTCACCGACGTCGATCGTGCCGGTCATGCTCCCGGTCAGCATCGTCATCGTCCGGTAGCCCAGGACGTGCGGCCCGACGGCCAGCAGGGCGAAGGCCAGGACGGCGACGGTGACGATGAGGCGGACCGTCCAGCGGAGGACCAGTGCCATCGCACGCTCGCCCAGGCCGGCGGCGAGCCGCGGCGTCCCGGTGAGCTGCCGCGCCGGACGGAACGCGAGAGCGAGGTCCGGGGCGAGTGCGGTGGTCATGTCAGGTCCTCGTGGTGGGGTGTCGGGCTGGTCGGGTCAGGTCCGGCAGGTCAGCGGTTGGTGCCGGTCTTCTGGGTGCCGGTGAAGCTGATCGACAGCGCGCTGCTCTTGTTCTGGAAGGCGTTGTCGGCCGTGGTGGGCAGGGCGACCGTGATGAGCAGGTGGTCGGTGCTCCGGGCGTTGAGGCTCTGCAGACCGGTGAGGTTCGTGCCCGCGGTGACGGCGGGGCCCGCGAAGAAGGAGACCGCGCCCGGGGTGCACGAGTACGTGGTCACACCGGCGTTGGTGGCCGCGGTCCAGGCGGAGGAGCAGCCCTGGACGTTGAGCTGGAGGCCGTTGACCTTGTCCGTGTCCAGGATGCTGCTCGTGCTGGCGGTCGACACCATCGAGACGAAGCCCAGGCCGGTGTCCCCGGAGTTGACCAGCTCGACGGGGCGGCTGACCGAGTCGCCGGGCACGAAGTTGGTGACGCTCATCGTCGGCAGGGTGGCGCTGCCACCGACGGCGGTGAGGTCGAGGGAGAGCACGCCGGAGGAGACCGAGGCGGCCAGCGGGGCGGTGCTGTCGGTGAAGGTTCCGAAGGTGCCCATCCCGGCGACGCCGGCCGCGGCACCGACGATGGCCAGCGAGCCCAGGACCTTGCGGACGTTGCGGCTGCGGGTGGTGGTGGCGGCGGTCATGGCTGCGTCTCCTCGGGAGTCCCGTGTCGGCGGGTGCTCCCGGCGACAGACACGACTCTGGAGGTCGATCCGCAGGCCATCCGCCAGCGTTCCGCAAGAAAACCGCAAGATGGAGGACCCCCTCGCCCCCCACTGCTCGCACGCTCGCAGCGGGCCCCTGCGAGGGGGCCGGGCCGGAGGCGGCGCGGCTAGAGCGGCAGGGTGAGGGTGAACGTCGTCCCGTGGCCCTCGGCGCTCTCGACGTCCAGGGTGCCGCCGTGCGCGGTGGTGATGGCCTTGGTGATGGTCAGGCCCAGCCCCACGCCCGGGACGGCGTTGCGCCGCGCGGTGGAGGCGCGGAAGAAGCTGGTGAACAGCTGCCCCTGCTCGCCGGTGGGGATGCCCACGCCGGTGTCGATGACCGACAGCAGCGCCACCGGGGAACCGCCCCGCGTGGCGTCGTCGGACCGGGTGCCGTCGGCGTGCTGCCAGGCCCGGCGCAGCCGCAGGGTCACCTGCCCGCCGGCCGGGGTGAACTTCACGGCGTTGGAGACCAGGTTGTCGCAGGCCTGACCGAGACGCAGGGCGTCACCGCGGGCGGGCAGCCCCTCGGCGGGCACGTCCACGGCGACGGCGACCCCGCGGGCGGTCGCGGTGACCCGGGCGGTGTCCTCCGCGGCACGCACGATGGCGGCCAGGTCGACGTCCTCGGGGGTGAGGGTGAGCCGGCCGGCGTCCACCTGCGCGGTGAACAGCAGGTCGCCGACCAGCCGCAGCAGCCGCTGTGCGTTGCGCTCGACGATGCCCAGGTACTGCGCCTGCTCGTCGGTGAGCGGCTGCTCCTCGTCGTCCATGACCAGCTCGAGGTAGCCGAGGACCGAGGCCAGCGGGGTGCGGAGCTCGTGCGAGATGAGGCTGACGAACTGGTCCTTGAGCCGTTCGGTGGCGCGGGCCTCGGTCATGTCGGTGCCGACGAAGTTCCAGCCGGCCTGCTCGCCCTCGTCGTCGGTGCGCGGGGTGATCGCCACCGAGACGGTGCGTCGCTGCCCGTCGGCGGTCAGGTAGGTCCAGTCTCGGACGTCGCTGCCCTGCTCCCGCGCCGCGCGCACCAGTGCGGTGAACCGGTCGGCCGGCTCGTCGCCGTCGCCGTCGAGCTCCTCGGGGGCGTGGAAGTCGGTGATCGAGCGCAGCCGGACGACGTCGGCGCGGGGGAGACCGAGCATCCGCTCGGCGCCGGGGTTCCACACGCGCACGAGGCCGTCGCGGTCGGTGCCGATGATCGACTGCTCGGTGACGGCGTCGATGACGCTGGTCATGGTCTGGGCGCGGGCCCGCATCATCCGCGTGGCGACCTCGAGGTCCTCGGCGGTCGACCGGCCGCGGGTGACCAGGTCGCGGCGCTGGACCTCGAGCGCCTCGGTGGCGGTCAGCAGCGCGTGCAGGCGGCGGGCGAGCTCGCCGGCCGACGCCAGCACCGCAGCGGCGGCGAGCAGGCCGACGGGCAGCGGTGGCCGGGTGAGCAGCGCGAGGACCCCGGCGAGGGCGAGCAGCGCCAGCCCGGCGGGCACCCCGCGGCCGGGTCGGACCGGAGGTGCCTGTGTCGGGCGCTCGTCGAGTGCGGTCACGCCGGGGTCCCGGCGGTCAGCGACCGCACCTGGGCGACGAGGCCGGCGACGGTGAAGGGCTTGGGCAGGTAGGCGTCCGCGCCGGCGGCCAGGCCGCGGGCGACGTCGTCGGGGGAGGCGCCGGCCGACAGCAGCAGCACCCGGCAGCCGGCCGTCACCGGCTCGGCGCGCAGCGCGGCGCAGACCTCCAGGCCGGTGGCCTCGGGCATGGACACGTCCAGGACGACCAGGTCCGGCAGCTCGGCGCGGGCCGCGGCGAGGGCCTGGGCGCCGTCGGCGACCGCGGCGACGACCGAGCACCCGGCCCGGCGGACGGCCAGGGTCACCAGCAGGCGGATGTCCTCCTCGTCGTCGGCCACCAGCACGCGTGCGGGTGCGTCCACGGTGCGCCTCCTCCTGCTCGTCGCGTCGCCGTCCCGGTCGGGGACGGAGTCCGTCCCGTCGGGGAACGGCGTGCGACGGCCGGAGCTGGAGCGGGCCCGGGGGAGCGGTCACCCGGAAGAGGTCAGAGCGAGGCGCCCGCGCAGATGACCAGGTGCTGGCCGGTGACCATGCCGCCCTCGGGGCCGAGCAGGAAGGCGGTCAGCCCGGCGACCTCGCCGGGCCGCACGAACCGGCCCAGCGGGGGCACCCGCGGCGGGGTCGCCGCCCGGCCCGGGTCGGCCAGCATCGGGGTGTCCGTCGGGCCGGGGGCCACCACGTTCACCGTCACCCGCCGCCCGGCCAGCTCCATCGCCCAGGACCGGGCCAGCCCGGACAGCGCCGCCTTGGTGGCCGCGTACTGGCTCTTGCCGGCCACCCCCGTGGCGGTGCGGCTGCCCATCAGCACGATCCGGCCGCCGTCGGCCACCCGGTCGACGACCGCGTCGACCACGGCGGTGGCCGCCCCGACGTGCAGCCGCCACATCAGCTCGCCGTCGGCGGCCGACAGCCGGCCCAGCGGCGCCGAGCGCTGGACGCCGGCGGCGTGCACCACCGCGTCCAGCGGCCCGACGTCGGCCAGCGCTGCGGGCACCGCGTCCAGGTCGGTGAGGTCGGCGGCCAGCCAGGTCAGCCCGTCGCGGGCCGGCGGCTGCGTGCGGCTCAGGCCCGTGACCGTCCAGCCGTCGGTGAGCAGCCGGTCGACGACGGCCGCCCCGATGCCGGAGCTGACCCCGGTGACCAGCGCGTGCCTCACGCCCCGGTCACCCACGAGGGGTCGACCACCACGTGCTCGATCGCCGTGCGGTGGTAGGTGAACGCCAGGTGCAGCGCGCCGTCGGCGGTCTGGTGCACCGAGGGGTAGGACAGCTCCCGGTTCACCCCCTCCCGGCTGTTGTTGCTCAGGCAGTACCCGTCGCCGGTCTCGACGTCCCGGCGCTGCGGCCAGGTCACGCCGCCGTCGGCGGACAGCGCCAGCGTCATCGGGGCGCGCGGGGTGCCCCAGAACGCGCGCCGCCGGCCGTCGTCGGCCTGCGCGGTGACCTGTGACTGCTCGGCGGCCAGCCCGGTGTCGTCGATCTCGTCGTACAGCGACACCCTGCGGGGGGTGTCCGGTCCGGCCTGGGTCGGGTTGAGCACCATCGCCAGCCGGCCGTCGGCCAGCGCCGTCACCTGGATCGAGCTGTTGTTGTTGGGCAGCTCCGTGGGCACCGGTGCCGTCCAGGTCTCCCCGTCGTCGGTCGAGGTCGAGCGGTGCACCCAGTCGGCCCAGCGGCTGCGGTAGAACGCGGCCAGCCCGCCCTCGACCGGGACGACGTCCATGTGCACGCACCCCGTCGACCCGGGGACGGCGACCTCGCGCCAGGTCTGACCGGCGTCGTCGCTGACCATCACCGAGCTGGTGTCCTCGTCGCCCACCCACTTCTGCCCGGGCACGGTGACGCAGGAGAACACCGGCAGCAGCCAGCGCCCCGACGGCAGGACGACGACCGGCTGGCGGACGAATACCCCGCCGCGCTCGGTGGCCGGGAACAGCGTCCGCGGCTCGTCCCAGGTGCGGCCGGAGTCCGGGGACACCCGCAGGCGCACCTCGGCGGAGTCCTGGTCACCGGCGTGCTGGGCGGTCCACAGCAGCCACAGCTCACCGGACGGCGTGGGGAAGAGCACCGGGTTCTGCTCGGAGCGGGTGCCGTCGTCGGAGAGCTGCTCGGCCGGGCTCCAGGTGTCGCCGGTCAGCCGGGAGAACCAGATGGAGATGTCCGGGACGCCCTCCTGGGTGCCGCCGAACCACACGCAGCCCAGGCCGCCGTCGGGCAGCGTCATCAGGTTGGCGGCGTGCACCTGCACCGTGGTGGTGGGCAGGAACGCGTCGTGGCGGCCCGGGCCTGCGTCGCGGAGGACGCCGTCGCGGACCAGCTCGGCGGCGGTCATCAGTAGCCCGTCCCGTCACCGGTGGTCGCCGGGCCGGCGGTGGCGGCGGCCAGGTGGTCCTTCGCCGCCTGCTCCAGGTGCGTCAGGTCGGCCGACACGGTGGCGAAGGTGTAGCCCTCGGCCAGCCGCTGGGCCGCCTGCGCGCCGGCCATGGTGTGGATGCCGGCGGCGACCCCGGCGGCGGCCGCGGCCTCGCGCACCGTCACCAGCGCGGCCTCGAACACCTCGGCCACCGCCGGGTCGTTGGGGAACGCCCCGCCGACGGCGATGCACAGGTCCGAGGGGCCGACGTAGACGCCGTCCAGGCCGGGGGTCGCGCAGATCTCGGCCACGTTGGCCAGGCCCTCGGGGGTCTCGATCATGGCGAACACCAGGGTGGTGTCGTTGGCCTCGGCCGGCGTCGGGCCGACCCGCAGACCCGAGCGCATCGGGCCGTAGCTGCGCCGGCCCAGGGGCGGGTACTTGGCGGCGGCCACGGCGGCGGCGGCCTGCGCGGCGTCGTCGACCAGCGGGACGATCACCCCGCTCGCCCCGGCGTCCAGCGCCTTGCCGATGTAGGTCGGGTCGTTGGCCTCCACCCGCACCCACGGCACCGCGCCGCCCCCGGCGTCGATCGCGGTGATCCCGCGGAGCATGCCCTCGTAGGAGAAGAGCCCGTGCTGGGCGTCCAGGGCGAGGTAGTCGTAGCCGCTGCGGGCGATGCGCTCGGTGGACACGGGGGAGTCCAGGGCGATCCAGTAGCCCAGGACGCGCTCGCGGGCGCGGATCCGGGTGGCGAGCTCGGTGTGGCGGGACAACGGGTCTCCAGACGTCGGGGGGATCAGCGGTTGTAGGCGGGCATCGGCCCACGGAGGGTGGCGCCGACCTCGTCGCAGGCGGTGACGACGTCGGGCGGCAGCGGGCCGGCGGCCGCGGCGGCGACGTTCTGCTCCAGCTGGGCGACCTTCGACCCGCCGAGCAGCAGCGCGCCGACGTCGGGGGAGCCCAGCAGCCAGCGCAGCGACAGCTCGGCCAGCGGCAGCCCGGCGTCCGCGGCGATCGCGGCCAGCCGGTCGACGGCGTCGAACAGCTCCGGCGTCCAGTAGCGCTGCTTGTACATCGCGGCCAGCCGCGAGTCGCCGAACCGGCCGCTGGTGGCGCCGTCGGCGAAGGAGTGCCGGCCGGTGAGCAGCCCACCGCCGAGCGGGTTGTAGACCATGGTGAGCAGCCCGGAGCTGCGGGCGAACTCCAGGTACTCCTCCTCGACCCGGCGGGCCAGCAGGTTGTACAGCTGCTGGGCGACGACCGGGCGGGGGCAGCCGACGGCGTCGGCGGCCGCGTTGAGCTCGGCGATCTGCCAGGCGGCGTAGTTGGAGACGCCCAGCGCGCCGACCTCGCCGCGGTCCACCGCGTCCCTGACCGCGCCGAGCGTCTCGGTCAGCGGCGTCCTGCGGTCGGGCTGGTGCAGGTAGAACAGGTCGACCCGGTCGACCTGCAGCCGGCGCAGCGAGCCCTCCAGCGAGGCGCGCAGGCCGGCGGCCGACAGCGGTGCGGCCTCCCCGGCGTCGGGGTGCGGCATGCCGGCCTTGGTGGCCAGCACGACCCGGTCGCGGCGGGTGGCCAGCAGCGGGCCGAGGATCTCCTCGGTGGCCCCGCCGGCGTAGGCGTTGGCGGTGTCCAGCCCGGTGATCCCGGCGTCCAGCGCGGCGTCCAGCATCGCCGCGGAGCCGGCTGCGTCGACCGTGTCGCCGAAGGTCATCGTGCCCAGCACCAGCCGGGACAGCGGCACCGGTGCACCGGGCAGCTGCAGCGGTGCGGTCACGCGCCCGCCGCCTGCAGCTGCCGGACGACGTCGCGCGGCTTGCGGCCGCGCATGGTGGTCGGGTCCAACGCAGCCTGGCGCAGCGCGCGGGTGTAGGACTCGGTGGGTGCGCGCAGCACGTCGGCGGTGGCGCCGGACTCCACGATCCGTCCCGCCCGCATCACCACGATCCGCTGGCTGATCTGCCGCACCACCCCGAGGTTGTGCGAGATGAACAGGTAGGTCAGCCCGCGCTCGGCCTGCAGCTCGGTGAGCAGGTCGAGCACCTGGGCCTGCACGCTCACGTCCAGGGCGCTGGTGGCCTCGTCGCAGACCAGCAGCTCGGGACTGGTGGCCAGCGCCCGCGCGATGCCGATGCGCTGCCGCTGGCCGCCGGAGAACTCCGCCGGCCGCCGGCGCAGCGCGGTCGTGGGCAGCCCGACGGCGTCCAGCAGCCGGGCTGCCTCCTTGGCCCGCTCGGCACGGGAGAGGTCCCGCAGCGGCTCGGCCACGATCTGCTCGGCGGTCAGGTGCGGGTCCAGCGAGCCGTAGGGGTCCTGGAAGACCATCTGCACCCGCCGGCGCAGCGGCCGCAGCCTCCGCTCGGGCAGCTGGGCGATGTCGGTGCCGTCGAGCACGATCCGCCCGGACGTCGGGGTCAGCAGCCGGACCAGGGAGCGGGCCACCGTCGACTTGCCGCAGCCGGACTCGCCGACGACGGCCAGCGTCGTCCCGCGCTCGACGGAGAAGCTCACCCGGTCCACGGCCCGGAAGGAGCCGTAGTCGACGACCAGGTCCTCCACGCTCAGCAGCGGCTGGCTCATCGGGTGCCTCCGGGGGCGTTCTCCAGGACGGCGGCGGTCGCGCCGGCGGGGGGAGGGGAGGCGACGTCGTCCATCGGGCCCAGCTGCGGGACGGCGGCCAGCAGCCGGCGGGTGTAGTCCTCGCGGGGTGCGTCGACGACCTGCTCGGCCTCGCCGGACTCGACGAACCGCCCGTTGCGCATGACGTGGATGCGGTCGGACACCAGCCGGGCGACGCCGAGGTCGTGGGTGATCATCAGGATCCCGATGCCGGTGCGCTCCTGCAGCTCCAGCAGCAGGTCCAGGATGCCGGCCTGCACGGTGACGTCCAGGGCCGAGGTGGGCTCGTCGGCGACCAGCAGCACCGGGTGGCCGGCCAGCGCGATCGCGATGAGGACGCGCTGCAGCATGCCGCCGGAGAGCTGGTGCGGGTACTTCCTCAGCTGCTCGGCCGGCCGCGGGATGCGCACCGCCTCCAGCAGCTCGACCGCCCTCTTCTCGGCCGCCGCCTTCGAGTGCCCGGCCAGCCGGATGGCGCCCTTGAGCTGCGCGCCGACGGTGTGCACCGGCGACAGCGACGTCATCGGGTCCTGCGGGATGAGGGAGACCATCCGGCCGCGGATGCGCCCGGCGGCGCCCCGGTCGGTGAGCAGGTCGACGCCGCCGACCTTCACCGAGCCCGACAGCACCGCCAGGTCGTCGGGGAGCAGCTGCAGCACGCCCATGGCCGTCGTCGACTTGCCCGAGCCGGACTCGCCGATCAGGGTCACCGTCTCACCGCGCCGGATGACGAAGGAGACGCCGTCGACGGCCCGGACGACGCCGGTGGCGGTGATCAGCTCCACCTGGAGGTCGGTCACCTCGAGGATGGGGACGGTGTCGTGCGGGATGGGGAAGACCACGTCTCAGGCCTCCTTGTCGGCCCGGCGGGTGCGGTCGCGCAGACCGTCGCCGAGGAGGTTGACACCGACGACGAGCAGCACGATGAACAGGCCGGGCAGGGTGACCAGCCACCAGGACGTCGTGATGTAGTCCTGGCCGTCGGAGATGATCCGGCCCCAGGTCGCGAACGGCCGCTCGGGACCGGCGCCCAGGTAGGACAGCGCGCTCTCCAGCAGCACGGCCTGGGCCAGCAGCAGCAGGACGACCAGCGTCGCCTGGCGCAGCACGTTCGGGACCACGTGCCGGGCCAGCACCGCGACCCGGCTGAGCCCGAGCACGGTCGCCGCCGCCACGTAGGGCTTCTCCCGCTCCCGCAGCACCAGCGAGCGGGTCAGCCGGCCCACCTCGGGCCACTGCGCGATGGCGATCACCAGCGTGATGACCGGGATGGACGGCCCGAAGAGGGCGACGACGAGCAGCAGCATGAGCAGCAGCGGCAGCGACATCTGCGCCTCGAGCAGCCGGCTGATCACCGCGTCCACCCAGCCGCCGAAGAAGCCGGCCAGCGAGCCGAGCACGATGCCGATGAGGCCGGACACGATGATCGCCAGCACGCCGATCATCAGCGACGTCTGCCCGCCGTGCAGCACCCGGGACAGCAGGTCGCGGCCCAGCTGGTCGGTGCCGAAGAGGTGGCCGTCGGACAGCGGCGCCAGCCGGCGCGCGCCGAGGTCCTGCGCGTCCGGGTCGGGCAGCGGCAGCAGGCCGGCGAGGACGACGGGCACGACCACGACCAGCGTGCAGATCGCGCCAATCCACGTCTTCGCCCGCGCCCAGCGGGCCTGCCTGCGGGCACCGGCCCGCCGCAGGTCGGCCGGGGTGACGGCGCTGGGCCGGTCCGGGGTGGCCGGGGCCGGCGCGGCCGCCGGTCCCGGGGTGAGGGTGGTCGTCATGCCGGCACCGCTTCCTGGGCTGTCTGGGCGCTGGGGGCCGTGGCCGGCGACGCCGACCTGCCCGAGGTCTTGGCCAGCCGCACCCGCGGGTCCAGCAGCGGGTAGGCGAGGTCGATGAGCAGCTGGACGACCACGGTGAGCGCCGCGGTGACCAGCACGGTCGCCTGGATCAGCGGGTAGTCGCGGGTCTCCAGGGCCCGCACCACCAGCGAGCCGACGCCGGGCCAGGCGAAGACGACCTCGACCACGACGACGCCGTTGAGCATCGCGGCGAACCGGGTGCCCAGGGCGGTGAGCACCGGGATGGCGGAGTTGGTCATCCCGTAGCGCCAGGTCAGGCCGCGCTCGGAGACCCCGCGAGACCGGGCGACGGTCAGGAACGGCGCCGCCATGTTCGTGCTCATCTCGCGGGCGACCATCCGGCTGATCAGCGCGATCTGCAGGATCGCGATGGTCAGCGTGGGCAGCACCAGCCCGCCCCAGGTGGCGAAGCCCGAGGCCGGGAACACCGGCAGGACGACGGCGAAGAGGGTCAGCAGCATGATGCCGGACCAGAAGTCGGGCATCGACTGCCCGGCGATGGTGAACAGGTTGGCGCCGAACTCGCGGCCGGTGTGGGCGTGCCGGGCCATCCACACGCCGAGCGGCACCGCGACGACGACGGTCACCAGGATGGCGGCGATGGCGAGCGTGAGGGTGTAGGGGAGCCGTTCCAGCACGACGTCCAGCGCAGGCGCCTGGAAGGAGAACGACGTCCCCAGGTCGCCGTGGACGAGGCGTGTCAGGAAGGTCCAGTACTGGCCCAGCAGCGAGTCGTCGAGGCCGAACTGGGCGCGGATCCGGTCGAGGTCCTCGGTGGTGGGGTTGGGCCCGGCGTAGGCGGCGGCCGGGTCGCCGGGGGCCAGCCGCAGCAGCACGAAGACGGTGGTCAGGGTCATGAAGAGCGTCAGCACGCTCTGCCCCAGCCGCTTCAGGACGTAGGTCGCCATGTCAGACCGCCAGCTTCGTGGAGGCGAGGGGGTAGGAGTTGGTCGACTGCAGCGCCAGGTCGGCGACCCGCTGGCGGCGGGCGAGCACCGCGTTCGGCACGAAGGACCACATGCACGGCCAGGTGTCCCAGACCGCGTCCTGCGCCTGGTCCAGCAGCTCCTGGCGGCGGCCCGGGTCGACCTCGGTGCCGGCGGCGTCGATCAGCTCCTGGACGTCGGGGAAGACGTAGCCGTGGTAGGTGTCGCGGGTCTCCTCCTTCTCCGCCGTCCCGCCGTACATGCCCTTGAGCATGGTCAGCGCCAGGCCGGTGGGGGAGGCGTAGCCGTTGCCGAGCACGTCCCAGTCGCCGGCCTTGCCCTGCCGCCACAGCGAGATGTCACCGCCCGGCTGGAACTGGATGAGCCGGCTGCGCACCCCGGCGTCGCCGAGCATCTGCACGGTCGACTCCATGACCGAGACGTCGTTGGCGAACTCCCCGGTCTCCCAGATCAGGGTGAGCTCCAGGTCGCCGCTGCGGACCCCGGCGGCCTCCAGCAGCTGGCGCGCCTTGCGCGGGTCGTAGGAGTAGGAGTGCGTGGCGGTCGCGCCGGCGAGGGCGGACGGGACGACACCGGTCGCCTCCTTCACCGAGCCGACCAGCACGTCGTCCACGAGGGAGGGCCCGTTGATCGCGTAGGACAGGGCCTCGCGCACCCGGACGTCGGACAGCGGGTGGTCGGCGGGCTTGCGGAAGTTGTAGAACAGCTGGCTGATCCGGGTGCTGTCCGCGCGCTCGACCACGACCTGCGGCAACCCGGCGAGCTGGTCGGCGGAGTCGGGGGAGATCGTGTCGATGACGTCGACCTCGCCCGAGCGCAGCGCCACCACCCGGCTGGACTCCTCGGGCAGGAAGCGCACCCGGACGGTCTCGACGTTGGCCGCGGGCCCCCAGTAGGCCGCGTTGCGGGTCAGCGTGTACTCGCCGGTGCCGCGGTTGGAGCTGGCGACGACGTAGGGGCCTGAGCCCACGCCGCTCTGCAGCTCCTCGGGGGCGTTGGCCGCCGCCGGGGTGACCAGGATGTTGGCCATCAGGTAGTCGAGCACCGGCTCGGGCTTCTCGGTGTTCATCGTGAAGGTCCGGTCGTCGAGCACCTCGACCGTGGGCCACTCGCGGAAGAACGCCGCCAGGAAGGAGCCGCTGACGTCGCGGTACATCTGCAGCGCCGTCGCGACGTCGTCCGGGGTGACCGGGGTGCCGTCGGAGTAGCGGACGCCCTCGCGGAGCTTGACGGTCCACTGGGTGTCGTCGGTGAGCTCGAAGCTCTCGGCCAGCACCAGCTCCGGGGTCAGGTCCGGTCCGATCCGGGTCAGCCCCTGCCGGACCGCCCGCTGCACGGTGACAGCGGCGTCGAACTGGTTGAGCTTGTTGTCCAGGCTGACCAGGGAGCGGTTGAGCGCCAGGGTCATCGTCCCCGGGCCGGCGGCGCCGGTCGGGCCGGCGCACGCGGAGAGCGCCGGGCCGAGCGCCAGTGCGGCGCCCACGGCACCGCCCAGCCGGAAGAAGGAGCGGCGCGACAGCTCGCGGCCGGGTCCCACTGCGGTCATCGTCGACCTCTCGCCTCGTCGGCCGGCGGGCTGCCGGCGTGTTGCGTGGGTCACCGTACCGCCGTGCGCGTTCTGCGCAAGGGGCTGGCGCGTTCCGCGCACGATGTGTCAGGCTGCACACCGATCGACGTCCGGTGCCGGGTCCCCACGACCCGCGCGGGCGGCCGTCCGACGGGGAGAGGGGCCGACGTGACCGCACCGACGGCCGCCCTGCTCGTGCTGGCCGACGACCTCTCCGGGGCCGCCGAGACCGCTGCGCTGCTCGGTCCGCGCACCGGCTCCGCCCGGCTGGAGCTGGCCGGTGCCGTGCCCGCCGCCGGTGCACCCGCCGAGGTGGTCGTCGTCGACCTGGACACCCGGCACGCCGACGCAGCGACTGCCACCGCCGCCGTCGCCGGGGCCCTGGCCGGCGCGCCCGGTGCCGCGGTGCTGCTGAAGCTGGACTCGCTGCTGCGCGGGCCGGTGGCCGCCTCCGTCGGTGCCGTCGGCCCGGTGGTCGTCGCGACCGCGCTGCCCGCCCTGGACCGGGTCGTCCGCGACGGTGTCCCGGTCGTGGCCGGGGGTCCGCTCGCCGGCACCGCGGCCTGGGCGACCGAGGGCCGCAGCGCCCCGTCGTCGCTGGCCGAGGCGCTGGCGCCCGTGCCGGTCGAGGTCGTCCCGCTCCGGCACGTGCGCTCACCCGGGCTGCCGGGACTGCTCCGGGCCGCGTTGGCCGCGGGCCGGGTGCCGGTCTGCGACGGGGAGTCCGACGCCGACCTCGACGCGGTGGCCGCGGCCGTCGCCGCACTCCCCGGGGTCGCGCTGGCCGGTTCCTCCGGGCTGGCCGCCGCGGTCGGCCGCCGGCTCGGCCATGCCCCGCTGGGCGGTACGACCACCGCCGCGCGCCCGGGGGGTCCGGGGCCGCTCTTCGTCGTCGGCACCGCCGAGACCGGGGCGCTCGCGCAGGTCGCCGCGCTGCGCGCCGCCGGGGTGCCCGACCTGCCGGTCCCCGTGGCGGACCTCCTCGCCGCCGTCCCGGACCCGGCGGTGGTCCGCCTCGTCGCCGACGCCGTCACCCGGGGCCCGGTCGTGCTGCGTGCCGACCCGGCCGGCGGGGTCGTGCCCGGCGCGGCCCGCCACCTGTCCGCCGGCCTGGCCCGGCTGGTCACCGCCGCGCTCGCCACCGTGCCCGGGGGGCCGGTCGACCTCGCGCTCACCGGGGGCGAGACGGCCCGTCGTGTGCTGGACGCGCTCGGCGTGCGCTCGCTGGCCCCCCGGGCGACGGTGCACCACGGCGCGGTGGTCTCCACCGCCCCGGACGGACGCTCCGTCGTCACCCGCCCCGGCAGCTTCGGCGGCCCCGGCTCCCTGCTCGCGATCCTCGCCGCCCTCACCGGCGGGACCGCCCTCCCCTCCACCGATCAGCACCCCGTCGCCTCCGGCGGCACGACGGAAGGCCCCTCCATGAGCACCCTCACCTCCCCGATCGAGCCCGTGGCCGACAGCGGTCCCACGCCGTTCATCGCCGTCACGATGGGCGACGGCGCCGGCGTCGGCCCGGAGGTGGTCGTCGGTGCGCTGGTCGACCCGGCGTCGACCGCCCGCTGCCGTCCCGTGGTGATCGGTGACGCCGGCCGCCTGCGCGCGGCCGCGGAGATCCTGGGCATCGACGTCGACATCGCCGTCGTCGAGCACGTCGCCGACGCCGTGTTCACCCCCGGCCGGATCAACGTGATCGACCTGGGCCTGCTGCCGGCCGACCTGCCCTGGGGGCAGCTGTCGCCGGTCGCCGGGCACGCCGCCTACGAGTACATCCGGGTCGCCGCGGAGCTGGCCATGGCCGGGGAGGTGCAGGGCATCTGCACCGCGCCGCTGAACAAGGAGGCGCTGCACGCCGCCGGGCACGTCTACCCCGGGCACACCGAGCTGCTGGCGCACTTCTGCGGCATCGAGGAGGTGTCGATGATGCTGAGCTCGCCGCGCATCCGGGTCATCCACGTGACCACCCACCTGGGCCTGATCGACGCGATCAACCGGATCGAGCCCGGCCTGGTCGAGCGCACCGTCCGCCGCGGGCACGACGCCCTCGTCCGGGCCGGCATCCCGAACCCGCGGATCAGCGTCTGCGGCATCAACCCGCACGCCGGGGAGAACGGGCTGTTCGGGTACGGCGAGGAGGAGGAGAAGATCGTGCCGGCGATCGAGCGGCTGCAGGCCGACGGCATCGACGTGCGCGGTCCGCTGCCGGCCGACACCGCCTTCTTCGTCGCCGGCCGGGGCGACTACGACCTGGTCGTGGCGATGTACCACGACCAGGGCCACGGCCCGGTCAAGGTGCTCGGCATCGAGGCCGGGGTGAACATCACCGTCGGGCTGCCGGTCATCCGGACGTCGGTCGACCACGGCACCGCCTTCGACATCGCCGGCACCGGCAAGGTCGAGATCGGCAGCATGATCGAGGCGCTGCGGCAGGCTGCGCAGATGTCCCCGCGACCGGCGGCCTGACCGCCGGTCGCGACCGCACCCGCAGCAGAGGAGACGCCGTGGAGCCCGAGCACCGCCCGCCGCCGGAGACCGGTGCCGAGTCCAGCCGGCAGTCGGGCTCCCGGTACCGCCGGGAGGAGATCGTCCGGCTGGCGACCTCCACGGGGCTGGCCTCGGTGGAGGAGCTGGCGGCGGTGTTCGAGGTGACCGCCTCCACCATCCGGCGCGACCTCGCCCAGCTGACCGCCGAGGGGCGGCTCGCGCGCACCTACGGCGGGGCGATGGCGCTGCTGACCCACGCCGAGCCCTCGCTGCGCCAGCGGATCGGCGAGGCGTTCGAGGCCAAGCGGGGGATCGCCCGCTGGGCGGCCCGCCAGGTCGTCGCGGGGGAGACGGTGCTGCTGGACGCCGGCTCCACGGTGGGCGCGCTCGCCCACGAGCTCCGCTGGACCTCGCCGCTGACCGTCGCCACGACCGGGCTGACCAGCCTCCAGGCGCTGGCCGACGCCGAGGACGTGCACGTCGAGTGCCTCGGCGGCACCCTCCGGCACCTCTCGCAGGGCTTCGTCGGCCCGCTGACCGAGGCGGCTCTGGAGCGGATGACGTTCGACCGGGTCTTCCTCGGCGCCGACAGCGTCACCGCCGACCGGGGCATCTGCGAGGCCGCGCTGGAGCAGACCCGGCTCAAGGAGCTCATGGCCCGCCAGGCGCAGCAGGTCTACGTGCTCGCCCACGCCGCCAAGCTCGGCCGCCGGCCGTTCCACGCCTGGGCCCAGCTGCCCGACGGGTGGACGCTGGTCACCGACGACGGCGCAGAGCCCGGGGCGGTCGCGCCCTTCCACGCCGCCGGCGTGGAGGTCGTGGTCGTCGACGCCGAGGGCCGCACCGCGGGGTCGCCGGCTTGACGACGCGCGGCCGGCTCGTCGTCCCGGCCGTCCCCGGACACACGTCGGGCCCCGGTGCGAGTGCACCGGGGCCCGACGGGAACTGCGGGTGGATCAGGCGGACGCGTGACCCTGCACGGTCTGCTTGGCGTCCTGGGCGGTGCCCTGGACGTCCTGCGCGGCGGACTGGCCCTCGGACTTCACCGTCTGGACACCGTCCTGCGCGGTCTCCTTGACCGACTGCACGGCCTCCTGGGCGGCCGGCTTCAGGTTGTCGCCGATCTCCTGGGCCACGTTCTTGGCCTGGTCGACCAGCGGCTGCGAGTGGTCCTTGACAGCCGTCTCGGCCTGCGAGGCGAGCTGCTTCTCCTTCTCGCTGGTCGGCAGGAGGGAGGAGACGAGCCAGCCGACGCCGAAGGCGATGAGGCCGGCGGCCAGGGGGTTGCCCTGCGCCTGGTTCTTCAGCTGGCCGGGGGCCTGCTGGACGGCGCCCATGGCGTCGGAGGCGGCGCCGTGCACGCTGTCGGCGGCGTTGTGGACCGCCCCACCGGCCTGGTTGCCGGTGTCGTGGGCCGCGCCGAAGACGCGGTCCTTCAAGCCGGTGACGCTGGTCTTGGCCTTGCCCACGCGACGGTCGACCACGCGGGAGGGGTTGACCTTCTCGTTGAGGGCGTCGACCTCGTAGCTGAGGTTGGCGCGGGTCTCCTCGATCTGGCGACGGATGACGTCCGGGTCACTGCTGGTCATGTCGGTCTCCTGTCCGGTCAGTGGGGCTTGAGAGCGCCGGGGACCTGCTGGAGGGTCTCCACGGTCTGCTCCGGCTTGGGGTTGATGTTCTTCAGTCCGGCGAAGCTGATCGTCTTCAGCTGCTTGCGCCCCATCGAGGCCAGGACGGCCGCGACGATGCCCCAGACGACGGCGACGATGAGCGCCGCCCAGCCGAGCGGCATCGCGCTGCCGAGGGCCCACATGAGCGCCAGGCTGAGGAACAGCGCCACCATGTGGCCGCCGTAACCGGCGCCGACGAGCATCCCGGCGCCCTTGCCTGCCTTGCCGCCCTGCGCCTTGACCTCGGCGGTCGCCTTGTTGGCATCGGCGCGGATCTCGGCCTTGGCGAGCTCGACCTCCTGGCGCATCAGCGTCGACAGGTCGCGGGTCACCTCGCTGATGAGCGTGCCGACCGAGGTGCCCTCGACGTCAGGGTGCCCGTCGGCGGTCATCGGCTGCTCCTCGAGGTACTGCGCCTGGTTGTGCTGGGCGTCGTACTCCGTGGTGCTGGGCGGGGGCGCGTAGCCCGTCGCCCCGGACTGGGTGTACCCGGTGCCCGGCTGGCCGTAGGGCTGTGCGCCCCCGCCGACCGGGCTCCCGGCCGGGTGGCTCACAGCCGGCCCTCGCCCGAGGTCCGGGCCGGGTCGTCGAAGCCACCGGTGGTGCCCGCGGTGCCGTACGGCGGCGGCGGGACGCTGCCCGCGGTGCCGGTCGTGGTGTAGCCGGGGGTGGTGCCCGCGTAGCCGGTCTCGGTGTAGCCGGCGTCGGCGTAGCCGGTGGCCGTGGTCTCGGCGGCGTAGGTGTTCGTCGCGTAGTTCGTGGTGCCGTAGGACGGCGTGGCCGGCAGCGGCGTGGTGCCCGCGTTGCCGGAACTCGCGTCCTTGTGCGCGGCGACGACGCCGGTGGTCAGGCGACCGGCGAGGATGCCGGCGACGGCGGCACCGAAGATGAAGGCACCGGGCCGACGACGGGCGAAGTTGCGCGCCTCGACGAGCAGGTCGCCGGGCTCGCGGGACTGCAGCCAGGTGGCGAGCTCCTGGGCCTTGTCGCCGGCCTGGGTGACCAGGTCGGCGGCGGGGCCGGTCGGGGTCTCGCCACTGCCGGACACCATGGTGCGCAGCTGCTGGGCGATCTGCTCCAGGCCCTCGCTGGCCTTGAGCTGACCGTTGCGGGCCTGCTCCTGGAGCTGGCCGGTGACCTGGGTGCGGCCCTGGTTGAACAGGTCCTGCGCCTGGCGCTTGGTCTCCTGCGTGACCTGCTTGGCCTGGTCGGCGGCGGTCGAGGCGACCTGGCTGCCGGCGGAGGCGGCGGTCGAGGCGACGTTGCCGGCCTGGTCCTTGGCGACGTCCTTGGTGGACGGGCTGCCGGTGGACGGGGTGCCGGTCACGTTCGTCGCGCCGCTCTGGGCTGAGGGCGTCGGGGTGTCGATGGAGTGCGTCATCGTTCCTCCTCGTCGTGCATGGGCGGTACGTGGACTGTGCAGAACTGGGCATCCGTGCCCGGTGGTCCACCGGCCGCTCCGTGGGCATGCCCCATGACCGGTCCTCAGGGACCGGGTGCAGCTGCTGGAGCGGGACGGCGCAGGCGTCGTGAGGTTCCGCGACACCGACACTCGGGGGGTTCCACCGTGGCCTCGGTGGGACGCCGTTCCGTTGGAGTTGTGGTACCCGCCCGTCGCTACGGTGTAAACCGCCGATTCGATCTTTCCCCGTGACGATCGTGTTCCCGGGACCGCACGTCCGCGCGGGTAGCCTGCTGGGAGGAAGGCAAGGCTGGCCTTCCTCGGACCAGGAGGTCGCAGTGAGCAGTCCCGCCAGGAGCGCGCGTCGTCCCCGGGTGGCCCGGGTGGGCGAGGTGCTCCGCACCTCCCGCGTGACCCCGCACATGGTCCGCGTCGTCCTGGGCGGGCCGGGGCTGGCCGGTTTCCCGGCGGGGGAGTTCACCGACCACTACGTCAAGCTGCTGTTCCCGCCGCCGGGTGCGACCTACGGCGTCCCGTTCGACGTCGAGCAGCTGCGCGCCGAGCTGCCGGCCGACCAGTGGCCGGTCACCCGCACCTACACCGTGCGCGCCTGGGACGCCGTCGCCGGGGAGCTGACCATCGACTTCGTGCACCACGGGGACACCGGGCTGGCCGGCCCGTGGGCGGCGGCAGCGCAGCCGGGCGACCTGGTCCAGTTCTTCGGCCCCGGCGGTGCCTACGCGCCCAGCCCGGACGCCGACTGGCACCTGCTCGCCGGCGACGAGAGCGCGCTGCCGGCCATCGGCGCGGCGCTGACCCGACTGCCCGCGGGGGCCCCGGCGCTGGTGGTCGTCGAGGTGGCCGACCGCGCGGAGGAGCAGCCCGACCTCGATGTGCCCGCCGGCGTCGACGTCGTGTGGGTGCACCGCGGTCCGGCACCGGTGGGGGAGTCGCTGGTCGCCGCGGTGCGGGCGGCGGCCCTGCCGTCGGGCACCGGGCACGTGTTCGTGCACGGCGAGGCCGGGCTGGTCCGCGAGCTGCGGCTGCACCTGCGCGCCGAGCGCGGGCTGGACCCCGCCTTCACCTCGATCTCCGGCTACTGGCGGCAGGGCCGCACCGAGGACCGGTGGCAGGCCGAGAAGCCGGGGTGGAACGCCGAGGTCGAGGCGGCCGAACAGGCGCTCGCGGCCGGCTGAGCCCACCGCGAGCGCCGGTGGCTCACATGTTGCGGTAGCGCTTCGCGGCCGCGGTGGCCGCGCGCAGGCCCTCGGCGTCCAGCTTGCCGCCGTAACCGGGGGTGTCCCGCTGGATCCGCCAGCCCTCGGCGAGCGGGCCCAGGTCGACGACGTCGAAGCCGATGGCGTCGATGAACGCGCTCACCTGTGCCTTCGCCGCCTCGTCGTCCCCGGCCACCACGAGTGCGCGGCGGTGCGGGGTGCCGGTCGGGGTGGCGTCGGCGGTGATGTCGGCGGAGCCGATGTGGTTGAAGGCCTTGACCACCCGCGAGGTGGGCAGGTGGGCCTGCAGCAGCTCGGCGGTCGTCGTCGACTCGTCGTCGAGCTCGGCGATCTGGCCGTCGCGCTGCGGGTAGTAGTTGTTCGTGTCGATCACGACCTTGCCCGCCAGCGGCTCGACCGGGACGTCGGGCACGGCGGTGAGCGGGATGGTGACCACCGCGAGGTCGGCCGCGGAGGCCGCGCCGGCCGAGGTGTCGGCCCGCACCTCACCCTGCCGGCCGGGACGCGCCTGCAGGGCGGACACCAGGTCGGTGAGCGTCTCCGGGCCGCGGGAGTTGCTGATCACGACGTCGTGACCGGCGTCGAGGGCTGCCTGGGCGAGCGCGGTGCCGATGTGGCCGGCGCCGATGATGCCGAGAGTCGTCATGTCCTGCGGCAACCCGGCCGGCGTCCGCTGACTTCCCTCAGCCCAGGTCGTCGGTGGCGAAGGTGTCGCACCGGCTCGGGTCGCCGGTGGTGTAGCCGGCGGTGAACCACTTCTGCCGCTGCTCGGAGGAGCCGTGCGTGAACGAGCTCTCGTCGACCCTGCCGCCGCCCAGGTTCTCCTGGATGAAGTCGTCGCCGATCCGCCCGGCGGTGTCCAGGGCGCGGGAGATGTCGTCGTCGGTGATGTCGACGACCAGCGGCTGGCCGGTCTCGTCCGGGACCGTCTCGGCGTGGTCGGCCCAGGTGCCGGCGAAGCAGTCGGCCTGCAGCTCGAGCCGGACGCTGCCGCTGGTCGGGCCGGCGTCGCCGGGCTGCACCTGGTCGTTGATGCCGAGCAGGTTCTGCACGTGGTGCCCGTACTCGTGGGCGAGCACATAGGCGTTGACGAACGCGCCGCCCTCGGCCCCGAACCGGGTCGTCAGGTCGTCGAAGAAGGTCAGGTCGATGTAGACCTGCTGGTCCCCGGGGCAGTAGAAGGGGCCGGTGCCGCTGCTGGCTGCACCGCAGGCGGTCTGCACCTGGTCGGAGAAGAAGATCGTGTCCACGGGCTGGTAGCGCGCGCCCAGGACCCCTCCCCAGTAGTCCTGGATCGAGTCGATGTCGGCGACGACGGCGCACTCGACCGAGGTGTTCGCGTCGGCCGCCTCGTCGCAGGCGGACTGCAGCCGGCTGTTGTCGTAGGCCTGGCCGCCCTGCTGGGCGCCCAGCCCGCTCAGGCCGCCGAGCGAGGAGGTGTCGGTGCCGCCACCGCCGAGCACCTGGATCAGGACGACGACGATGACGCCCACCAGGCCCAGCCCACCGCCGCCGACGGCCAGCCCGCGGCCGCCGACCCCGCCGCCACCACTGCCGCGCCGGTCCTGGACGTTGGAGGTGTCCAGACCACCGCTCTCGCGGAACCTCATCGGGTGAAGACCTCCTGGTCGGGGACGGACATCGTGAACGTGGCCTCGACCTGCCCGTGCACCTCCTGCGGTGCCGGCTGCAGGTCCAGCCGGGCCCTGCCGGGCGCCAGCGCGAATGCCTGGCCCGAGCCGCCGCCGTGGGTGTCCACGTCGCGCACCTCGACCAGCCCGGTCAGCCGGCAGCCCAGCGCAGCAGCGTAGGCCCGGGCCCGGGCCACCGCGTCGGCGACCGCGTCGCTGCGCACCTGCTGGTGCACCGGGTGGCCCCGGCTGACCCGCCAGTGCGGACCGTGCAGCGAGGTGTCGGGCAGCGTCGCGACGGCCACCGCGAGCTCGCCGGCCGCCGCCACGTCGGCCATCCGCACGCGCGTCGTGGTCACCGCGACGTGCCCGCTGACCCGGCTGCCGTCACCGGCCTCCGGGTAGACGGCGACCGCGTCGGTGGTCACCCCGGCCAGGTCGCCGCGGGCTGCCTCGAGCAGGTCGGTCAGCGCCTGCTGCCGCTCGGTCAGCCGGGTCAGCGCGGTGTCGCGGCGGCGGTCGCGGACCTCCAGGGTGACGGTCAGGTCCGCGGCGTCGGGGGGCACCTCGGTGACGGCCTGGCCGCGCACGACGACCCGGGGTGCGGGCGGTGTGGGCTGCACGCGTGCTCCTCGTGGTGCGTCGTCCGGCGGGGTCCCGGACACTCTGCCGTCGTCCCGGCCCGGCCGCACCCCGGCGGTGTGCCGGCCGGCGGGCGGCGTCCTAGGGTCGGGGCATGCCTCTCGACGGTGAGTACGTCCCCAGCCCGGAGCAGTGGGTCCGCGACCAGGTGGAGCTCTACGAGCGCACCGGCGGGCGCGAGGGCAACACCCTGCCGGGCCGCACCGAGCCGGTCGTGGTCTACACGACCCGCGGCGCCAAGAGCGGGAAGCTCCGGAAGAACCCGCTCATGCGGGTCGAGCACGACGGCGCCTACGCGATGGTCGCCTCGCAGGGCGGCGCCCCGACCCACCCCACCTGGTACTTCAACCTCAAGGCGCACCCCGACCAGGTGACCGTGCAGGACGGCGACACGGTGATCGACGGCGTGGCCCGTGAGCTGACCGGCGAGGAGAGGGCGGTCTGGTGGGAGCGGGCCGTGGCGGCCTACCCCGACTACGCCGACTACCAGCAGAAGACGACGCGGGAGATCCCCGTCTTCCTCGTCGAGCGCGCGCACTGAGCAGCGATGGCGGGCCGGTCGTCGTCGTCACCGGTGCCAGCGACGGCATCGGGGCGGCGGCCGCCCGCCGGCTGCACCGGTCCGGCGCGGAGGTGGTCGTCGTCGGCCGGTCGCCCGAGCGGACCGCTGCCGTGGCCGCCGAGCTGGACGGCGCCCGCGCGCTGACCGCCGACCTCGCCCGGCTCGACGACGTCCGCCGGCTCGCCGCGCAGCTGGCCGAGCTGCCCCGGGTCGACGTGCTGGTCAACAACGCCGGCGCCTCGTTCGCCCGGCGTGAGCTGACCGTCGACGGCCACGAGCGCACCTTCCAGGTCGACCACCTGGCTCCCTACCTGCTCACCCGGCTGCTCGAGCCGCAGCTGCGCGCGAGTCGCGGCCGGGTGGTGACCACCTCGTCGTTCGCGCACTGGGGCGGGGTCACCCGGCGCGGGCACCTCGCCGAGGCGGTGCAGTCACCGCCGCCGTACGTGGCCAACCGCGCCTACGCCCGCGCGAAGTGGTGCAACGTCCTGTTCACCCGCGAGCTGGCCCGGCGGTGGGCACCGGAGGTCACCGCCACCTGCTTCGACCCCGGCGGCGTGGCGACGTCCTTCGGCCGGTCGGCCGGCGGGGTGACCGGACTGCTGTTCCGCAGCCCGCTGGTGGCCTTCCTGCGCACCCCGGCCCAGGGCGCGGACACCCTCGTCTGGCTGGCGACCGCCGACGAGGGGTGGCGCAACGGCGCCCACCACGCGCACCGCAGCCGCACGCTCACGGCCCCCTCCGCCCGCGACGACGTCCGGGCCGCCGAGCTGTGGGAGCTGTCGGCGGACCTGGTCGGCCTGCCCGCCTGACCCCTACGGTGTCCAGCGGCGAGGGGAGCCGTGTATGGACGAGGGCAGCACCCGGGTGCCGGTCACCTACGAGCACTGCGACCACGTGGCGGGGCCGTTCCTGCACGGGACGAAGGCGGTGCTGCAGGTCGGCGACGAGCTGGTGCCGGGCCGGGAGTCGAACTTCCAGCCCGGCCGGGTGATGCACCACGTCTACTTCACCGAGCTGGAGGAGACCGCCGCCTGGGGCGCGGAGCTCGCGACCGCGCTGGCCGGCAGCGCCGAGCGCGGGCGCGTGTACGTCGTGGAACCGCTCGGCCCCTTCGAGGACGACCCGAACGTGACCGACAAGCGCTTCCCGGGCAACCCGACGGAGTCCTACCGCACCCGGTCGCCGCTGCGCGTCGTCGGTGAGGTCGCGGACTGGCACGGGCACCCGCCTGAGGTGGTCCAGCACATGCTCGACCGGCTGGCGGCGCTGCGCGAGCAGGGCCTGGACGTCATCGAGGACTGAGCAGGTCGCGGCGGATCCGTGCGGCGACCGCCTCGGCGAGGACGCCGTCCTCCCGCGCGCGGGCACCGAGCAGGGCCCAGCCCAGGTCGGCCACCTGGCGGGACCGGTGCAGCCAGGCGTCGGCGTCCCGGGCGGGGAACAGCTCGGCGCGCGCGGCCCCGGCCACGTCGGCCAGGGCGACCAGCTCGTCGTGCAGCGCGCGGTCGGCTGCCGACCCCGGGTCCGCCCGGACGGCGGCGACCGCACGGTCGGCGGTGGCCGTGACGGCCCGGGGCAGCCGGCGGCTGCCGGCCCGGGGGAGGAGCAGCAGCCCGACCGCCAGCGCGACGGCCATGCCCAGCACCGTCTCCTCGATCCGCGCCACGATGAGCGTCGCCTCCGGGGCAGCGGGGGCACCCAGGTGCACCAGCAGCAGCGCCACCGGGGTCAGGCAGGTGACGGCGAGGACGTACTGCGAGGCGATGAGCAGCTCGACGCAGACCAGCAGGACGGCGACCAGTGCGACGGTGACCGCGGTCGGCGGCCGGAGGGCGAGGACGAGGGCGGCGATGCCCGTCCCGGCCAGCGTGCCGGTCACCCGGTGGAAGGCGCGGGCCCGGGTGTGCCGGGCGTCAGTGCCCAGCAGCACCGCGACCGCCGACGTCGCCGCCCAGTAGGGGCTGGGCAGGCCGACCGCCGCGGCGACCAGCCCGGCCAGGGCGACGCCGAGGCCGATGCGGGCGGCGGTCTCGGCCCACAGCGGGACCCGGGGCGGCGGCCCCGCCGGCAGCGTCCCGGCCGCGGCGGCCGCCGGGTCGACCGGGGGGAGGGCGCGGAAGAACCGGGTCTCGACGGCGTCGGCGGCGGGGAGCAGCGAGGACCGCCGGCGGCTGCCACCGGCCGCCGCCGTGACCGCGACCCGCACCGCCCGGGCGAGGGCACCGGGGGAGCCGGGTGCCCCGGACTCCGCCCGGCCGACCGCGGCGTCAGCAGCCTGCAGGGCGCGGCGCTCGGGGCCGGCCGGGTCCCACAGCCACGGCAGCATGACCACCAGCCAGCTGAGCACTGCGGCGGCGGCCGCGGCCGCGACGTGCTGGGCGACCGCCTCGGCGCCCGAGCCCAGCGCGCTGGCGCTGCCGGCGACCAGGACCGGGGGCAGCGCCCCGGGCGGTCCCACCCGCCAGACGGCGGCCCCGGCGGTGGCCGCGGCGGCGATCAGCCCCAGCGTCAGGGCCAGGACCACCGGGTGCCCACCGCTGAGCCCGCCGAGCGCGATCGAGGCGACGACGGCGAGCCCGGCGCCCGCGGAGACCCCGGCCCGGCGGCGGTAGGGGAGGGCGTGGCCGTAGACGGCGGTGAAGCCGCCGAGGGCTGCGGCCGACCCCGGGCCGGGGTGGCCGAGCGCCAGCCCGAGGGCCAGCGGGCCGGCCACGCAGCAGCCGGCCGACAGCGCCCGCCGTCCGTTGGCCGCCCACAGCAAGGCGAGCGGGGGGACCGGCGGGCCGAGCAGGTGCGGGGCGATCCGGCGGAGCGGGGAGGGGGTGCCGGCCACGACGTCCATCGTCGCCGACACCCCTGCCTGCCGTCGTGGACGCAGGTCACGTCCGGCGCGCGAGCCCGCTCACTGGAAGCCGACGACCGCGTGCGGGGTGTAGGGCTCCTCGAGGGTGGCGATCTCCTCCGCGGTCAGCACCAGGTCGACGGCGGCGACGGCGTCGTCGAGGTGGTGGTCCTTGGTGACACCGACGATGGGGGCCGACACCACCGGCTTGCTCAGCACCCAGGCCAGCGCGACCTGGGCCCGGGACACGCCGCGCGCCTCGGCGACCTGGGCCACCCGCTCGACGATCACCTGGTCACCGTCGTTGTACAGCTTGCTGCCGAACTCGTCGGTCTCCGAGCGGTTGGTGCTGGAGTCCCAGTCGCGGGTCAGCCGGCCGCGGGCCAGCGGGCTCCACGGGATGACGCCGATGCCCTCGTCGACGCAGAGCGGCAGCATCTCCCGCTCCTCCTCGCGGTTGAGCAGGTTGTAGTGGTCCTGCATGGAGACGAAGCGGTGCCACCCGTGCTCGCCGGCCAGGTGCAGCGCCTTGCTGAACTGCCAGGCCCACATGCTCGAGGCGCCCAGGTAGCGCACCTTGCCCGAACGGACGGCGGAGTCCAGCGCCTCGAGGGTCTCCTCGATCGGGGTGGCCGGGTCCCAGCGGTGGACCTGGTAGAGGTCGACGTAGTCGGTGCCCAGCCGGGTGAGGCTGGCCTCGAGCTCGGCGATGATGGCCTTGCGGGACAGCCCGGCGCCGTTGGGGCCCGGGCGCATGCGGTTGAACACCTTGGTGGCCAGGACGACGTCCTCGCGCTGGGCGAAGTCCCCCAGCGCACGGCCGGTGATCTCCTCGCTGGAGCCGGCCGAGTAGACGTTGGCGGTGTCGAAGAAGGTGATGCCGGCGGCGAGGGCCTTCTCGATGAGGACGCGGCTCTCGTCCTCGGGCAGGGCCCACGGGTGACCGCCGCGGGACGCGTCGCCGAAGCTCATCATGCCGAGACAGATCCGGGAGACCTGCAGGCCGGTCGTGCCGAGACGGGTGTACTCCATGTGCAGGTCCTTGCCCCGAGTTGTGCGCTGCAACCTCACGGCAGGGCGGCGTACCGCTCCTCGACCACGGCGGTGAGCCCGGGTGCGAGCTCGCCGAACGGCTCGACCTCGACCGGCCGTGTCCTCCCGCGCCCGGTGCGCCAGGTGGCCACCGCCCGGCCGGCGGAGACGACGGTGGGCCGGAAGACGCCGTTCCCGCCCGGCACGATGCGCTGGGCGTGCTCGGCGGGCACCGTGCAGCTGCGGTCGGCGTAGCCCAGCACCAGCTCGTCGAAGCCGGGCAGCAGGTGGACGCCCTCGGCCTCGGCCCGCGCCGCGGCCAGGCGCTGCGGGGTGCCGGGGTCCATCAGGTGCTCGGTGCCGTCGACGACGTAGGTCTCCAGCTGGTCGCGCACCAGCACGAGGCCGGCCCTCACGTCCCCGACGGTGCAGTACGCCCAGCGGGTGAGGTCCTTCACGGTGGCCGGCCCGTGGCCGCGGAAGTAGCGCAGCACCAGCTCGCCCAGCGCCTCCTCCCGCGCCAGGCGGCGGGGTGCGGGCACCCACTCGTCGAGCAGCACGAACAGCTGGTCGCCGTCCCGGGTGGGGCCCATGACCAGCGTCCCGGTCTGGGACAGCCACCACAGCAGGTGGTAGCCGCGCTGCCCGCTCGTCGGCACCCCGGCGGCCGCCAGCACCGCGAGCAGCTCCGCCCGGCTCATCGCGCCGCCGCCCGTGAGCGCGCCGACCGCCACCTCGCGGGCCCGCTCGACGTCGGCCTCGGTCAGCTCCACGATCGCGCGGCGCTTCTCGACCCCGCGCACGGCCCGCTCGGTGAGCAGGTCCAGCAGCCACGGCAGGTCCTCGGCAGCGGTCAGGTGCAGCGTGCCGCGCATCGGCCAGGACCGGACGACGCTGCCGTCGTCGAGCGCCGCGGTGACCTGCGCGCGGGTGCTGCCGCTGCGCAGCGCCACCGACAGCAGCGCACCGGGCAGGTCCTGGCCCTGCACCGCGGTCAGCAGGCGCACTGCCTCCACCGGGGAGGCCGCCGGCGGCCCGACCAGCCGTTGGGCGGCCATCCGCAGCAGAGAGAGCTCGTCCATCCGCACACCCTGGCAGTGGGGGACGACAGTCCGGGCGCAGGTGTCACCGCCGTGTCATCCGGTGGCAACGCGTCGTCCCTAGCGTGCACGTCGTGACCGTTCCGGACCGGACGATGCCCGCCGTCCCGCTGGTCGACCTGACGCCCTGGTACGCCGGCGACCCCGACGGCCGCCGGCAGGTGGCCACGGACGTCGACCGCGCGCTGTGCGAGGTCGGGGTCCTGCTCGTCACCGGCCACCCGCTCAGCCCGGCGCTCACCGGCTGCGTGCGCGAGGAGGCCCGGCTGTTCTTCGCCGAGCCGACCGCGGTCAAGACCGAGCTGGCCACCTTCCCGGGCGGCCGCGGGTGGGTGCCGCCCGGCGGTGGCGCCGCGGCCGACCTGCGCGAGTCCTTCGGCTTCGGCGCGGAGGAGGTGCCCGCCGAGCTGCTCGGGACGGAGGAGGAGGAGTGGTTCGGCCCCAACGCCTGGCCGGCCGGCACCCCCTGCTTGCGCACGGCGGCGACGGCGTTCACCCGGTGCTGCGCGGCCGTGGCCGACGAGCTGCTGCGGGTGCTCGCCCTCGCCCTGGACCTGGACGCCGACTTCTTCGTGTCCCGCTGCACCGGCCGCACCTGGCACGCCGACCTCACCTGGTACCCGGCGCGGCAGGCCGTCGGGCCGGTGGCACCCGGGCAGATGCGGATCGCCGCGCACACCGACCCCGGCACGCTCGTGCTGGCCGACCGCGAGCCGGGGCTGGGCTGCCTGCAGGTGCAGACGCTGGACGAGGAGTGGGTCGACGTCCCGTCGGTGCCCGGCGCGCTGACCGTCGCCGCCGGCGACCTGCTCGCCCGCTGGACCGGCGACCGGTGGCGGTCGGCGCCGCACCGCGTGCTGCCGCCCCCGGTGGAGGCGCCGGGCGAGGAGCTGCTGTCGCTGGAGTACAGCGCCGAGCCCGACCCGCTGACGGTCGTCGAGCAGCTGCCCACCGCCGCTGCCGGCCCCAGCCGCCACGCCCCGGTGACCGCCGGGCAGTTCCGCCGCGAGCGCGCCGGGACGGTCCCGGTCGGCTGAGCACTACCGTTGTGCGGGTGATGGGCATGGCAGAAGGACCTCGTCCTCCTCACCACTCGCAGGCTCGCGGCGGGCCTCGGGACGAGGCCGCCACGTGATGGGGATGGGGAACCTGGGGCCGGACGGACGACGTCGTCAGCGGCTGGTCGCCGGCGTCATCGTGGCCGCGATGCTGCTCGCCGCCGGCGCGGTCCTGCTCGGCTCGCTGCTCTGACCTCCCCGCCGACTGGTGCGGCGTGCAGCCGAGTGGGCAGTTGCGGTCGCTGACACGGCCGGACACGCCCAGCCGGACGACGCCGACTGCCCACTCGGCCGGCCGCGCGTAGCTGGTTGCGCCGTCCGGGAGACTGGGGGCATGGGCTACCTCGACGTCACCGGTGTCCGGCTCACGCTGCCGGACGGGCGGGTGCTGCTCGACGACGTGGCCTTCCGGGTCGGCGAGGGTGCGATCGCCGCGCTGGTCGGTGAGAACGGCGCCGGCAAGACCACGATGCTGCGGATCATCAGCGGCGACCTGGTGCCGGACGCCGGCTCGGTCGCACTCGTCGGCGGGCTGGGCATCATGCGCCAGTTCATCGGCTCGGTCCGCGACGACACCACCGTGCAGCGCTTCCTCGTCGACCTCGCCCCGCCCGCCGTCCGCGCCGCCTGGGACGCCGTGGAGGCCGCCGAGCTGGCGATGATGGAGGACGACGACGAGCCCACCCAGATGGCCTACGCCCACGCGCTGGGCACCTGGGGCGACGTCGGCGGGTACGACGTCGAGGTCACCTGGGACACCGTCACCGTCGCCGCCCTCGGCATGCCCTACGAGGACTGCAAGTACCGCGGGCTCAACAGCCTCTCCGGCGGTGAGCAGAAGCGGCTGGCGCTGGAGTGCCTGCTCCGCGGCCCCGACCAGGTGCTGCTGCTCGACGAGCCGGACAACTACCTCGACGTCCCGGGCAAGCGGTGGCTGGAGGAGCGGCTGCTGGAGACCCGCAAGACCGTCCTGTTCGTCACCCACGACCGCGAGCTCCTCGACCGGGTCGCCGACCGCGTGGTCACCGTCGAGGGCGGGACGGCGTGGGTGCACGCCGGCACCTGGGCGACCTACCCGGAGGCGCGGGCGGCCCGGCACGAGCGGATGGCCGACCTGCGCAAGCGCTGGGACGAGGAGCACGAGCGGCTCATCGACCTGACCCGCACGATGCAGCAGCTGGCCAAGAACTCACCCGACATGGCCGCCCGCTACCACGCGATGCAGACCCGGCTGGCCAAGTACGAGGCCGCCGGCCCGCCCCCGGAGCGGCCGCCGGACCAGCAGGTGCAGATGCGGCTGCGCGGCGGGCGCACCGGCGTCCGGGTGGTGATGGCCGAGCAGCTCCAGCTCACCGGGCTGATGAAGCCCTTCGACGTGGAGATCGAGTACGGCGACCGGGTCGCGGTGCTGGGCTCCAACGGCGCGGGCAAGTCGCACTTCCTGCGGCTGCTGGCCGGTCAGGACGTCGCGCACACCGGCGGCTGGAAGCTCGGGTCGCGCGTCGTCCCCGGTTTCTTCGCCCAGACCCACGCCCACCCGGAGTGGCTGGACAGGACCCTGGTCGACCTGCTGTGGCACGGCGAGGGCGACCGGCCCGGCATCGACCGCGGCCGGTCGATGGCCACGCTGCGCCGCTACGGCCTGGCGCCCTCGGGTGACCAGCTGTTCCGGTCGCTGTCCGGTGGGCAGCAGGCCCGGTTCCAGGTGCTGCTGCTGGAGCTGTCCGGGGCGACGCTGCTGCTGCTCGACGAGCCCACCGACAACCTCGACGTGCTGAGCGCGGAGTCGCTGGAGGCCGCGATCGGCGCCTTCGACGGCACGGTGATCACGGTGACCCACGACCGCTGGTTCGCCCGCACCTTCGACCGCTTCCTGGTCTTCGGTTCCGACGGGCAGGTGCGCGAGACGCCCGAGCCGGTCTTCGACGAGGGCCGGGTCCAGCGCGCCCGCTGAGACCTGCCGGCGCGCGGCACCCGGCTCGGGCGGGTGTTGCGGCGGACAACGGCCCGGTCGGGGGAGGATCAGCGGGACCGGGCAGCGTCCCGTCCACCCCGTCGCGGGCCTCCTCCTGCGACCCGCCGTCTCAGGAGGGAGTGCACCGTGCCGGGCAACGACGAGTGGCGCAACTGGGCCGGCAACCAGACGGCCACCGGCCTCACCGTCGAGCACCCGTCGGGCACCGGCGAGATCGCCGCCGTGGTCGCCGCGGCCGCTGCCTCCGGTCGGCGGGTCCGACCGATCGGCAGCGGGCACTCCTTCTCCGGCATCGGGGTCCCCGAGCAGGTGCAGCTGGTGCTCGACCGGCACGCCGGGGTGGTGGACGTCGACGACGCGGGCCGGGCGACCGTGCGGGCCGGCACCCCGCTGCACCGGCTGAACCGCGAGCTGGCCGCGCACGGCCGGGCGCTGACCAACCTGGGCGACATCGACCGGCAGACCATCGCCGGTGCGGTGTCCACCGGCACGCACGGCACCGGCGCGCGGTTCGGTGGCATCGCCAGCTCCGTCCGGGCACTGGAGCTCGTGCTCGCCGACGGCCCGGTGCTGCACTGCTCGCCGGAGGAGCACCCGGACGTGTTCTCCGCCGCCCGGGTCGGGCTGGGCGCGCTGGGCGTGCTCAGCACGGTGACCCTGCAGACGGTGCCGGCGTTCGCGCTGCACGCCGTCGAGGCCCCGGCGCGGTTGCCCGACCTGCTCGCCGATCTCGACGCGGTCATGACCTCCACCGACCACGTCGAGTTCTACTGGTTCCCGCACACCGAACGGTGCACCACCCTGCGCAACACCCGGGTGCCGCTGGCCGAGGCGGCCCCGCCCCCGCGCTGGCGGATGGTCTGGGAGGACGAGGTGGTCGGCAACGCCGCGTTCGGGGCGGTGGTGGCCGCCGGCCGGGCGGTGCCGGCGCTGGTCCCGCCGTTGGCCCGGCTCGCGGCCGCCGGCATGGCCGGCGGCGAGCGCACCGACGTCGCGCACCGGGTCTTCGTCGCCCGCCGCCGGGTGCGGTTCCGGGAGATGGAGTACGCCGTCCCCCGGGAGGCCGCGGCCGAGGTGCTCCGCGAGCTGCACCGGACGGTCGCCGCGAGCGGCTGGCGGGTGCCGTTCCCGGTCGAGGTCCGGTACGCCGCCGCCGACGACGTCCCGCTGTCCCCGGCCGCGGACCGTCCGACGGCGTGGATCGCCGTGCACGTGCCGGCGCGCAGCGAGCCGGGGGAGTACTTCGCCGCGTTCGAGGCGATCGCCCGGGCCGTCGGCGGGCGGCCGCACTGGGGCAAGCTGCACGGCCTCGGCTCTGCCGACCTGCGCGAGCTGTACCCCCGCTTCGACGAGTTCGTCGCGCTGCGCGACCGGCTCGACCCCACCGGGCTGCTCGGCAACGCCCACCTGGACCGGGTGCTGGGCACGGCTGGGGTGGCGTGACGCCGACCGACGCCGTTGCCGCGCCGCTGGTCGGCCGCGGCTGGACCGCGCGCTTCGCGGTGATCTGGCTCGGGCTGTGGGCCGCGCAGCTCGGACCGGTCCAGCTGCTGCTCCCGGTGCAGCTGGCCGGACTGGACCCCGCCCACAAGGTGCGGGACCTCGCCCTGGTCAACGGGCTCGCCGGACTCGCCGCGCTGCTCGCCCTGCCGGTGTTCGGCGCGCTGTGCGACCGCACCCGCAGCCCGTTCGGCCGCCGCCGGTCGTGGGTCGGCGGTGGCGTGCTGGTCTACGCGGCCGGGCTGCTCGCCACCGGGGCGGCCGGCAGCTGGCCGGCGGTCGCGGCCGGCTGGCTGGTCGCCCAGCTGGGCCTGTACGCCGCGATGACGGGGCTCACCGCGACCATCGCCGACCAGGTCCCCCCGGGACGGCGGGGCGCGGTCTCGGCGGCCGTCTACGGACCGCAGGCGCTGGGCATCGTGGTCGGGCTGGGCTTGGTGACCGCCGCCGGCGCCGGCGAGGACCCGGCACGGGCCGGTCGTGGGTACCTGGCGCTGGCGGTCGTGCTGGTGGCCGGGGCGCTGCCGTGGCTGGTGCGGTCCCGCGACGTCGTCCCCGCGCCGCTGCCGGTGACCGGCGCCGACCGGGACCCGTCGCGGGACCGGGACTACCGGTGGGCGTTCGCCGGCCGGCTGCTGGTCAACCTGGGCAACGCGCTCGGGACGACGTACCTGCTGTACTTCCTGACCGACGACCTGCAGGTGCCCGACCCGGACGGCGCACTGCTGCAGCTGACCGTCGTCTACCTGGTCGCCACCATCGCCACCTCCTGGGGCGGCGGGGTGCTGTCGGACCGGCTCGGCCGGCGGCGCCCGTTCGTGGCCGGGGCCGCCGTCCTGCAGGCGCTGGCCTGTCTCGTGCTGGTGGTCGCCCCGAGCTGGCCGAGCGCGCTGGTCGCCGGGCTGCTGCTGGGCGCCGGCTACGGGGCCTACACCTCCGTCGACCAGGCGCTGGTGACCGAGGTGCTGCCCGACGCGCGCACCCCGGCCGGTGACCTCGGGGTGATGAACGTGGCGCTGGTCGCCCCGCAGGCACTGGCCCCGCTGCTGGCCGGCCTGGTGATCGGCGAGCTGGGCGGCTACGGCGTGCTGTTCGCGGTGGCCGGCACCGTCACGGTGCTGGGCGCGGTGTCGACCAACCGGATCCGCTCCGTCCGCTGACCGCGCAGACGCGGTCCTCCGACACCGCTGACGTCGTCCCCCGCGCCGACGGCTGTCCTCCCGCACCAGCGTCGGTGCGGGGGGACAGCCGTCGACCAGGTCACCTGGTCACTGCTGGACGCGCAGGCGTCAGAGGTCGGGGTCGAGGGTGCCGTCGCCGCCGATGCGGTCCAGCTCCGCCATCTCCACCGGCCCGAGCCGGCGCATGGCCGCCTCGAGATTCTGCTCCAGGTGCGCGATCGACTTGGTGCCGGGGATCAGCACCAGGTTGGGGGAGCGGGCCAGCAGCCAGGCCAGCGCGACCTCCATCGGCGTGGTCTCCAGCGTGCGGGCCACCGACTCCAGCGCCGCGGACTGCAGCGGGTTGAACCCACCGAGCGGGAAGAACGGCACGTAGGCCACGCCCTCGCGGGCCAGCGCGTCGACCATGGCGTCGTCGCTGCGGTTGACCAGGTTGTAGTGGTTCTGCACGCACACCACCGGGGCGATCGACTTCGCCTCGGCGTACATCTGCAGCGTCACGTTGCTGACGCCGATGTGCTTGACCAGCCCCTCCTGCTGCAGCGCGGCGAGGGTCTCCATCGGCTCGGCCATCGAGCGCTGCACCGGCTCGGCGAACCCGGGCATCCGCAGGTTGACCACGTCCATGGCGTCCACGCCGAGGTGGTCGAGGTTGTCGTGGACCGCCTGGCGCAGCTCATCGGCGCCCAGTGCCTCGGGCCACTGGCCGTCCGGCGTCCGGCGGGCGCCGACCTTGGTGACGATCGTCAGGTCGTCGGCGTAGGGGTGCAGCGCCTCGCGGATGATCTCGTTGGTCACGTGCGGGCCGTAGTAGTCGCTGGTGTCGATGTGGTCGACGCCCAGCTCCACCGCGCGGCGCAGCACGGCCACGGCGCCGTCCCGGTCGGCGGGCGGGCCCATGACGTGCGGGCCGGAGAGCTGCATGGCGCCGTAGCCGATGCGGTGCACCGTGCGGTCGCCGAGGGCGAACTGGCCGGAGGACTCGGCTGTCGGAGTGGTCATGGCCGGTGCCTACCCGCGCACGGCGGGCTCGCACACGGTCAGGCGGCGCGGACCGCGGCGGTGGTCGCCGGCTCGACCCGCGCGGACTCGCGCGCGGCCTCGGCCCGCTGGTCGCGCACCACCGCCACCGACAGGACGGCGCCCAGCAGCGCCAGGACGGCGCCGACCCACATGGGGGCGCGGTAGCCCCAGCCGGCGTCCAGGGTGGCTGCGCCGAGCGCGGCGCCGAGGGCGTTGGCGGCGTTGAACGCGCCCTGGTTGGCCGCGGACACCAGGCTGCCGCCCTGCACCTGCGCGGCCTCGATGGCCCGGTTCTGCACCACCGGCCCGCCGGAGAACGTGATGGCGCCGAACAGCACGAGCAGGACGACGGCGACGACGGGCACGACCACCACGAAGGTGAACACGACCAGCAGGGCCGCGGTCGCGAGCAGTCCGACGGTGACGAAGACGAAGCCGTACCGGTCGCCCAGCCGGCCGCCGAGCAGCGTGCCCACGGTGGTGCCCACGCCGAAGAGCGCGAGCAGGAAGGGCACCGCCCCCTCGGGGACGCCGGACAGGTCGGTGAGGATCGGGGTGATGTAGCTGTACACGGAGAACAGGGCCGCGAAGCCGATCGTGGTCACCGCGAGGGTCGTCCAGACCTGGCGCCGGCGGAATGCGCCCAGCTCCTGCCGCAGGTCGGTGGGCGCGCCGGCGACCCGCGGCATCCACGCGACCAGCCCGCCGATGGTCAGCAGCCCGATCACCCCGGCGCCGGCGAAGACCAGCCGCCAGCTCACCTCCTGGCCCACGAACGTGCCGATCGGGACGCCGACGACGTTGGCCAGCGTCAGTCCCACGAACATCAGCGAGATCGCCTGGGTGCCCTTCTCCCTGGGCACCAGCGCGCGGGCGGCGACGGCACCCACCCCGAAGAACGAGCCGTGCGCCAGCGCGGTGATGACCCGGGCGGCCATCAGGGTCTCGTAGCTGGGGGCCAGGGCGGACAGTGCGTTGCCGACGGTGAACACCACCATCAGCGCGATCAGCGTCTGCCGCGGGGTGAACCGCACCCCGAGCGCGGTCAGCGTCGGCGCGCCGAGCACCACCCCGAGGGCGTAGGCGCTGATGAGGATCCCGACGGCGGCCACCGAGACGGAGAACTCGGCAGCGACCTGGGGCAGCATCCCCATGATCACGAACTCCGACGTCCCGATGCCGAAGGCGCCGATGGCGAGTGCGAGCAGGGCGCGGGGCACGGTGGGGCTCCTCAGGGGCGGCGCGGGGGAGAAGGGGACGACTCCCCGTTCCAGACAAGAGCAGTCCGGCCGCATCCGCTGCCTGTGACCCGCATGAGGCTGGTCACGTCCGCCGGACACGCCACGGGCCGCGCCAGGACGTCGTCCCGTGCGCGGCCCGTGGACCTGCAGGTCAGGGCTGCAGCAGCACCTTGATCGCGCCGTCCTGCTTCTGCCGGAAGGTCTCGTAGGCCTGCGGCGCCTGCTCCAGCGACACGTGGTGCGTGGCGAACCCGTCGACGCCCAGCGGGTCGGCGTCGGTGAGCAGCGGCAGGATGTCGGGCACCCAGCGCCACACGTTGGCCTGGCCCATCCGCAGCTCGACCTGCTTGTCGAACATGCGCATCAGGGGCAGCGGGTCGGTGGCCCCGCCGTACACGCCGGACAGCGAGATGGTGCCGCCGCGGCGGACGACGTCGATGGCGGTGTTCAGCGCGGCCATCCGGTCGATGCCGACGACCTGCATCACCTTCTCCATCACCTTGTCCGGCACCAGGGCGGTGGCCTTCTGGGCGAACTCGGCGACCGGCGAGCCGTGCGCCTCCATGCCGACGGCGTCGATGACGGCGTCCGGCCCGCGGCCGGCCGTCTTGTCCTGCGCCCAGGCCAGGACGTCGGCCTTCTTCGTGCCGTCGTGCACCTCGACCCCGTGGGCGCGGGCCCGGGCGACGCGCTCCGGGACGTCGTCGACGCCGAGGACCAGCTCGGCGCCCAGGTGCTGGGCGATGCGGGTGGCCATGTCACCGATCGGGCCCAGGCCCAGGACGAGCACGGTGCTGCCGGGCTTGACGTTGGCGTACTGCACGGCCTGCCATGCGGTGGGCAGCACGTCGGAGAGGTAGACGAACCGGTCGTCGGCCGGGCCGTGCGGGACCTTGATCGGCAGCGTGTTGCCGAAGGGCACCCGCAGGTACTGGGCCTGGCCACCGGGGACCTGGCCGTAGAGCTTGGTGTAGCCGAACAGCGAGGCGCCGTAGCCCTGCTCGCGGTTCTGCGTGGTCTCGCACTGGCTCTGCAGTCCCTGGTTGCACATCCAGCAGGTGCCGCAGGAGATGTTGAACGGGACGACGACGCGGTCGCCCTCCTTGAGCTCGGTCACCCCGGCGCCGACCTCGCGCACGATCCCCATCGGCTCGTGGCCCATGACGTCACCGACGGACATGAACGGTGCCATCACCTCGATGAGGTGGAGGTCGGAGCCGCAGATGCCGCTGGAGGTGATCTCCACGATGACGTCGGTCGGGTCCTGGATGGTCGGGTCGGGGACGGTGTCGACGCGGACGTCGTCCCGGCCGTGCCAGGTCACTGCGCGCATGGGGGTGCTCCTCGGTCTCGGGTGGCACCGGGGGGGTCCGCGACGGTGGTCAGCGGGGACGGCTCCGGTGCGTGTGGTGTCCACCTACCCCGACCGGCGCGTTCGACGCACGAACCGCCGGCAGTCATGCCGTGACGGACGGTGCCCATTTGGCAGTAAGTGTTGTGACGCTGGCCACTTGACCACGTGTGCATGCCCCTGTTCGTAGATCACGAACCGGTCACGTCGTGTTTACATGGGCCCCGCCCGAGCTCGCCGCCGACGGAAGACAGGTGCATGGACCCGCAACATCTCGCCCGGCTCGACGACGACGGGACGACGCGCCACGGCGCCGTCCAGGCCGGTGGCCCCGCTGCCGCCCCGTCGCCCACGAGCCCCGAGGTGCCGGCGCCGGCGCCCGTCCCGACCCTCGTGCGCGGCCTCACCCGGCGCTCCCGCCGGGTGCGGAGCACCTCGCCGCTGAGCGCCGCCAGCACCTGCCCGGCCTCCGGCCGCACCGTCGACCCGGGCTCCGACAGCTGGCCGCTGGCGGTCGGCGCCACGGCGTCCGGCCGCACCGACGCGTGGCCGCTCGCCCTCGACGTCGACGCGCTGCTCGCCGCCGGGGCCGCCCGCCCGGTGGCCGAGCAGGCCGCGGTCGCCAAGGAGCCGGTGGTCGCCCACCCGGCCACCGGACGACGCCGGCACGGCAGCCGTCCGTCGCTCGGCCGCCCGCGGCTGCTGGTGACCGCAGCCCTCCTGGGCGTCGCCGGTCTGGCGCTGACCGCGGCCGGCGACCCGGTGGACGTCGCCCGCGCCGCCGACGCCGACCAGCCGGTCAGCGTCGCGTCCGAGCTGGGCCTCGTGCAGGCCGAGCAGCCCGCGCTGACCGGGGAGGTGGCGACCTCCCGCCTGCAGCAGCTGCTGGCCACCCGGGCCGAGCGCGAGGACGAGCAGGCCGCCGCCGCCCGGGTCCAGGCCGACGCCGACCGGGTCGCCTCCGACGCCGCGGTCGCCGCCGCTGCTGCCGCCGCCGAGGCCGCGCGCCCCGAGGCCGTGCTGCCCGTGCAGGGTGCTCGGCTCACCAGCGGGTTCGGCATGCGGTGGGGGACGCTGCACGCCGGCATCGACTTCGCCGCCCCGATCGGCACCCCCGAGTACGCCGCCATGGACGGCGTGGTCGTGCGCGCCGGAGCCGCCAGCGGGTTCGGTCTGGCCGTGTACATCCAGCACGAGAACGGTGACGTCACCGTCTACGGGCACATGCAGGAGATCCTGGTGGCCGAGGGGCAGCGCGTGCACGCCGGCGACACCATCGCGCTGCTGGGCAACCGCGGGCAGTCCACCGGGCCGCACCTGCACTTCGAGGTGCACGTCGGCGGCATCGAGGGCACCCGGGTCGACCCCGTGCCGTGGCTGCAGGAGCGCGGCGTCACCGTCTGAGGGAGGACCCCTCGCCCTTCCATCGCTCGCAGGCTCGCGGCGGGCCCCTGCGAGGGGGCCCGACCCTCGCCCCCCACTGCGGGACGAGGGTCCGACCCGGGCTGGGGCGACGGCAACGGGTGGGAGATCCTGGCGTCCTGGTCTGACATGCGGCATCCTGCATGTCAGACGTCCGGACGGTGAGGGAGCTGGCGATGGGGCACGACCACGGTGCGGGGCACCGTCACGGGGCGGAGCACGGCTCCGGCACCGCGGCGGCCGGGCACCGGCGCCGGCTGGCCGTCGTCCTGGCCGCCACCGGCAGCGTCTTCGTCCTCGAGGTCGTCGGCGCGCTCGTCTCCGGCTCGCTGGCCCTGCTCGCCGACGCCGCCCACATGGCCACCGACGCCCTCGGCATCGGCATGGCGCTCACTGCGGTCACCCTGGCCCAGCGGCCCGCCCGCGGCCGGCGCACTTTTGGCCTGCAGCGCCTCGAGGTCCTCGCCGCGGTGGCCAACGGGCTGCTGCTGCTCGGCGTCGGGGTCTATGTCGTCGTCGAGGCCGTCCGGCGGATCGGCGACCCACCCGACATCGACTCCGGCTGGATGCTCGGTGTCGCGATCGTCGGCCTGGTCGTCAACGTCGGGTCGCTGGCGCTGCTGCACGCCAAGCAGGGGGAGTCGCTGAACACCCGCGGCGCCTACCTCGAGGTGGTCGGTGACGCGCTCGGTTCGGTGGCGGTCATCGTCGCCGCCGTCGTCATCGCCACCACGGGCTGGACCGGCGCGGACGTCGTCGCCTCGCTCGCCGTGGGCGCCCTCGTGCTCCCGCGGGCCTGGTCGCTGCTGCGCGAGGCGCTCGACGTGCTGCTCGAGGCCGCCCCCCGCGGCGTCGACCTGGACGACGTCCGGGTGCACGTGCTCGGCGTCCCCGGCGTCCTGGCGGTGCACGACCTGCACGCCTGGACCATCACCTCGGGGCTGCCCGTGCTGTCGGCGCACGTGGTAGTGCACGACGACGTCCTGGCGGAGGGGCACGGTGGCCGGGTGCTCGACGCCCTGTCCGCGTGCCTGGGCGGCCACTTCGACCTCTCCCACTGCACCTTCCAGCTCGAGTCGCCCGCGCACCGCGGCCACGAGTCGCCCGTCCACGAGTGACGGACGCCCGCCTCCCCGAGGGGGAGACGGGCGTCCGTTCTCGGCCCCCTCGCAGGGCCCCGCCACGAGCGTGCGAGTGGTGGGGGGCGCGGGGGTCCTTCCTCAGCCGGCGTGCACCGGGGCGTCGGTGGGCAGGTCGTCCTTGGTGGCCTTGATCAGCACCGCGGAGACCACCGCACCGATGAGCAGCAGGACGGCGGCCCAGGTGAAGGCGGTCGTGTAACCGGAGACCTGCGCCTCCAGCCCGGCGACCGGGTCCTGCTCGGTGGCCGGGCGGTCGGTCAGCGCCGCGGTGATGGCGCCCACCGACAGCGTGGCCAGCAGCGCCGTCCCGATGGAGGCACCGATCTGCTGGACCGCCTGCAGCACCGCGCTCGCCGCACCCGCGTCGTGCGCCCCGATCCCGACGAGGGCCAGGTTCGACAGCGGCACGAAGGTGAAGCCCAGACCCAGGCCCAGCAGCAGCTGGCCGGGGAAGGGGATCGCCCAGAACGAGGAGCCGACGTCCAGGAAGGACAGCAGGAACAGGCCACCCGCGGCGAGCAGGCCACCGAGCACCATCAGCGGCTTCGGGCCGATCTTGGGCACCAGGGCGCTGGCCACGCCCGCGGCGATGAGCACACCGAGGGTGGTGGGCAGCGAGGCGAACCCGGTCGCGACCGGGGTGTAGCCCAGCACCTCCTGGAAGTACAGGCTCAGGAAGAAGAACGACCCGATGAGCCCGGCACCGACCAGCGTCGAGGTCAGGTAGGCCCCGCCCCGGTTGCGGTCGAGCACCAGCCGCATCGGCAGCAGCGGGTTGCGCACCTTGAACTCGACGACGACGAACGCGGCGACCAGCACCAGGCCGATGAGGATGAAGGTCAGCGCGGTGCCGTTCGCCCAGGCGTTCTCCGCCGGGTCCTCCTGCGAGGCCTGCGCCACCTTGGTGAACCCGTAGACCAGCGAGGCGAGGCCGACCGTCACCAGCACCGCACCCGGGACGTCGTAGCTCGCGTCACCGGGGGCCTTGCTCTCCGGCACGATCCGGATCGCGGCCAGGACGGCGAACAGCGCCACCGGCACGTTGACCCAGAAGCACCAGCGCCAGTCGGCGTACTCGGTGAGCACCCCGCCCAGCAGCAGGCCCACCGCGGACCCACCGCCGGCGATCGCGCCGTAGACGGCGAAGGCCTTGGCCCGCTCGGCGGCGTCGGTGAACAGGACGGTCAGCAGGGCCAGCGACGCCGGGCCGAGGAGGGCACCGAAGGCGCCCTGCAGCGCGCGGGCGGCGAACAGCATCTCCTCGTTGACCGCCAGGCCGCCGATGGCCGAGGCGATCGCGAAGCCGACGGCGCCGACCAGGTAGGTGCGCTTGCGGCCCCAGAAGTCGGCGATCCGGCCGCCGAGCAGGAGCAGCCCGCCGAAGGTCAGGGTGTAGGCAGTGACGATCCACTGCTGGTTGGCGGCGCTGATCTCCAGGTCGGTCGAGACCGCCGGCAGCGCGATGTTCACGATGGTCGCGTCGAGCACGATCATCAGCACCGTCACGGCGATGACGCCCAGCGCCAGCCACCGCTTCGGGTAGGGCTCGTCGCCCAGGACGGGGCCGGAGCCCGGGGACTGTGGGGTGGAGCTGCTCACGTGGGTCCTTCGATCGTGGTCCGGGCCGGCGGTGTCGTCGGCCGATGGTCGAACGTAGCGAACTGCGACGATGCCGACGTGCCGATCTCCGTGGTGTTCCTCTCCGACACCCACGTGCCCAAGCGGGCCCGCGACCTCCCGGCCGCACTGTGGCAGCACGTCGAGGACGCCGACGTCGTCGTGCACGCCGGCGACTGGGTCGACGTGGCGCTGCTCGACGAGCTGGAGCAGCGGTCCCGGCGACTGGTGGGGGTGTACGGCAACAACGACCACGGCGCGCTGCGCGAGCGGCTGCCGGAGGTGGCCCGGGTGGAGCTGGCGGGCCTGCGGGTCGCCGTCGTCCACGAGACCGGGGCGGCCGCGGGTCGGGAGCGCCGGTGTGCCGAGCGGTTCCCCGACACCGACCTCCTGGTGTTCGGGCACAGCCACATCCCCTGGGACACCAGAGCGCCCGGCGGGCTCCGGCTGCTCAACCCGGGATCACCCACCGACCGGCGCCGGCAACCGCACGCCACGTACCTCACCGCGGTCCTGGACGGCGGCCGGATCGAGGAGCTCACCCTGCACCGGCTGCCGGTGCGCACCCGATGACGCTGCCGGAGCTGCCGGCCGCCGCGGTCGGCGTGCTGGCCTGCCCGGTCTGCCGTCAGGGCCTGGTCGTCGACGGGTCCGGGTTGCGCTGCCCCGCCGGGCACGCGTTCGACCGTGCCCGGCAGGGTCACGTGACGTTGCTCCCGGCAGGTGGCAGCCCGCACGCCGGTGACTCCGCGGCGATGGTGGCCGACCGGGCCGACTTCCTCGCCGCCGGGCACTACGCGGGCATCACCGCCGCACTCGCCGACGCGGTGCTCGCCGGTCCGCCGCCCGGCACGCTGCTCGACCTCGGCGGCGGCACCGGGGCGCACCTGGCCGGCGTGCTCGACCGGGCGCCGGACGCCGTCGGCGTGGTGCTGGACGCCTCGCGGTACGCGGCCCGCCGAGCGGCGCGGGCGCACCCGCGGGCGATGGCGGTGGTGGCGGACTCCTGGGCGGGGTGGCCCGTGCGGGACGCGGTCCTGGACCGGGTCCTCGTGGTCTTCGCGCCCCGCAACGGCGCGGAGACCGCCCGCGTGCTCGCACCGGAGGGCCGGCTGGTCGTGGTGACCCCGGCCGCCGACCACCTCGCCGAGCTCGTCGGACCACTGGGCCTGCTCACCGTGGACCCGGCCAAGGCCGACCGGCTGTCGGCGGCGCTGGAGCCGCACCTGGAGCCGGTGGCCTCCGTGGTCCACCGGGAGGTGCTGGCCCTCGACCACGCCGCGGTGCGCACGCTGGTCGGTATGGGCCCGCACGCCCGGCACCTGGCCGAGGGGGAGCTGGCCGGCCGGGTGGCCGGGCTGCCCGGGACCGTGCCGGTCACCGTGGCGGTCGACGTCAGCACCTGGCGGGTCGGCCGCGGCGGACGGTGACCGGGCGTGGACGCGCGACGAGGGCCCAGCCGGATCGGCTGGGCCCTCGTCGGGTGGTGCGGTGCCCGCGGTGCGGGCCGTGCGTCAGCGGGTGACGCGGCGCCGGCTGCCGGTCGCGAGCACGTAGACGAACAGCACGAGGATGGCGCCGAGGATCGAGGCCCACCAGCCACCGGGCCGGAACTCCAGGTTGCCGTTCGCGATCAGGTTGTAGATGCCGTTGCCGACGACGGAGCCGATGAGCCCCAGGACGAGGGTGGCGACGATGCCGAGGTCCTGCTTGCCGGGGACCACGGCGCGGGCGATCAGTCCGGCGATGAAGCCGATGACGATCGTCAGAAGGATTCCACCAAGGCTCATGTGAGACCTCCTGTGCCTGACGGCCGTGGCCGTCGTGCGCTGGACTGTCCAGCGCAAGATCATCGGTGCCCGACGGCCGCGGTCCACAAACGCGTCGACCGTCACGGCTCGGTCTCGGAACCGGCGGGTCCGGCGCCGTGTCCCCACCCACCGCCACGGCCCTGACCAGCGCGGCGGCGGCGATCGGTGGTGCACGATCTTGTGGCCACGACACCGTCTCCGGCGCGCCGTGCGGGGCGCGCCGCACCGACTCCCCAACCCGCCGTGTCAAGCCCCGCAGGACCGTCTAAGCTCCGGTCGTGACGATCGCACCCGCCCCGATCGTGAGCCGGCCCAGCCCGGCACACGAGGCCGAGAAGGGCTCGCGGCTCCTCGGACTGCTCCGCACCACGGACCACAAGACCATCGGCCTGATGTACACCACGGTGGCGTTCATCTGGTTCTTCGTCGGCGGGTTCATGGCCCTGCTGATGCGCGGTGAGCTGGCCCGGCCCGAGCTGCAGTTCCTCTCGCCCGAGCAGTACAACCAGCTGGTCACGATGCACGGCACGATCATGCTGCTGTTCTTCGCGACGCCCATGTTCTTCGCCTTCGCGAACCTGATCATGCCGCTGCAGCTCGGTGCGCCCGACGTCGCCTTCCCCCGGCTGAACGCCTTCTCCTTCTGGCTGTTCTTCTTCGGCTCGGCGATCGCGGTCTCCGGCTTCCTGACCCCCGGTGGTGCCGCCGACTTCGGCTGGTACGCCTACACCCCGCTGTCGACCGGGGCGCACAGCCCGGGCGCCGGTGGTGACCTCTGGATCGCCGGCCTGGCCGTCAGTGGTCTGGGCACGATCCTCGGTGGCGTCAATTTCATCGCCACGATCATCTGCCTGCGCGCACCGGGTCTGACGATGTTCCGGATGTCGATCTTCACCTGGGCGTCGCTGGTCACCAGCATCCTGGTCCTGCTCGCCTTCCCGATCCTGACCGCCGCGCTGATGGCGCTGCTGGCCGACCGGCACCTGGGTGCGCAGATCTTCACCGCCGCGAACGGCGGGCCGATGCTGTGGCAGCACCTCTTCTGGTTCTTCGGTCACCCCGAGGTCTACATCATCGCGTTGCCGTTCTTCGGCATCATCAGCGAGGTCATCCCGGTCTTCAGCCGCAAGCCGCTGTTCGGCTACAAGGGCATGGTCTTCGCGCTGATCGCGATCACCGCCCTGTCGCTCGCGGTGTGGGCGCACCACATGTTCGCCACCGGCGCGGTGCTGCTGCCGTTCTTCGCCTTCCTGACGTACCTGATCGCCGTCCCGACCGGCATCAAGTTCTTCAACTGGATCGGCACGATGTGGCGCGGCCAGCTCACCTTCGAGACGCCGATGCTGTTCGCGGTCGGCTTCCTCATCACCTTCCTGCTCGGTGGTCTGACCGGTGTCCTGCTGGCCAGCCCGCCGCTGGACTGGCACGTCAACGACAGCTACTTCGTCGTGGCGCACTTCCACTACGTCGTCTTCGGCACCGTGGTGTTCGCCGCCTACTCGGGCCTGTACTTCTGGTTCCCGAAGCTGTGCGGCCGCATGATGGACGAGAAGATCGGCAAGCTGCACTTCTGGCTGACCTTCATCGGCTTCCACGCCACGTTCCTCATCCAGCACTGGCTGGGCAACGAGGGCATGCCGCGTCGCTACGCCGACTACCTGCCGACCGACGGTGGCGGGTCGTTCACCACGATGCACACGATCTCCACGATCGGTTCGTTCATCCTGGGTGCCTCGGTGATCCCCTTCGTCTACAACGTCGTCAAGTCGTGGAAGCACGGCCGGCTGGCGCTGCGGGACGACCCCTGGGGCCACGGCAACTCGCTGGAGTGGGCCACGTCCTCTCCGCCGCCGCGGCACAACTTCACCGAGATCCCGCGGATCCGCTCGGAGCGCCCGGCGTTCGAGCTGCACTACCCGCACCTGCGGGACCGGATGGAGATGGAGGCCCACGCGGGCAAGGGCCACGGGCCCTACGCCGGCGAGGCCGGTCTCACCGGTGGCAGCCGAGCAGGCGCCAACGACAAGGACCCGACCTGATCGGTCGGACCAGCACAGGAACGCCCCGTCGGCCACTGGCCGGCGGGGCGTTCCCGTGTCCGGGGCCGGTCCACCCGCGCAGGGTCCCCGCCCCGGTGCGCGGCCGGTCCGGCACGATGACCGCGTGACCGACCGCGCCGCCGCCCCCGCGCCGACCGACCTCCTCGACGCCTCGGCCGAGCCCGGCCCCGAGGGGGCGCTGCTGACCGTCACCGGAGCCGACCGGCCGGGGGTGACCGCCACCCTCTTCGCCGCACTGGAGGGGCTGGGCGCGGAGGTCGTCGAGGTGGTCGACGTCGAGCAGGTGGTGGTGCACGGCCAGCTGGTGCTCGGGGTGGTGGTGCGCGGTCCGGGCGCCGCTGCGGCCGGGCCGCTCGCCGGGCGGCTGGCCGCCACGGCCGCACAGGTGGCCCACGCGACCGGCATGACCGTGACCGTCGAGCCGGCCACCGCGACCGTGGCGCCCGAGCGCGGGCCCCGCCACCACGTGACCGTGCTGGGCCGGCCCGTGCCGCCGGCCGCGGTCGCCGGCGCCGCGCACGCCATCGCCGAGGTCGGCGGCAACATCGAGGCAGTCCGCCGGCTGTCGGACTACCCGGTCACCAGCTTCGAGCTCACCGTCTCCGGCGCCGGGTCGACGGAGCTGCGCACCGCTCTCGGTGCGGTGGCCGCCCGCACCGGCACCGACGTCGCGGTCGAGCAGGCGGGCCTGGTGCGCCGGAGCAAGCGGCTGATCGTGCTCGACGTCGACTCGACCCTGGTGCGCGGCGAGGTCATCGACGAGCTCGCCGCGCGTGCCGGCCGGGCCGAGGAGGTCGCCGGGATCACCGCGGCGGCGATGAACGGCGAGCTGGACTTCGAGCAGTCGCTGCGGGCCCGGGTCGCCCTGCTGGCCGGCCTGCCCGTCGGCGTCCTGGACGAGGTGCGCGAGCAGCTGGTGCTCACCCCGGGGGCGCGCACACTGATCCGCACCCTGCAACGACTGGGCTTCCGGTGCGGGATCGTCAGCGGTGGGTTCACGCAGATCACCGACCCGCTCGCCGAGGCGCTGGGGCTGGACTTCGCCGCCGCCAACACCCTGGAGGTCGCCGACGGGCGGCTCACCGGCGGGCTGGTGGGGGAGATCGTCGACCGGGCGGGCAAGGCCCGGGCCCTGGCCCGGTTCGCGGCCGCATACGGCATCCCGCTGGAGCAGACCGTGGCCGTGGGCGACGGCGCCAACGACCTGGACATGCTGGCCGCCGCCGGCCTGGGCATCGCCTTCAACGCCAAGCCCGTGGTCCGCGAGCAGGCCAACGCGGCGCTGAACCAGCCCTACCTGGACGCGGTGCTGCAGGTGCTCGGCTTCACCCGCGACGAGGTGCTCGACGCGGGCTGAGGGTCAGCCGGCCTGCGCGACCGTGCCCTCGAGCTGGACCCCGGCCGCCCGGAGCTGGTCCAGGGCGGCGGCCGTGGTGGCCTCGGCGACGCCGGCGGTCAGGTGCAGCAGCACCCGGGTGGAGAGCCCGGCGCCGACGGCGTCCAGGGCGGTGGCCCGCACGCAGTGGTCGGTGGCGATGCCCACCACGTCGACGGCGTCCACGTCGTGGGCGCGCAGCCAGTCGGCCAGGCCCTGCCCGTCGTAGGAGCCCTCGAAGCCGGAGTAGGCCGCCGCGTACTCGCCCTTGTCGAAGACCGCCTCGATCGGCCGCCGGTCCAGGTCGGAGTGCAGCTCGACCCCGGAGGTGCCGACGACGCAGTGCGCCGGCCAGGTGTCCAGGAAGTCCGGGGTGGGGGAGAAGTGCGCGCCCGGGTCGACGTGGTGGTCCCGGGTGGCGACCACGTGGTCGTAGCCACCCGCGGCGGCGTGGGCGCTGATGGCCCGGGCCACGGCGGTCCCACCGTTCACCGCGAGACTGCCGCCCTCGCAGAAGTCGTTCTGCACGTCCACGATCACCAGAGCTCGTGTCATCCACCCATCCTGCCCGGCAGCACCCCGTCCCCGCGACCGTTCCCGTTCCGCCCGGTCCACGCCGAGGGCAGCGTCCGGTCCCCGGCAGCGCCCTGCGAACGGCAGCGAGTCCGGCCCCCGCACCGAGTGTGCGAGGCGTGGGGGCAGGGGGGTCCCTCGTCAGGCCGTGACGGTGTCGATCGCCGGCTCGCCGCGGGAGAGCGACCAGGCCTCGGCCGGCAGCGTGACCCGCACCCGCTCGTGCACCGCCCGGGCGGCGGCCAGCGTCTGCGCCGGGCTCCTCGGGTCGACCACCTCGCCACCGCGCACCAGGGGCACGAGCAGCTCCCGGTCGTGCGGGGCCGCGGTCACCGTCCCGGGGGTGACGACCTCGGCGGTCGCCGTCCCGTCGGCGTCGTGCCGCCGGACGGCGGACTTGCGGCCTCCCACCGAGCGCTTGCCCTCGGAGTTCTTGGCCACCGGGACGCCGTCCCGCTCGACCAGCTTGTAGACCATCCCGACGGTGGGGGAGCCCGACCCGGTGACCAGCGACGTGCCCACCCCGTACCCGTCGACCGGGGCGACGGCAAGGGCGGCGATCGCGTACTCGTCGAGGTCACTGGTGACGATGACCCGGGTGGCCGTGTTGCCCAGGGAGTCCAGCAGCTCGCGCGCCCGGGTGGCCTCGATCGCCAGGTCGCCGGAGTCCAGCCGGACCGCACCCAGCTGCGGTCCGGCGACCTCGACCGCCGTCCGGATGCCCTGCTCGGTGTCGTAGGTGTCGACCAGCAGCGTCGTCCCGGTGCCCAGGGTGGCCAGCTGTGCCCGGAAGGCGGCGGCCTCGTCGTCGTGCAGCAGGGTGAAGGCGTGCGCGCTGGTGCCGGTCGTCGGGATGCCGTACCGGGCCCCGGCGGCCAGGTTCGACGTCGCGGAGAACCCGACCAGGGCCGCGGCCCGGGCGGCGGCCACGGCGGACTCCTCGTGCGTACGCCGTGAGCCCATCTCGATGCACGGGCGGCCTGCGGCGGCACCGATCATCCGGGCGCCGGCCGCGGCGATGGCGCTGTCGTGGTTGAGGATCGACAGCGCGAGGGTCTCCAGCAGCACGGCCTGCCCGAACGGCGCCCGCACGGTGAGCACCGGCGAGCCGGGGAAGTAGACGTCGCCCTCGGCGTAGCCGTCGACGTCCCCGGTGAACCGGAAGGCGGCCAGGTGGTCCAGCAGCCGCGGGTCGTCGATGCCCTGGTTGGCCAGTGCCGCGAGCTCCGCGTCGCCGAAGCGGAAGTCCGGCAGCGCCTCCAGCAGGCGGCCGGTGCCGGCGAGGACCCCGTAGCGGCGGCCGTGCGGCAGGCGGCGGGCGAACACCTCGAAGACGCAGTCGCGCTCCGCGGTGCCGTCGGCCAGGGCGGCCGCGAGCATCGTCAGCTCGTAGCGGTCGGTGAGCAGCGCGGGGCTGAGCGGGCTCGGCGACATGGACGCAGACGATAGGTGGCCGGTGTCCGCGCCGCCCGGGGGGAGTCGTCCTAGAGTGATCACGTGGCCGGACCGCTCGCGCCGGTGTGGACGCCGGAGACCGTCAGCCGGGAGGAGTCCGACCTCGACCGCCCCTGGGTGACCGTGGTGTGGGACGACCCGGTGAACCTGATGACCTACGTGACCTTCGTGCTGCAGGAGCTGTTCGGCTACGACGAGGCCACCGCCACGAAGCTGATGCTGCAGGTGCACCACGAGGGCAAGGCGGTCGTCAGCTCCGGTCCGCGGGAGCGGATGGAGCACGACACGAACCGGCTGCACGCCTACGGCCTGTGGGCCACCTACCAGAAGGACGCGTGACGGCGTGAGGCCCTTCCGGCGCAAGGGTGAGGTCCTGGTGGCCAAGCTGGCGGCGGCCGAGGTGGGCATCGTGGGCCTGCTGCTCGACCAGCTCGAGCAGCTGCTGGCCGCGGACCCCGACGACATCGGGGGCGACCCGGTGGTCGAGCGGCTGCTGCCCCCCGGCCACGTCGGCGACCCCGAGATCGCCGCCGACTACCGCGACCTGACCGAGGCCGGGCTGCGCAGCGGCAAGGCCGACGACCTGGCCCTGGTGCGGGCGACCCTGCCCCTCGACGGCGGGGAGGTGCGGCTGGACGCCGACCAGGCCCGCGCCTGGCTGCGCACCACCAACGACCTGCGGCTCGCGCTGGGCACCCGGCTCGGGATCACCGCCGAGTCCGAGCCGCCGGCCGACCCGTTCGGAGACGAGGGGTCCCAGCTGGCCGTCTACCACTGGCTCACCGCCGTGCAGGGCTCGCTGATCGACGCGCTGGTCGCCGGCCGCGGCGGCCGGAGATGAGCAGCAGCAGGGCCGCCACGAGCATGTCGGCGGCGAAGAACACGTAGACCAGGCTCGGCAACGTCCGGTGCCGTAGCAGCCCGCCGATGCAGGCCACCAGGGTCACGCCGGACAGTGCGAGCAGGAGCAGCAGCCCCAGCAGCCGGCCCAGCACCAGCAGGGCCAGCTCCACCCGGTCGACGCGCTCGGACAGGCTGGACCGCCCGGAGCGGTCCCGCACCCGGCGGACGCCCAGGACCAGGGCGGGCACCGGCAGCAGGAGCACTCCCGCCACCATCACGGCCTCGACCACCACGGTGCCCGACGTTAGCGGTCCGGCCCCGCGCCGTGACCGGCAGCAGCCGCCGGGTCACCCGCCCGGGAGGGGAGCGGACCGGTCCGCCGGGGCGCGGCCTAGACTGCACCCGTGCTGCGCATCGACCGCGCGACCTACGACGCCATCGTGGCCCACTCGCGCCGGGACCACCCGGACGAGGCCTGTGGCGTCGTCGCCGGTCCCGAGGGCAGTGACCGGCCCGAGCGGCACATCCCGATGCTGAACGCGGCCCGCTCGCCCACGTTCTACGAGTTCGACAGCGCGGACCTCCTGCGGCTCTACCGCGACATGGACGACCGCGACGAGGTCCCGGTCGTCATCTACCACTCGCACACCGCCACCGAGGCCCGCCCCTCGCGCACCGACATCAGCTACGCCTCCGAGCCCGAGGCGCACTACGTCCTGGTGTCCACCCGCGAGCACGGCACGCAGACCGGTCTGGCCGGTGACGACGTCGAGTTCCGGAGCTTCCGGATCGTCGACGGTCAGGTCACCGAGGAGGACGTCGACGTCGTCGAGTCCTACCTGTTCGGCCACTCGCCGACCACCGTCGTCTACGAGTAAGGACCCCCTCGCCCCCCACGACGCGCTCCGCGCGCCGCGGGGCCCCGCGAGGAGGCCGGCCGCCGGAATCGGCGGGTGCGGCCTGGCGTTCCTCTGCACAGTCGTCACATCCGCGCGCGCTGCGCGCCGTTCGTCACCCCGTCACCGAAGGAGCAGCACCCCCATGGCCATCCAGGTCCGCATCCCGACCATCCTGCGCACCCACACCGGCGGCAACAAGACCGTCGAGGGCAGCGGCGCCACGCTCGGCGCGCTCGTCGACGACATCGACACCCAGCACCCCGGGATCAAGAACCGCCTGGTCACCGAGGAGGGCAAGCTGCACCGCTTCGTCAACGTCTACGTCAACGACGAGGACGTGCGCTTCACCGGTGCCCTCGACACCGCCGTCAAGGACGGCGACTCGGTGACGATCCTCCCCGCGGTCGCCGGCGGCTGCTGACCGGGCCTCCCCGCCCGGCACCCACTCCCCAGGAGACCCGCTCATGGCCCGCTTCGCCTCCCTCGTCGACTCCCTCGGCAACACCCCGCTGGTGGGTCTGCCGTCGCTGTCGCCCACCCCTGACGTGCGGCTGTGGGCCAAGCTCGAGGACCACAACCCCACCGGTTCGATCAAGGACCGCGCCGCGATCGCGATGATCGACGCGGCGGAGAAGGAGGGGCGGCTCCACCCGGGCAGCACCATCCTGGAGCCCACCAGCGGCAACACCGGCATCTCGCTGGCCATGGTCGCCCGCCAGCGCGGCTACCAGCTGATCTGCGTGATGCCGGAGAACACCTCCATCGAGCGGCGTCAGCTGCTGGAGATGTACGGGGCGCAGATCATCAGCTCCCCGGCCGCCGGTGGCAGCAACCAGGCCGTCGCGGTCGCCAAGGGCCTCGCCGCGGAGCACGAGGACTGGGTGATGCTGTACCAGTACGGCAACCCGGCCAACGCCGAGGCGCACTACACCGGCACCGGCCCGGAGATCCTGGCCGACATGCCCTCGATCACCCACTTCGTCGCCGGCCTGGGCACCACCGGCACGCTGATGGGCGTCTCCCGCTTCCTGCGCGAGCACAAGCCCGACGTCCAGGTGATCGCCGCCGAGCCGCGCTACGGCGAGCTGGTCTACGGGCTGCGCAACATCGACGAGGGCTTCATCCCCGAGCTCTACGACGCCTCGCTGCTGGACTCCCGCTTCTCGGTCGGCCCGGACGACGCCGTCCACCGCACCCGCCAGCTGGTCGAGCGCGAGGGGATCTTCGCCGGCATCTCGACCGGGGCGATCCTGCACGCCGCGCTGGGCATCGCGGACAAGGAGGTCGCGGCCGGCCGGAAGGCCGACATCGTCTTCATCGTCTGCGACGGCGGGTGGAAGTACCTGTCCACCGGTGCCTACGCCGGCACCCTCGACGAGGCCTCGGCCGCGCTCGAGGGCCAGCTCTGGGCATGACGGACCCTCTCGCCCCCCACCACTCGCCGGCCCGCGGTGGGCTCCTGCACGGGGGCCAGGGGGACTCGACGCCCGAGGGCGGCGTCCTCCTGAGGGCGGAGGGGCTGCTGTTCGACAACGACGGCGTGCTGGTCGACTCCGAGGTCGGGGTCGAGCGCGCCTGGACGCGCTGGGCGCTGGCGTACGACCTGGACCCGGTCGAGGTGCTCCTCGCCGTCCCCGGCCGCCGCGCCGCCGACACGGTCGCCCTGTTCACCGCACCCGGCGAGGTGCCCGAGGCGGTCGCGACCATCACCCGCTTCGAGCTCGAGGACGTCGCCGGCACCACCGCCGTCCCCGGGGTGCTGGACCTCGTGCCGCAGCTCGACGGCGTCCCGTGGGCGGTCGTGACCTCCGGGGTGCGTGCGCTGGCGACCGCCCGGCTCGTGGCCGCCGGGGTGCCGCTGCCGGAGGTCGTGGTCACCGCCGAGGACGTCACGGCCGGCAAGCCGCACCCGGAGCCCTACCTCACCGGCGCCACCCGGCTCGGGCTGCCGCCGGCCGACCTGGTCGTCCTGGAGGACAGCCCCAGCGGCATCGCCGCCGGGCTGGCCGCCGGCTGCACGGTGCTGGGCATCGGCGAGCTCGCGCTGGAGACCGCCGCGCGCGTCGTCGTCCGCGACCTCACCGGCGCGCGCTGGACCGGCGAGGGTCTCCTGCTGCCCGCCACCACGCTGCTGCGCTCCTGACGGCCGGCCTCCCCGCTCCACGAGCGGGGAGGCCGACGCCACCGGTCAGTGGTAGAGCGAGGCCCAGAGCGGACGGTTGCCGTCGTAGAGGACGACGTTGCCGTCCTCCTGCACGACCAGCCGGTTGTTCGACCCCGACCGCCAGGTGTTGGTGTTCCACAGCGGCCGCCCGTCGGCGGCGTAGAGCACCAGGTTGCCGTCGCGCTGCAGGTCCAGGTGGGTGCCGGCGTTGACGTAGGTGCCGCTGGACCACACGGCGCGGCCGTTGTCGTACTCGACCAGGTTGCCGTCGGGCTGCAGGTCCAGCCGGTAGCGGTAGCCGGGGCTGTGCAGGCTCTGGCCGGGGGTGAGCCCGGCGCCGGCGGTCAGCGTGTCGCTGCCCGGGGCCCCGTTGCTCCAGACGGCGCGGGTGCCGCTGTAGAGCACCACGTTGCCGTCGTCCTGCACGACCAGCCGGTTGTTCGAGCCGCTGCCGTAGGTGCCGCTGTTCCACAGCGGGCGCCCGTCGGCGGAGTAGAGCACCAGGTTGCCGTCGGGCTGCAGGTCCAGGTGGACGTTCGCGTAGGGGTAGGTGCGCGTCGACCACAGCGCCCGGCCGTTGCCGTACTCGACGAGGTTGCCGTCGGCCTGCACGTCCAGGCGGTACTGGAACGAGGGGCTGTGCAGGGTCTGCCCCGGGGCGAGCGCCGCACCCGAGCTGAGCGTGTCGCTGCCGGGGGCGCCGTTGCTCCACAGCACGCGGGAGCCGTTGGTCAGCACGATGTTGCCGTCGTCCTGGACGGCGAGCCGGGCGCCGCTGCCACTGCCGTAGGTGCCGGTGCTCCACAGCGGGCGGCCGGCGCCGGAGTAGAGCACCAGGTTGCCGTCGGGCTGCAGGTCGAGCCGGACCCTGGAGTTGCCGTAGGTGCGGGTCGACCACAGCGCCCGGCCGTTGCCGTACTCGACCAGGTTGCCGTCGGCCTGCACGTCGAGCCGGTACTGCTGACTGGGCGAGAACAGCGACCGGCCCGTGGCGAGCGTGGCCGGTGCCGTCAGCGGGCCGGAGGTGACCCGCTCGGCCAGTGCGGCCGGGTCGGTGCCGTTGAACCGGTCGAGGTCGACGGGCGAGTCGACCCCGGCCACCGTGCCGGTCTGGCTGTACTGCCACAGGTCCCAGCTGCTCCACCCGCCGAAGAGGGTCGGGGCAGGGGCGTCGGTGTAGTTCGCCACCCAGAGCGGGTGGTCGACGAAGGCGGTGGTGCCCCCCATCTTGGTGTTCCAGAAGTCGGGGCTGCTGTAGATCATCGGCACGATGCCGGTGGTCCGTTGCAGCCGGTCGAGGAACGTCTGCGTCCACAGCGCCAGCTGGGCCGGTGGCAGGTCACCGGTCGCCTCCAGGTCCACCACGGGCGGCAGGTCGAGGGGCAGTCCCTTGACGGCTGCGGCGAACTGGTCGGCCTGGACGACGGCCGGGTTCTGCGGCCGGGCGAAGACGTAGGCGCCGACGGTGAGCCCGGCTGCGTCGGCGCCCTCGACGTCCGCGGTCAGGTTCGGGTTCGTGTAGAGCACCGGCTGGTGGGTGGCGTCGTCGGTGTAGTACTCGGTGGCCTTCACCACCGCGAACCGCTGGCCACTGGCGGCCACCTCCGCCCAGTCGATGGCTGCGCCGTTCGGGTGCTGGAAGCTGGCGACGTCGATCCCGGGCAGGGTGGTGGCGGCGACCTCAGCACCTCCGGCCGCCTGCACGGTGGTGCCCGCCGTCGCCGGCACCCGCACCTTCGCGGCCGGCGTGCGGACGGCGTCCGGGCTGTCGGCGGGCATCATGCTCTCCGCCGGGCCACCGGCGACGGGGCCGGCGGTGTCGGCCCGGGCGGCCGGGGCGGAGGCGAACCCGGCCCCACCGGCCACCAGGGCGCTGCTGACGGCGAGAGCGGCCAGCAGTGCTGTGCGCGACGGCCGTGATCGGTTGGGCATCGGGGCGTGCTCCAAGGGGTCGGGCGCGGTCCTGCACTGCGCCGGCGAGGTGCTCGGTGGTCGAGCCGCACAGGTCGGGCGCGGGAGCGGCCGGTGTCCGGGGACGCGATCGTCACACGGGGAGATGTGAAACGGACTGCTTCGTCTCGACTCGGCTGATCTTCGGCAGGTCCTGACGACCCCGGGGGTCGTGCTTCGTGGCCGGGCACGACGATCCGGTCGGCACCGCCACTGGCAGGTCGTCGAGGCTCCGCGCTGCTGGGCACCTGTCGGACCCGCTCGCTAGCCTGGCCGACGAGATGAACAGCCACGCGACGACGCCAGGGGCGGATGCGCCCATCGGGATCTTCGACTCCGGGGTCGGCGGGCTCACCGTCGCCCGGGCGGTGCTCGACCAGCTGCCGCACGAGTCGATCCGCTACGTCGGCGACACCGCGCACAGCCCCTACGGGCCGCTGCCGATCGCCGAGGTTCGCCGGCACTCCCTCGCCGTGATGGACGACCTGGTCGCCGCCGGGGTGAAGATGCTGGTCATCGCCTGCAACTCCGCCAGCGCCGCCTGCCTGGGCGATGCCCGCGAGCGCTACGACGTGCCGGTCGTGGAGGTGGTGCTGCCGGCGGTGCGCCGCGCGACGGCCGCCACCCGCACCGGGCGGATCGGGGTGATCGGGACGACGGCGACGATCACCAGCGGCGCCTACGAGGACGCCTTCGCCGCGGCCCCGCAGGTCACCGTCACCAGTGCGGCCTGCCCCAGCTTCGTCGACTTCGTCGAGCGCGGGACGACCAGCGGCCGGCAGCTGGTCGGGCTGGCGCAGTCCTACCTGGACCCGCTGCTGGCCGCCGACGTCGACACCGTCGTGCTGGGCTGCACGCACTACCCGCTGCTCACCGGCGTGCTGTCGCTGGTGCTCGGCGAGGGGGTCACCCTGGTGTCGAGTGCGGAGGAGACGGCCAAGGACGTCTACCGCGTGCTCACCCGCACCGACCTGCTCCGCGATCCCGACGGCCCGCCGCCGGTGCACCGCTTCCTGGCCACCGGGGACCCGGAGCCCTTCGCCCGGCTCGGCCGGCGCTTCCTCGGCCCCGAGGTCGACGAGGTGCTGCAGGCCGGTCGGGGGGCGGCGGCGTGAGGCTCACCGTCGTCGGGTGCTCCGGCAGCGCCCCGGGGCCGGCGTCCCCGGCGTCCTGCTACCTGGTGGAGCACGAGGAGTTCGCGCTGCTGCTGGACCTGGGCAGCGGTGCCTTCGGCGCACTCCAGGCGGTCACCGATCCCGGGCTGGTCGACGCCGTCTACCTCAGCCACCTGCACGCCGACCACTGCCTGGACGTCGCGCCGTTCGTGGTGTGGCACCGCTACTCGGGGCGCGCGGACGGCCGGACGGTGCCGCTGTTCGCGCCGGTCGGCGCCGACCGCCGGCTGGCACTGGCCTACGACCCCGACGGCGGGTCGATCGACGACGTGTTCGACGTGACCGCGATCGGTGCCGGGACCTGGCGGCTCGGCCCCTTCGAGGTCACGACCGTGCGCACCCAGCACCCCGTCGAGTGCCACGCCGTGCGGCTGAGCGCCGGCGGCCGGTCGCTGGTCTACACCGGCGACACCGGTCCGAGTGCCGACGTCGTCGAGCTGGCCCGCGGCGCCGACGTGCTGCTGGCCGAGGCGGCGCACCCCGACGTCCCCGGTCTGCCCGACGGACTGCACCTGACCGGACGGCAGGCCGGCGAGCACGCCGCCGCGGCCGGGGTGGGCCGGCTGCTCGTCACCCACGTGCCGGCCTGGGTGGACGCCGACGCGCAGCTGGCCGCTGCCCGCGCCGTCTTCCCGGCCAGCGAGCTCGCCCGGCACGCCGCGGTCTACGACATCTGAAGGAGGACTCCCGTGCGCCCCGGCACGGGGGCCGAGGGGTCTGGAGGTTGCCGCGGTCGCCGGAGCGGGGCACGGTGACCGGGTGGCCACCGCGGAGGAACGGGACGGCGTTCGGCTGAGCAGCCTGGACTCACCGCTCGGCGACGGGCTCGGGGTGACCAAGCGCGACCTGGTCGACCACCTCGACGCCTTCGCCGACCGGCTGGTGCCGCTGCTCGCCGGCCGGCCGCTGACGGTGAAGCGGGTGCGGCCCGGCGCCGAGCCGTTCATCCAGCGCGACGTGCCCAAGGGCGCCCCGGAGTGGGTGCGCACCGTGGCCACCTGGAGCGACCGGGCGCACCGCGAGGTCCACCAGGTGCTCTGCGAGGACCGCCGCACGCTGCTGTGGCTGGGCAACCAGCGCGCGGTGGAGCTGCACGTGCCCTTCAGTCGGGTGGACGACGAGCAGCCCACCGGCCTGGTGCTCGACCTGGACCCGCCCGACGGCGCGGACTTCGCCGTGGTCGTGGCCACGGCGCTGCTCGCCCGCCGGGCGTTGGCCGACGCGGGCCTGAGCGGGGCGGTGAAGACCAGCGGGTCCACCGGGCTGCACGTCGTCGTCCCGGTGCACGGCTCACCCGCCGAGGACGTCGCCGCCGCCACCCGGGCACTGGCGGCCCGCACCGCGGCCCTGGACCCGGAGCTGGCGACCACCGCCTACGTCGTCGCCGAGCGGGGGGACCGGGCCTTCGTCGACTCGACCCGCTCCGGCCGGGGCACGATCGCCGTCGCCTACAGCCCGCGGCTGCGGCCCGGGCTGCCGGTGTCCACCCCGGTGGGCTGGGACGAGCTGTCGGACTGGGACGACGCGACGGGCATCCGGCCCGGCACCGTCACCGTGGGCACCGCGCGGGAGCGGTTCGGCGACACCGACCCCTGGGCCGCCGCGCAGCCGGCACCCCAGCAGCTGCCCGCCGACCTGGTCGCGGAGGGCCACACCATCCCGGTCGCCCGCGTCGCGGCCATGCACGAGGGGAAGCGCCGGGCCCGCGCCGCCCGGGAGGCCGGCTCGTGAGCCGGCCTCCCGGGGTGCTCAGGCGCTGACCTCGCGGCCGTCCTCGCCCCACATCGTGTGGAACGCGCCGTCCTTGTCGGTGCGCAGGTAGGTGTGCGCCCCGAAGAGGTCACGCAGCCCCTGGATGAGCGCCGCCGGCAGCCGCTCGGCGCGCAGGCCGTCGTAGTAGGCCAGCGCGCTGGCGAACCCGGGCACCGGGACGCCGTTGCGTGCGGCCCCGGCGACGACCTGCCGCCAGCCCTCCTGGCCCTCGCTCACCGCGCCGCGGAAGTAGTCGTTGGTGAGCAGCGTCGTCACGTCGGGCTCGTCGGTGAACACCTGGGCGATCCGGTCGAGGAAGTCGGCCCGGATGATGCAGCCGCCGCGCCAGATCCGGGCCAGCGCGGCCCGGTCGATGTCCCAGCCGTACTGGTCGGCGCCGGCGGTGATCTGGTCGAAGCCCTGCGCGTAGGCGACCACCTTGGACGCATACAGCGCCTGGCGGACCGACTCGACGAAGCCGTCGCGGTCCTCGATCTCCCAGGTGGTGCCCGGCCCGGGCAGCACCTGCTGCGCCGCCCGCCGCTGCTCGCGGTGACCGGACAGCGCCCGGGCGAAGACCGCCTCGGCGATCCCGCTGACCGGCACCCCGAGGTCGAGCGCGGACTGCACCGTCCAGCGGCCGGTGCCCTTCTGCTCGGCCTCGTCGAGCACGACGTCGACGAACGGGGCGCCGGTCTCGGCGTCGGTGTGCCGCAGCACCTGGGCGGTGATCTCGATCAGGTAGCTGGACAGGTCGCCGTCGTTCCAGCCGGCGAAGACGTCGCCGATCTCGGCCGGGGAGAGGCCGAGACCCTGGCGCAGCAGGTCGTAGGCCTCGGCGATGAGCTGCATGTCGGCGTACTCGATGCCGTTGTGCACCATCTTCACGAAGTGCCCGGCGCCGCTCTCGCCCACGTGGGTGCAGCACGGCTCGCCGTCGACGACGGCCGCGATCGACTCCAGCAGCGGGCCGACCAGCTCGTAGGCCTCGGCCGAGCCGCCGGGCATGATGCTCGGCCCGTTGAGGGCGCCCTCCTCGCCACCGCTGATGCCGGTGCCGACGAAGTGCAGGCCCTTCCCGGCGAGGGCCTCGGTGCGCCGCACGGTGTCGGTGAACAGGGCGTTGCCGCCGTCCATCAGCACGTCGCCCTCGTCGAGCAGCGGGGCGATCTCGTCGATCACGGCGTCGGTCGGGGCGCCGGCCTTGACCATGATGATGATCTTGCGCGGCCGCTGCAGGGTCTGGACGAACTCGGCGACGGAGCCGGTGGGGACGAGGTCGCCCTCGCTGCCGTGGGCTTCCACCAGGGCGTCGGTGCGCCCCTGGCTGCGGTTGTGGAGCACGACCTGGTGGCCGTGCCGGGCCAGGTTGCGGGCGAGGTTGGCGCCCATGACGGCGAGCCCGGTGACGCCGATCTGATCACTCATGCCCCGACCCTGCCCGACCCGCCGACGTCCTGCCAGGGCCTGCCGCACCCAGGGACCACCAGGACCATCCGGCCTCGCCGTCGGCCCCGGTCCTCCGGCGGTCCGGCCCCGTCCAGAGGCTCGCCGCGAGCCTGCGAGTGGTGAGGGGGACGGGGTCCTTCCTCAGGCGATGCCGAGGTCGCGCATCAGCTTGGCGACGTGGCCGGTGGCCTTGACGTTGTAGGAGGCCTTCTCGACCAGGCCCTCGGCGTCGACGATGAAGGTCGACCGGATGACGCCGACGACGTCCTTGCCGTAGAGCTTCTTCGGGCCGTACGCGCCGTAGGCGCCGAGCACGGTCTTCTCGGGGTCGGAGACGAGGGTGATCTGGAGGCCCTCCTTCTCCCGGAAGGTGAGCAGCTTGTCCGGGGCGTCGGGGGAGATGCCGATGATGTCGAGCCCGGCCTCGGCGAGGTCGCCGGCGGCAGCGGTGAAGTCGACCGCCTGGGTGGTGCAGCCGGGCGTGAGCGCCGCCGGGTAGCAGTAGACGATCACGCGCCGGCCCCGGTAGGAGGCCAGCGAGACGGGCGTGCCGTCGGCGTCGGGCAGGGTGAACTCCGGCGCCGGGTCACCGGGCGCGAGGCGGACGGGGGCGACGCTCGTCTCGGTCATGGGCGCATCTTCCCGCATCCCGGGCGCGGGGGCCGAACCGGCTGGTCAGCCGGCCAGGAAGCTGAACCGCACGTGCCGCGTCGGGTTGTCGATGTTGGTGTCGACGAAGCAGATCCGCTGCCAGGTGCCCAGGGCCATCCGCCCCTCGAGCACCGGCACCGTCGCGTGCGGCGGGACGAAGGCCGGCAGCACGTGGTCGCGGCCGTGGCCGGAGGCGCCGTGGCGGTGGCGCCACCGGTCGTCGCGGGGGAGCAGCATGTCCAGCTGGGCCAGCAGGTCGTCGTCGCTGCCCGCGCCGGTCTCGATGATCGCGATCCCGGCGGTCGCGTGCGGGACGAACACCTGCAGCAGCCCGTCGCCCTCGTGGCGCACGAACTCCGCGCACTCGTCGGTCAGGTCGACCACCGAGGGGACGCCCCCGGTGCGCACGGCTCGCAGCTCCGATCGCATGCCCGAGAGCCTCGCAGAGGTCACCGTTGTGCGCTCACGGCTGTCTCCGGCCGGGCGAGGCAGCCACGAGCGCACAACAGTGGCGCGCTCGCCGGACGTCTCGTGGACGCCGCCCTCGGACGGTCCCGGAGTGCCGGCGTCAGTACCCTCGGACGGCGTGACCCGCCCCGACGGCCGCAGTGCCGACCAGCTCCGCCCGGTGACCATCACCCGCAACTGGCTCGACCACGCCGAGGGCTCGGTGCTGGTGGAGTTCGGCCGAACCCGGGTGCTCTGCGCGGCCAGCGTCACCGAGGGCGTGCCGCGCTGGCGCAAGGGCTCGGGCCTGGGCTGGGTGACCGCCGAGTACTCGATGCTGCCGCGGGCCACCCACACCCGCAACGACCGCGAGTCGGTCAAGGGCAAGGTCGGCGGCCGCACCCACGAGATCAGCCGGCTCATCGGCCGCTCGCTGCGGGCCAGCATCGATCTGTCCGCGCTGGGTGAGAACAGCATCGCGCTGGACTGCGACGTCCTGCAGGCCGACGGCGGCACCCGCACCGCGGCGATCACCGGCGCCTACGTCGCGCTGGCCGACGCCGTGTCCTGGCTGGGGGAGCGTAAGAAGCTGGCCCGGCCCACCGCGATCACCCAGTCCGTGGCGGCGATCAGCGTCGGCGTCATCGACGGGGAGCCGCGGCTGGACCTCGCCTACGAGGAGGACGTGCGCGCCGGCACCGACATGAACGTCGTCTGCACCGCCGACGGCAACTTCGTCGAGGTGCAGGGGACGGCGGAGGGCGCGGTGTTCGACCGGCCGACCCTCGACCAGCTGCTCGACCTCGCCGTCGCCGGCTGCGCCGAGTTGACCGTGCTGCAGCAGCAGGCCCTCGCGGGATGAGCCGCCTCCTGCTGGCCACCCGCAACGCCGGCAAGCTGGCCGAGCTGCAGCGGCTGCTGACCACCGCCGTCCCCGGCGTCGAAGTCGTGGGCCTGCGCGACGTCGAGGAGTACCCCGAGGCCCCGGAGACCGGCGCGACGTTCGAGGACAACGCGCTGCTCAAGGCCCGCGAGGCGGTCCGGTACACCGGGCTGCCCGCGGTGGCCGACGACTCCGGCATCGCCGTCGACGCGCTCAACGGCATGCCGGGCGTGCTGTCGGCGCGCTGGTCGGGCCGGCACGGCGACGACCCGGCGAACACCGCGCTGCTGCTCGGGCAGCTGGCCGACGTGCCGGAGGAGCGGCGCGGCGCGGCGTTCGTCTGCGCCGCGGCGCTGGTCACCCCCGACGGGTTCGAGCACGTGCTCCGGGCGGAGTGGCGCGGCCGGGTCATCGGCGAGGGCCGGGGCACCAACGGCTTCGGCTACGACCCGGTCTTCGTGCCCGACGGGCTGGAGCTGACCTCCGCGGAGCTCTCGCCGCAGGAGAAGGACGCGCGCAGCCACCGCGGCCAGGCGTTCACCGCCCTGCTGCCGGTGGTCGCCGAGGTGCTGAGCGGGCGCTGACCCCGTCCGGTCAGCGCGGCCGGGCCGGGCGCGGCACAGTGGCGGCGTGCGCGTGACGGTGGACGACGTCCGGGAGCTGACCGCCGACGACGGGAGCCCGGTGACGGCCGCCTCGGCGGTCGTGCCGCTGGGCGAGGGCTGGCTGGTGGCCCAGGACGACGCCACCTCCGCCGCCTGGGTGCGTCCCGACGGGGTGCGCCTGGTGCGGCTGCTGCCGCCCGTCGAGGGCCACGACCGGTTCACCGAGGCGGCCGGCACCAAGCACCTCAAGCCCGACCTGGAGGTCGCCTGCCCCGCCGAGGTCGACGGCGAGCCGGCGGTGCTGCTGCTCGGGTCCGGCTCCACCCCGCGGCGGATGCGCGGGGTGCTGGTCCGGCTGGTGGACGGCGAGCCCGTGGTCGCGGCGGCGGAGCTCGGACCGCTGTACGCGCGGGGCGCCGAGGTCCTGGGCGTGCCGCTGGAGCAGCTGAACCTGGAGGGCGCCGGCCGCTCGGGGGACACCGTCCGCTGGTTCCAGCGCGGCAACCTCGCCGCCGGCGTGCCCTCGGCCAGCGTCGACGTCCCGCTGGCGGAGCTCGTCGACGCCGTCCTCGGCGGCACCGACCCCACCGCGGTACCGGTGAGCTCGCCGCGCACCTACGACCTCGGGCAGGTGGCCGGCGTCGGGCTGGCCGTCACCGACGCGGTCGCGCTGCCCGACGGGCGGCTGCTGCTGTCCGCCGCGGCGGAGGACACCGCCAACGCGGTGGACGACGGGCCGGTGGTGGCCGCGGCCCTCGTGCTGGTGGACGGCGCGACCGTGCTGGCGGTCGCCGCGCTGCCCGAGGTGGGCGGCCGGGTGGCCAAGGTCGAGGGGCTGGCGCTGCGCTCGTCGGGCGAGGGACGTGCCGACCTGCTGGCCGTGGTGGACGCCGACGACCCGGCCGCGCCGTCGCTGCTGCTGCAGCTCACCGTCGACCTGGCCTGAGTGCGAGAGGCGGGAGTCGAACCCGCACGCCCGAGGGCACCAGGACCTAAACCTGGCGTGGCTGCCGTTACACCACTCCCGCGTACGGGGGAGTCTAGGAGCTCCTCATCCGGCCGGTCCCACCATGATCTGGCAGGCTGTCGCCCGTGCCACGCAGCCCCGAGCAGATCCAGCAGGAGATCGACGCCGCCCGAGAGTCCCTCGGGTCGACGTTGGACGAGCTGGCGTACCGCACCAACCCCACGCGGCTGAAGGCGCAGGGCAAGGCGAAGGCCCAGGCCTTCCTGCAGAGCCCGGCCGGCCTCGCCGTCGAGGGCGCCGTCGGTCTGGTGGTCACCCTCGTGCTGACGACCAAGGTCGTCCGCCGCGTCCGCAGCCGCCGCCGTGCCCGTCCTGCGCTCGGCAGCACCCGCCGACGCTGACGCCGTCACGGCGGTCCACCTGGCCTCCCGCGCCGCGGCGATGCCCTGGTTGCCCGTCGTGCACACCCCGGCGGAGACCCGGTGGTGGGTGGAGCACGTCGTCCTGACACAGCTCCGCACCTGGGTCGCCGTCTCCGGCGACGACGTCCTCGGCTTCGTGGCCGTGGACGACGGCCGCCTCGAGCAGCTGTACCTGCGCCCCGACCGGCGGCGGCAGGGCCTCGGCACGCTGCTGTTCCGGCAGGCCCAGCAGGCGGAACCGGCCGGTTTCACCTTCGCCGTGTTCGCCCGCAACGCCCCGGCGCGCGCGTTCTACGAGCGGCTGGGCTGCCGGGTGGTCGCCCGGAGCGACGGTCGGGGCAACGAGGAGCGGGAGCCCGACATCACCTACGCGTGGCGTCCCTGAGGCGCACACTCGCAGGCGTGCTGCACCCCACCCCTGATCCTGCAGGTCCCGGCCAGGAGTCCGTCTGGGACTACCCCCGCCCACCCTCGGCGGAGGTCACCGGCCGCCGCGTCGAGGTGACCGTCGGCGCCCGGGTGGTCGCCGGCACGAACCGGGCCGTCCGGGTCTGCGAGACCAGCCACCCGCCGGTCTACTACGTGCCCCGCGAGGACGTCGTCCCCGGCGTGCTGGAGCGCGGCGACGGGTCGTCGTGGTGCGAGTTCAAGGGGCAGGCCACCTACTGGGACGTCGTCGTCGACGGCGTCCGGCACCCCTCGGTCGCCTGGTCCTACGAGCGGCCCTCGCCGGGGTACGAGCACCTGCGCGGGGCGCTGGCGTTCTACCCGAGCCGGGTGGACGGCGCGACGGTCGACGGCGAGGCGGTCCGCGCCCAGGCCGGCGACTTCTACGGCGGCTGGATCACCTCCGACGTGGTCGGCCCGTTCAAGGGCGAGCCGGGCACGCGGGGCTGGTGACGGGGGTACCCCCTGGGGGTATGCTCCTGGGCATGACGGGCTACGCGGGGGAGAAGGACCAGCTGCTCGCGCGCCTCAAGCGCGTGGAGGGCCAGGTCCGCGGCATCGCGCGGATGGTCGAGGACGACACGTACTGCATCGACGTGCTGACCCAGGTCTCCGCGGCCACCAAGGCGCTGCAGGCGGTCGCGCTCGGCCTGCTCGACGACCATCTGGCCCACTGCGTCCGGGACGCGGTGGCCAGCAGCGCCGCCGACGACGGCGCCGCGGCCGACGCGAAGATCGCGGAGGCCTCCGCCGCCATCGCCCGGCTCGTCCGTTCCTGACCCGATCGACCCCGAGGAGCCCCCTGTGCCCACCATGGACTTCACCGTCAGCGGCATGACCTGCCAGCACTGCGTCGCCTCGGTCACCGAGGAGGTCAGCGAGCTCGGCGTCTCCGAGGTGGAGGTCGACCTGGCCACCGGCCGGCTGCACGTCGTCGGCGACGTGACGGCCGAGCAGGTGCAGGCCGCGGTCGCCGAGGCCGGCAGCTACACCGCACAGCCGGCATGACCGCCGGGCCGGAGGCGGCCCGGTCCGAGGCCCGGTCGCCGATGGACGAGGTCCGCCTCGACATCACCGGGATGACCTGCGCCAGCTGCGCCAACCGGATCGAGCGCAAGCTCAACAAGCTCGACGGCGTTGCGGCCAGCGTCAACTACGCCACCGAGGCCGCGACCGTGCGCTTCGACCCCGCCCGGGTCGACACCGGCCGCCTCCTCGACACCGTGGCCGCCGCCGGCTACTCCGCCGCACTGCCGGTGCCACCGGCCGACGACGACCGGGACGCCCCCGTCGCGCCCGAGTTCGCCCTCCGCCAGCGGCTCCTGGTCAGCGCCGTGCTGGCGCTGCCGGTGGTGCTGCTGTCGATGGTGCCGGCCTGGCAGTTCACGAACTGGCAGTGGGTGGCGCTGGCGATGGCCACCCCGGTCGTGCTCTGGGGGGCCTGGCCCTTCCACCGCGCCGCCGTCGTCAACGCCCGGCACGGCGCCAGCACCATGGACACCCTGGTCTCGATAGGCATCACCGCGGCCTACCTGTGGTCGCTGTGGGCGCTGATCCTGGGCGACGCCGGGATGCCCGGCATGCGGATGGAGTTCTCCCTGCTCCCGCAGCGGGGCGCCGGCCACGACGAGCTCTACCTCGAGGTCGCCTCCGCCGTCACCGTCTTCCTGCTGGCCGGCCGCTGGGCCGAGGCCCGCGCCAAGCGCCGTTCCGGTGCCGCGCTGGCCGCCCTGCTCGAGCTGGGCGTGCGCGAGGCCGCCGTGCTGCGCGACGGCACCGAGGTGCGCGTGCCCATCGCCGAGCTGGCCGTGGGGATGCGGTTCGTCGTCCGGCCGGGGGAGAAGGTCGCCACCGACGGGCTCGTCGTGAGCGGCAGCTCCGCGGTCGACCTGTCCATGCTCACCGGGGAGAGCGTGCCCGTCGAGGTCGCCGAGGGCGACCGGGTCACCGGCGCCACGGTCAACGTCGGTGGCCGGCTGGTCGTCGAGGCCACCCGGGTCGGCGCGGACACCACGCTGGCCCAGCTCGGCCGGCTGGTCACCCAGGCGCAGAGCGGCAAGGCGCAGGTGCAGCGGCTGGCCGACCGGGTGTCGGCGGTGTTCGTGCCGGTCGTGCTGGTCATCGCCCTCGGCACGCTGCTGGCCTGGCTGCTCCTCACCGGTGACGCCACGGCCGCCTTCACCGCTGCCGTCGCCGTGCTGGTCATCGCCTGCCCGTGCGCGCTCGGCCTGGCCACGCCCACGGCGCTGCTGGTCGGTACCGGCCGCGGCGCCCAGCTGGGCGTGCTGATCAAGGGCCCCGAGGTGCTGGAGAGCACGCGCCGAGTGGACACCGTCGTGCTGGACAAGACCGGCACGGTCACCACGGGGCAGATGAGCGTGGTCGAGGTCGCCGGGCACCCGGACACGCTGCGGCTGGCCGCCGCCGTCGAGGCCGGCAGTGAGCACCCGATCGCCCGTGCGGTCGTCGCCGCGGCCGGTGCGCCCCTCGCGGCGGTCACCGGCTTCGCCAGCCAGGCCGGCACCGGCGTCACCGGCACCGTCGAGGGCCACCAGGTCGTCGTCGGTGGGCGCCCGGAGCTGCTGGCAGAGCTGGCCGCGGTCGTGGACGGCGCCGAGGCCGCCGGGCGCACCGCCGTCGCCGTCGCCTGGGACGGCGAGGTCCGGGGCGTGCTGGTCGTCGCGGACACCGTCAAGCCCACCAGCGCCGCGGCCATCACCCGGCTGCGGGCGCTCGGGCTGGCGCCGGTGCTGGTGACCGGTGACAACGCCGGCGCCGCCGCCGCGGTCGCCCGCGCCGTCGGCCTGGCACCCGACGAGGTCGTCTCCGGGGTGCTGCCGGCCGGCAAGGTCGACGTCGTCCGCGACCTGCAGGCCCGCGGCCGGGTGGTCGCGATGGTCGGCGACGGCGTCAACGACGCCCCCGCGCTCGCCCAGGCCGACCTGGGGCTGGCCATGGGGTCGGGCACCGACGTGGCCATCGAGGCCAGCGACCTGACCCTGGTGCGCGCCGACCTCGACGCCGCCGTCGACGCCGTCCGGCTGGCCCGGCGCACCCTCGCGGTGATCAAGGGCAACCTGTTCTGGGCCTTCGCCTACAACGTGGCGCTGGTGCCGCTGGCCGCGCTGGGGTTCCTCAACCCGCTGCTGGCCGGGCTGGCGATGGCGGCGTCCTCGGTGCTGGTGGTGACCAACAGCCTGCGGCTGCGCCGCTTCCGGTCGGCCGCCTGAGCGGAGGCGCTCAGGCGGCCCGGCGGACGGCGAGCAGCGGCAGGACGACCTCGCTGATGATCTCGTCGGCGAAGGCGTCGGTGACCGGTGCGGTGCTGAACAGCCAGCGCTGCAGGATCGGCGCGCTGGCCGAGGAGGACACCGCACTGCCGGGCACCGAGTCGTCGACCTCGCCGCGCGCCACGGCGCGGCCCCAGACCTGACGGTACATGTCCGACCACACCTCCATCGGACCGCTGCGGAAGGCCTCCTTCAGCGCCGGCTCGTGCGGCAGCGCCGACATCAGCGACAGCGTCGCCGCACCGAGCGGGCCGTTGACGGCGGCCACCAGCCCGCGCAGCAGGTCCCGCAGGTCACCCTCCAGCGACCCGGTGTCGGGCAGGGTCATCGACGTCTCGCTCAGCTCGGCGACGGCGTCGGCGACCAGGTCGGACTTGGTGCGCCAGCGGCGGTAGATCGTCGCCTTGCCCACCCCGGCGGTGGCGGCCACGGCGTCCATGGTGAGCCCGGCGTACCCGGACTCGGCGAGCACCGCGAGGATCGCCGAGCGGATCGCACCGTCCCGCGAGGGGTCGCGTGGGCGACCGCCCCGACCTGGTCGGTCACCGTGGGGGGCGCTCAGCTCGGACACACCCAGACAGTAGTCGTGTTGATCTTCGCCCCGCCTGTGACTCGGACCCCACGCGCACCAGGGCCGGCCCGGGCGCCGCGCGCCTGCCGGGGGGTGTCCGGGCCGTCGGTCATCCTGCTGCCGTGACCGGCCCCGTCGACTCCGTGCGTCCCTCGTGGGAGACCCCGCGGTCTGCCCGCCGTCTCCTCCTGGCCAGCACCCTGAGCCACGTGCTGCCCAGCATCTCGCGGGTGGCCGGGGCCATGGGGCTGCGCATCGGCACCGCCCCGGGACTGCTGGACGTCGTCGACGACGAGGGCGGCCGGCGGATCGACCGGCTGCTGCAGCGGCTGGCCCGCGAGCTGACCTCCGCAGAGACGGAGGCCGTGCGGGTCACCACCGACCCGCCCGCCGACGGTGTCGCGCTGGCCACCCGGCTGCTCACCGCGCCGACGCTCGCCGTCGAGCTCGCCCGCCGCGGCATCACCGTGGAGATGGGGCTGCTGACGGGCGCGGAGCTGTGGCCGGTCTACCAGCCGATCATGTCGCTGACCTCCGGCGGGATGGTCGGCCACGAGGCGCTGCTGCGCGGCCGGGTCGACGGCCGCGAGGTGGGCGGCGGCGACCTGTTCTTCCTCGCCGAGCGCGCCGGCTGGACCCGCCGGCTGGACCGGCTGGCCCGCGAGGCGGCGATCAGCAACGCCGCCGGCTGGCTGGGCGACGCCGACCTGTACGTCAACTCCGACCCCGCGTCGATCTCCCGGCCCTCGGTCTGCCTGGCCAGCACCGAGCGGGCCGTGCACGAGGCCGGCATCGACCCCCGGCAGCTGGTGTTCGAGGTGGTCGCCTCGCACGCGGTCACCGACCGGGAGCACCTGCTGTCGGTGCTGGAGCACCACCGCTCACTGGGCTGGCGGGTCGCTCTGGACGACGTGGGCGTCGGCTGGTCCAGCCTGGCGCTGGTGTCGGTCGTGCGCCCCGACGTCGTCAAGCTGAGCAAGGCGCTCGTCGCCCGGCTGCACGAGCCCGGCCCGAACGCGATCGCCCGGGCGCTGACCGAGCTCACCCACCTGCACGGCGGCACGGTCGTCGCCGAGGGCGTGGAGTCCGAGCTGATGGCCGACCAGGCGCGGGCCGTGGGCGCCGACCTCGGCCAGGGCTGGCTGTTCGGCCGCCCGGTGCGCCCCGAGCCGGAGTCCGAGCCCGAGCTCGTCCTGGTCTGACGGCCCCTCGCAGGGCCCCGCTCTGAGCTGGCGAGAGGCGAGGGTCAGGCCCCCTCGCAGGGTCCCGCCCTGAGCTCGCGAGGGGTGGGGGGTGAGGGGGTCCTTCCTCAGGCGCTGACGGTGTTCCAGCCGATCAGCGCCGGCCAGTCGTGCTCGAGACCGAGGACGCCGAAGCGGCCGGTGGCCAGCGGGAAGATCGCGCCCTTGTCCGGGTCCAGGCCCAGCCAGCGGGCGGTGAGGATGCGCAGCACGTGGCCGTGGGCGACGAGCGCGACGTCGCCGTCGGCCAGCAGCGGCCGGGCCTTGGCCAGCACCCGGTCGACGCGCTCGGCCACCTGGTCGAGGCTCTCCCCGGGGGTCGCGCCGGGCTCGGTGCCGTCGACCCACAGCGACCACGGGTGCCCGAGCTCCTCGCGGATCTCCGGGGTGGTCCTCCCCTCCCAGCGGCCGTAGTCGACCTCGACCAGGTCCGGGTCGATCTCGGCCTTGATGCCGTGGTCGAACAGGCCGGCCAGCTCGGCGGTGCGCCGTGCCCGGGTCAGCGGGCTGACGAAGGCGTGCGTGATGTTCAGCTCGCCCAGCACGGGCCGCAGCCGCCGGGCGTCGTCCTCACCGCCGGGCAGCAGCGGCAGGTCGGTCAGACCCGTGTGCTGCCCGCTCGTGCTCCACTCGGTCTGTCCGTGCCGGACGACGACGATCTCACCCACGACGTGCCTCCTCTGCGGGCGCCGGTACCGGCCCCGCGTCTCGTGCTGCCTCGGTCCGTCCGCCGGCGGACGCAGTCCCGGCGACGGCCATCACGGCCACTGATCCACAGATGACCAGCAGCGGTGCGGTCCAACCACCCGTCGCGTCGTGCACGGCGCCGATGACCAGCGGGCCGGTGGCCGCCACGACGTAGCCCCCGCCCTGCACCATCGCCGACAGCTGCCGGCTCCGGGTGAGGTCGGCCGACCGCCGCACGATCGCGATGAAGATGACGGTGATGCCGCCGCCCTGCGCGGCCCCGGCCAGGCAGCACCACAGCGGCCACAGCCCGGGGGCGATCAGCAGGCCGATCGGCAGCGTCGCCCAGAACGCGGTCACCGCCAGCAGCACCAGCGCGGGGCGCTTCCACCAGGCGACGAGGGCGGGCACGCTGAAGGCGCCGATGACGGCCGTCACCTGGAACAGCGAGGAGCTGGCGCCCGCGGTCGAGCGGGAGAGCCCGTCCTCGTCCGACAGCAGCTCGGGCAGCCAGGCCGTGGCGCCGTAGTAGCTGAACGCCTGCCCGGCGAAGGCGAGCGTCAGCCCCCACGCGGCCGGCGTGCGCCAGACCGACGGGCCCGGTTCGGCGGGCGGCGGCGCCGGGGGAGCGGTGCCCGCGGCCTCGGCGGCGGCGACACCGGCCACCTGGCGGCGCAGCGCGGCGGTCCAGACGGCGGCGGCCACCACGACCAGCAGCCCCCAGGCGCCGAGCGCGGCCTGCCAGCCGATGACGTCGGCCAGCGGCGCGGTGAGCGCGGAGGTCATCGTGGAGCCCACGTTGAGCGCGGCGGTGTAGGCCGCGGTGACGACGTTCGTGGCGCCGGGGAAGTCGCGGCCGATGACCACCGGGACGACGACGTTGCCCACCGTGATGCCCAGCCCGATGACCACGGTGCCGGCGATCGCGGCGGCGGGGGTGCCCAGCGAGCGGACGACGGTGCCGGCGAGCACCCCGGCCAGGGACAGCAGGACCGCCCGGTGCACGCCGGCGCGGCCGATGAGCAGCGAGGCCAGCGGAGAGGCGAGACCGAAGCAGAGGACCGGGATGCTGGTCAGCAGGCCGATGGTGCCCGCGCCCACCAGCAGGTCCCGGCGCAGGTCGTCGACGACCGGGGCGACGGCCACCAGCGGCCCGCGCAGGTTCAGCGCGACCAGCAGCACCCCGGCCAGGAGCAGGACCGGCAGGGCCGTCGTCCTGGCTCGAGGTGTCCGTTGCACCGGACCACCTTCCCCCACCCGCAGCGGTCGACCAGCATCCGCACAGGGACTGTGCGGACCCTCACATGACGCTGTACGGGGAAGCCGGAGCGCCTGTGGGTGCTTGTGCAGGGGGAGACCCCGCAGGCCGCAGCCGCGGGTCCCACCCACATCTGGCACTCGACACAGGACCTCCTGGAGGACCCATGACGACCCCCACCACCTCGCGCACCTTCGACCTCGGCGGCGACCTCACCGTCCACCGCCTCGGCTACGGCGCCATGCAGCTCACCGGACCCGGCGTCTGGGGCGAGCCCGCCGACCGCCCCGGCGCACTCGCCGTGGTCAAGGCCGCGATCGAGCAGGGCGTCGACTTCATCGACACCGCCGACTCCTACGGCCCGCAGGTCAGCGAGCAGATCATCGCCGAGGCGGCGTTCCCGTACCCCGACGGCCTGGTCATCGCCACCAAGGCCGGCCTGACCCGCACCGGCCCCGGCGAGTGGCCGCCGGTCGGCCGCCCGGCGTACCTCAAGCAGCAGGTCGAGCTGTCGCTGCGCAACCTCAAGGTCGACCGGATCGACCTGATCCAGCTGCACCGCATCGACTCCGAGGTGCCCCTGGCCGACCAGCTCGGCGCGTTCGCCGAGCTCAAGGAGCAGGGCAAGGTGCGCCACATCGGTGTCTCCGAGGTCTCCGTCGACGAGCTCAAGGCAGCCCGGGAGATCACCGAGATCGTCTCCGTGCAGAACCTGTACAACCTGACGAACCGGCAGTCCGCCGACGTCCTGGCCTACGCCGAGGCCGAGGGCATCGCCTTCATCCCGTGGTTCCCCATCGCCACTGGTGACCTGGCCAAGCCCGACAGCCCGGTCGCGGCGGTCGCCGAGGAGCTCGACGCGACCCCGTCGCAGGTGGCGCTGGCCTGGCTGCTGCAGAAGTCGCCGGTCATCCTGCCCATCCCGGGCACGAAGTCGATCGACCACCTGACCGAGAACATGGCCGCCGCGCAGCTCACGCTGTCCGCCGACGACATGGCCGCGCTGGACGCTCTCGCGTGATGAAGGACCCCCTCGCCCCCCACCACTCGTACCTCGTGGCGGGACCCTGCGAGGGGGCCTGACCCTCGCCCCCCACCGCGCGGTGGAGGGCGGGGAGACAGACGAACGGCCGGGTCCCCGCAGGGGGACCCGGCCGTTCGTCGTTCAGGCGGGGGTGTGCTCCGGGCCGGTGCCGGGGTGGAGGAGCGGGCCCTCGCCGCCGCGGCCGGCGCCCAGCTCGGCGACGAACTCGCGCAGCACGTCACCGCCGCTGTGCCTGGCGCGCCAGCCCAGCACCGTGCGGGCCCGGGTGGTGTCCATCGGCGGCACGCCCAGGCCCAGGTCCAGCCAGCCGGGCTCGATCTGCAGCAGCCGGGACAGGAACGCCACGTGCATCCCGGTGCGCAGCACCACCGCCGGCACGGCCACGCGCTTGAAGCCCAGCGCCGCGGCCAGCCCCTTGGCGTCGAAGTTCGGCGGGGCGGTCACGTTGAACGCACCACCCGCCCGGCGGTCGAGGGCGCGGGCGATCACGTCGGCCACGTCGTCGGCGTGCACCAGCCCGATCGACAGGTCCGGGATCGGCAGCGGCAGCAGCTTCGCCGCCACCCCGGCCACCGGGGCCGGCAGTGCGCGGGCGGCCGGGAAGAGCACCGGGCCCAGGAAGTAGCGGCCGATCTCGCTGGCGGCGTCGGGCTGCAGCACCAGCGTCGGGCGGATCGCGGTGACCGTCGTGTCCGGGTTGGCGGCGTCGAAGGCGCGCAGCATCCGCTCGCACTCGGCCTTGAGCCGGCTGTACTGCGAGCTGGGGATGCCGGTGGTCGGCCAGTCCTCGCTCACCGGGTGGGTCTGCGGCCCGGCGGCGTAGGTGCCGATCGAGGACAGGTGCACCACGTGCGCGACGCCGGCCGCGGCGGCCGCGTCGAGCACCCGGCGGGTGCCGTCGACGTTCACCCGCTGCAGCACGTCGGGCTCCCGGTCGGGGATCAGCGCCCACGCCGAGTGCACGACCGCGTCGACGCCGTCGAGGAACTCGGCGAGCACCGGCTCGCTCTCGGGGGTCCCGAGGTCGGCGGTGTACCAGCGCACCCCGGCGTACGGGGCGGTCTCCGGGGGACGGCGCCGGGCCAGGCCGCGCACCTCGGTCACGCCGGCGTCGGCGAGGGCACGCAGCAGCGCCGTCCCGACGTTGCCGGTGGCGCCGGTGACGGCGACGGTCAGGCCGGGGAGCAGGGACGAGCCGGTGGGTTCAGCCATGCCCGGGCGCTACCCGGATCCGCGCACCGCTCAACCGCCGAGCACGACCCCGGCGAGCTCGGTGCCGCGGACGGCGGCCAGCCGCTCGGCCTCCTGCTCCACCGCCGGCCGGGCGAGGTCGCACCAGGGGTCGACCTCCACGGTCAGCCGCCGGCCGGCCTTCCGGGGCCGCCACGTACCGGCCACCTCCCCGTCGACCAGCACGGCCCCGGGCCGGCCGAGGGTGCGCCACAGGTCCGCCGCCCGGGCCTCGTCGGGCACGAGCAGCGCCCGGTCGCGGGTCTGCAGGTACGGGTCGAACGGGCCCAGCAGCCGGGTCGTGCGGGCCGGCCCGGCGCCGAGCCGGTCGACGTCGGCGGCCAGCAGCCAGCGCCGCTCGCCGTCGACCGCCACCTCGACCGCGTCGCCGGGCCAGTGCGCCCGCACGTCGGCGACCGGGGCGTCCAGGTAGGCCGCCACCTGCCGCGGGGTGGCCGGGCCGTGCAGCCGCAGGTACCCGCGGACGACGTCGAGGTGCGGAGGCACCTCCGTCGCCGGCCCGAGCCCGGGGACCGGCCGGAGCACCGGGGGAGAGGTGCCGGGCACCAGCTCCAGCCCCGCCCGGAGCGCCGCCAGCCGGAAGGGCTGCTCGAAGGTGTGCACCGCCCGGCACGGGTGGCACTCGCGCAGGTACGGCGGGTCCAGCCGCCCGGTCAGCAGGCGGGACATCTCGCCCTTGACCACCGGGGCGGTCACGATCGCGCGCATCGCCCCGGCGACGGTGTCCAGCGCGGCCAGCACCGGGATGCCCGCGGCCCGCAGCGGGCGGGCGGCGTCGAGGACGCGCTTGGCCGCGTCGGCCTCGGAGAACGGCGCGGTGGCCGCGGCCACCCCGGCCAGGTCGGCGCGGCGGTACACGTGCGGCGCCCCGCGCAGCGTCCACACCAGGACCAGCTCCTCGGCGGGGACGTCGTCCAGGCCGCGGACCGCCAGCGCCCACCGGGCGGCGTCCGGGCCGGTGTCCTGCACGCCGAGGTCGAGGACGGCGGTGTCGGCGAGCGTGCCCGACGTGCGGTCCAGCTGGTGTGCGTGCACCCGGGAGGCCAGCACGTCGGCGCGGGTCACCTGCAGCACGCGGCCACCGTAGGGCCGCGAGGACCTCAGTGGACGCCGGGCGGCAACCGGTTGGGGCCGGCCTCGGCGGGGCGCGGACGGTCCTCGGGGTGCGCACGGACGGCGACCAGCGCGATGTCGTCGCCGCGGGGGCCGGGCACCAGCCGGGAGAGCAGCTCGTCGCAGAGCTCCTCCAGCGGCCGGCCGGCGAGCTCGCCCAGCGCCGTCCGCAGCCGGTCCAGCCCCTCGTCGAGGTCGCTGTCGCGGCGCTCCACCAGCCCGTCGGTGAACAGCACGAGCGTGGCGCCGTCGTGGAGGGGCACGGTGTGCTCGTGCCGGGAGGTGCCGGAGTCCACCCCGAGCATCAGGTCGGGGCGGGTGTCGAGCACCGTGGTCGTGCCGTCGGGTGCCAGCAGGACCGGTGACGGGTGCCCGGCGTTGGTCCACCGCAGGGTGCGCGGGCCGGTCACCGGGACGTCGGGATCGCGTTCCACCCGGGCGACGAGCGCGGTCGCCAGCGTGGTCACCGCCAGGCCCTGCGCCGTGCGCTCCACCCGCCCCACGGTGTCCGCGAGCGGCTCGTCGTTGTCGTAGACCAGGGCGCGGAGCAGTCCGCGCAGCTGGCCCATCGCGGCCGCCGCCCGGCTGTCGTGGCCCACGACGTCCCCGATGACCAGCACGGTGGCGCCGTCGGGCTGCATGAAGGCGTCGTACCAGTCGCCGCCGACGTGGGCCTCCTGCGCGGCGGGCTGGTAGCGCACGGCGACCTCGAGGTGGTCGGGCTCGGGCGGCGGGGTGAGCAGCGCCTCCTGCAGTCGGTCGGACAGCGCCCGGTCCTGCGCGGCCCGCAGGGTGAGCCGGCGCAGCTGCTCGGCCTGCGCCTCGGCCGCCCGCCGCTCGGTGAGGTCGCGGAAGGACACGACCACGCCGGTGACCGCACCGTCCTCGACCACGGGGACCGCGGTCAGCTCCACCGGCACGACCACGCCGGACCGGGAGACGAACGCCTCGTCCGCGGCCGCGACCGTGCGCCCGGTCCGCAGCGCCTGCCAGACCGGGCACTCCTCCACCGGGTAGCCCGAGCCGTCGGCCCGCGAGTGGTGGATGAGCGCGTGCTGGTCGCGACCGGTCTGCTCCTCCCTCGGCCAGCCGGTGATCCGGGCGGCCGCCGGGTTGACGAAGGCCACCCGTCCGGAGGCGTCGAGGCCGTAGATGCCGTCGGCGGTGTTGTCCAGGACCTGCTCGGTCAGCCGCAGCGCCCGGGTCAGCTCGACCTGCACGGCGGTCAGCGGGTCGGGACGGCCGGCGGTCGGGGAGGGGCCGTCGTCCGTCGTCATCGACCCCAGTCTGCCCGACCGCCGGCCCGGCGCCGGCCGGTGGCTCAGGCGGTGCGGACGTGCGCGGTGACCAGCTCCGCGGTGCGCTCGGCGGCGAGCTCGGGGACCCAGTGGTCGACGCCCTCGAGCACCTCCAGCGCGTAGGGGGCGGCGACGAACGCAGCGGTCGCCTCGGTCGCCGTCCGGCCGAGGAAGGCGTCGCGGTCGCCCCACAGGTGCAGCGTCGGCACCCGCACGGTGCCCACCGGGGCGTTGCCGGACAGCGGCAGCGCGCGGTACCAGTTCAGCGCCGCGGTCAGCGCGCCCGGCTCCCGCATCCGGTCGGTGTAGTGGTCGGCCAGCGCGGTGGGCAGCCCGCCCCGGCGCAGCGTCCGCCGCAGCAGCGCGCCGCGGCCGGCCAGCAGCACCGCCTCCGGGACGGCGGGCAGCTGGAAGAAGCCGACGTAGCTGCTGCGCACGGCCTGGTCGCTGTGCCCCAGCGCCTGCGTCATCGCCGCGGGGTGCGGCACCGACAGCGCGGTCAGCGTGCGCACCCGCCAGGGGTGCCAGGCCGCCAGTGCCCAGCCGACGATGCCTCCCCAGTCGTGCCCGACGACGTGCGCGCTCTCCAGCCCGGCCGCCTGCAGCAGCGCCAGGACGTCGTCCACGCACTCGCGCAGGCGGTAGGCGGCGCGGCCCGCCGGCCGGGCACCCGGGGAGTACCCGCGCTGGTCGGGGGCGAGGGTGCGCAGGCCGGCCGAGTGCAGCGCCGGCGCCATCCGGTCGAAGGCCGAGGAGTCCTGCGGGAAGCCGTGCAGCAGCACCACGGGCTCGCCGCCGGCCGGTCCGGAGTCGCGGACGTCGAAGACGAGTCCACCGCGGGTGAAGGTGTCCATGACCGGTGTCTGCCCGCTGCGGGGCCGGCCCACGCTCAGGCCGGGACGGCGACCAGCGCGGGCTCGGGCAGGACGTGGGCGAAGACCGAGGTGGGCGTGCCGTCGGTGTCCCGCACGACCGAGACGCGGACCGTCACCGGCAGGACCGACCCGTCGGCGTGCCGGAAGCTGGTGGTGAGCTCGGTGCGGCCGTCGGCGACGGAGAACAGCGCCATGACCGCGGTGGACTGCCCGGCCCGGTCCGACGACGGCGTGAGGTCCTGCACCCGCTGGTCGCGCAGGCTGTCGGTGCTCTCGCCCAGCAGCGCGGCGAAGGCCCGGTTGACCCGCAGCAGGGACCCGTCGGTGCGGGCCAGCAGCATGCCGATCGGGGCGTCGTCGAAGGCGTGCCGGAACATCAGCTCGCTGTCGGTGAGCGCCCGCTGGGCCTGCACCGTGGCGGTGACGTCCCGGGAGACCGACAGCACCTCGCGCACCGCGCCCTCGTCGTCGGTCAGCCAGCGGGTGGTGGTCTCCAGCCAGCGGGGTCCGCCGTCGCGGTGCCGCACGCGGTGCACCGCGGTGCCCTCGTCCCACGGGCCGGTGGGTGCGGCGGTGTCGAGGAAGAAGGTGCTGGTCAGGTCGGTGCCGGTCACCTCCTGCGGGAGCCGGCCGAGGACGGTCCGGCTGCTGGCGGAGGCGTAGGTGACGATCCGGCCGGGGGTGGTCACGAGCACCAGCTCGTCGTTGCCCAGCGGCAGCACCGCGCCGGCGGCGAGCGGCTCGGCCAGTGCGCGGGAGGTCAGCCGGGCGGCGAGCCGGGCCGAGGCGGGTTCGGGCCGGCCGAACAGCCAGCCCTGCGCGGAGTCGCAGCCCATCGCGACCAGCTGCTGGGCCTGCTCGGCGGTCTCCACGCCCTCGGCGCAGACCCGCCGGCCCAGGCTGTGCGCGGCCTCGATGACCAGCCGGGCCAGCACGGCGTCGGCGGTGTCGCTGGCGACCCGCTCGACGAAGGACCGGTCGATCTTCACCAGGTGGACCGGGAGGGCGCGCAGCAGGCTGAGGGCGGAGTGCCCGGTGCCGAAGTCGTCCAGCGCCAGCCGCACGCCCAGGTCGCGCACCTGGGCCAGCCGGGCCGCGGTGGCGGCGAGGTCGGTGATGGCGGCGGTCTCGGTGATCTCCAGGCACAGCCGGTCGGGGGCCAGTCCGCTGTCGGTGAGGGCGGCGGTGACGTCGTCGATGAAGCCGCGCTGGGCCAGCTGGACGGGGGAGACGTTGACCGCCACGGTCGGCGGCAGACCCGACGGCCCGGCGGCCCAGCCGGCGGCCTCCCGGCAGGCGGTCTGCAGCACCCAGCGGCCCAGGTCGACGATCAGGCCGGTGCGCTCGGCCAGCGGGATGAACCGGTCCGGGGCGACCCGGCCCAGCTCCTCGTCGGTCCAGCGGGCCAGCGCCTCGACGCCGGTGACCTGGCCCGAGGGCAGGCTGACGACCGGCTGGTAGTGCAGCTCCAGCGACCGGGACTCGATCGCCTGCCGCAGCCGGCGCTCCATCGCGTGCTGGGCGCGGACGGCGTCGGAGGTCTCGGCGTCCTCCACCAGCTCGGCGGCGAAGTGGGCGACCCGGCCGCGGCCGAGGGACTTGGCCTGGTGCACGGCGAGGTCGGCCTGGTGCAGCAGCGTGTCGGGCGTCAGGCCGCTGTCACCGGTCGCACCGGCGACACCGACGCTGGCACCGAGGCTCACCAGGTGCTCCCCGCCGGGGCCGGTGCGGGCGGTGACGACGAAGGGCGCTGCAGCGGTGAGCACGATGCGCTCGGCCAGGGCGGTGCTCTGCGCGGCGCTCAGCGGGGTCGCGGTGAACACGGCGAACTCGTCGCCGCCCAGCCGGACGACGAGGTCCCCGGTGCGGGCCACGGTGCGCAGCCGGGCGGCGAACTCGACCAGGACGTCGTCCCCGGCGGCGTGGCCGAGGTGGTCGTTGGTGTCCTTGAACCGGTCCAGGTCGACGGAGAACAGCACGCCCGTCGTCCCGGCGGCGTGGGCCTGACGGAGCCGCTCGAGCAGGAAGAGCCGGTTGGGCAGCCCGGTGAGCGGGTCGTGGAGCGCCTGGTAGGCGTACCGCTGGGCCAGCTGCTCGAACACCGCGGTGACCGGCGCGACCGAGAGGGCGCCGTCCGGGGAGGTCACCAGCACGCCGTCGAGCAGGTCGTCGCCGCTGGAGCGGCGGGCGATGACCGCTGCGGCCACCGTGGCGATCGGGGACTCGGCGGGGAAGTGGAGGGTGGCCGACGGTGCGGCGGCGGCCACCGCCCGGCGCTGCAGCAGGAGCCGGCCGTAGCCCAGCCGCCCGGCCATCGCCGGCTCGAACCAGGAGCGGCTGACCAGCAGCGGCTGGCCGGGGACGTCGACGACGACCCACCGCAGCCCGGGGTCGCGGCGGAACACCACGTCCAGCTCGGCCATGGTGGCCGTGGGCCGCACCCGGTGGGCCGGGCGGGAGAGCTCTCCGAGGGTCGGCTCGGTGGCCGGGCCGCTCAGGTCGGCGGCGAGCGCCACCTGCAGCACGCCGTCGGGGCGCACGCCGTCCTGCGTCGCGGTCGAGCTCATCCGTGGTGCTCCCTGCATCTCGGTGATCACCGTCCGTGGTGACGTCGGCCAGTCTGTCGACGGTCGCCCACGGTGACGACGGTGCGTCACCCGTCCGAGGTGATCTTGCTGTCGGGGGTGTGCGCACGCGCCCGGCAGAGCCGGGGGCAGGATGGACGTGTGGTGGCCCCTCCGACGACGGAACTGATCGTGCTGGTCGACGACCACGGCACGGCGATCGGCACGATGCCCAAGCCGCTGGTGCACACCGGGGAGACGCCGCTGCACCGGGCGTTCTCGGCCTATCTCTTCGCCGATGACGGCCGGTTGCTCGTCACCCGGCGGGCGGAGTCGAAGGCGACCTTCCCCGGCATGTGGACCAACACCGTGTGCGGGCACCCCGGCCCCGACGAGGACGACGCCGACGCGATCGCCCGCCGCGCGGAGTACGAGCTCGGTCTCGGCGTCGTCGACCTCCGGCCCGCGCTGCCCTCCTACCGCTACCGCGCGGAGTTCCGCGGGGTCGTGGAGAACGAGATCTGCCCGGTCTACCTCGGCCGCTTCTCCGGCACCCCGCAGCCGGACCCCTCCGAGGTGGGGGAGTGGGAGCTGCTGGAGTGGGCGGCGTTCCGCGACCGCCAGGAGACCCAGGAGTACGAGGCCTGGTCACCGTGGTGCCGCGAGCAGGCCCGCCTCATCGAGGCCAACCACCTGCTCCCGATCTGAGGGAGGACCCCGCCGTCCCCGTGTGGGGCGGCAGGGCCTCCGGCGCCCTCCAGGGGCTCGTCCTCAGCTGGCGAGGGGGGTCCGTCGTCCCCGGTCCTCGCGCTCGCGGCGGAGCCGTCAGGCGTTGACGACGAGGCGGACGGTGCAGCCGTCGCCGGAGTCGTCGGCCGGTGCGGCCGTGAGGCTGTCGACCGAGCGGCGGGCCAGCCACAGGCCCATGCCGCCCACGGCCATGTCGCCGTGGGCCGGGCCGTAGCCGACCAGCGGGTCGTCGAAGGCTGCGCCGCGGTCGGTGATGGCGCACAGCAGCCGCTCGGGCGTGGACCACAGCCGCACGTCGACCGGCGGGATGCCGTGCTCGGAGGCGTTGGCGGTGACCTCGTCGATGGCGAGCACGAAGTCCTGCGCGGCGTCGGCGGACAGCGCGCTGTCGGCCAGCACCCGGGTGAGCGCCCGGCGGAGCGCGCGCAGGTCGTCGAGGTCGTCGATCGCCAGCGTCGGCTCGGTCTCCTCCAGCGGGTCGGGCACCGAGGCGCGCTGGACCTCGCGCAGCAGCTCGGCGGGCTCGCGGAAGCCGGGGTTGCGCACGGTGCCGGCCTCGGTGAGCAGCCACGGGTGGGTGGCGTGCACGACGGCGTCGACGTCGACAGGTGAGCCCTCCCCGGCACCGGTCGTCCCGACCGGCCCGAGCAGGCAGATGTGGTCGACCGGGCGCTCGGCCAGGACGTGGTTGAGCAGCGCCTCGGTCTGCATCCACACGGCCGGGTCGGTGTGCGGGCCACCGGGGCCGGTGACCAGGTGCAGCCGCCGCCCCCCTCCGGGGGCGCGGGCGTCGACCAGCTCGGCGATCGCGGCCAGCGCGGCCGGGGGCCGGTCGTCCAGCGGGTCGGTCGGGGCGACGAAGACGTCGCCGATGCCCTCCAGCGTGGCGAGCACGGCGGCGGCGACCGCCTCGGGGCAGGCCACCACCACGGGCTCCCCGGCGGCGACGGCGCGGCGCAGGACCGGGCCCACGACCGCCGTGAGGTCCAGATCGGCCCCGAGCACGTGTCCCACGTGCCGGTAGCCCTGGTGCTCCTCGATGCTGTGCGTCACGGGACCACCACCTTCCTCCGCCGGCTGCTGGACGTCTCAGGCTCACTGCCCGGGGAACGCATCCCGGACACATCGCCCGCGCACGTCACACTCCTCGGCGTTTCGCCTGGGGCGCGGACGGAGACCGTCCGGTCATGACCGAGCGGGCACTGACTCCGGACGGCGTTCGTCCTGGGTGCCCGAAGCGGATGGTCTTCGGCCCGTGCGGCGGCGTGCGGGACGACGGCGGCTGCGAGGTCGCGCCGCACCCGTGCGTGTTCCTGGACCCGCCGTGGCCGCGCTGGACCGCACCGGCCGCGCCCCGTCCCGCGCCGGCCCCCGACGGGCTGCTGGCCCGGGCGCAGCACGGCCCCGTCGTCCTCTCCGACCTGACGGTGCGGCCGTTCGACGGGGCGTCGGTGCGGGCGGTGGTCGGGGCGCTCGCGCCGGTCAGCGACGGCCTGCTGATCGGTGAGCACCAGAACCGCCCCGACTGGCCGCCCACGCTCATGGCCGCCGAGGTGCTGGCCGGTGGTGGGCGGCCCTGGACGACGCTGGCCTGCCGGGACCGCAACCGGCTGGTGCTGGAGCAGGAGCTGGCCGGGCTGGCCGAGGTCGGTGTCGACGGCGTGCTGTGCGTCACCGGCGACGCGCGCGGCCCCGGCGTGCGGCCCGGGGTCACCTCGGTGTTCGACCTCGACGGCACCCGGCTGGCCGCGCTGGCCGCCGAGGCGGGGCTGACCGCGGCCGTGCCCGAGTCGCCGGACGCACCCCCACTGGGGCTGCGCCCGGCCCGGGTCGCGGTCAAGGAGCGGGCCGGCGCCCAGTTCGTGGTGCTCAACCACGTGGCGTCCGCGGCCCGGCTCACCGCCTTCACCGCCGCCGCCCGGGCCGCCGGCGCCACCCTGCCGTTCATCGCCGCGGTGGCCGTCTACACCGACGAGCGCTCGGCCCGGGTCCTGCAGCGGTTCCCCGGCCTGCACCTGGACGACGCGGCCGTGCAGCGGGTGCTCGACGCGCCCGATCCGGTGGCAGCGGGCATCGTGGCCGCCGTGGCCGAGGCGCGGGCGCTGCTCGCCGTCCCCGGTGTCGTCGGGGTCAACCTGTCCGGTCTCGCCTCGGCGCGGGGCGAGGAGACCGCCGCGGCGGTCAAGGCCGAGGTGGCCGTGAGGATCCGGGAGGGCACATGAGCGAGATCGCCAGCGAGGCCATGGAGACCGAGTTCGGCACGGTCGCCGGCTGGACCGCCGAGGCCGTCCGGGCACTGGGCCCCGAGTTCGCCGTGCCGGCCGGGTGCCGGGGGAGCGGCAGCGAGGGTTCGCTGCGGTGGCTGGCCGACGCCCTCGAGCTCACCGACGGCGCCCGGGTGCTCGACTCCGGGGCCGGCGTCGGCGGCCCGGCGGGCTGGCTGGCCGCCGAGCGCGGCGTCCGCCCGGTCTGCGTCGAGCCGATGGCCGAGGCGGTGCAGGCCAGCGCCACGCTGTTCGGGCTGCCCTCGGTGGTGGCGCTGTCGCAGTCGCTGCCGCTGGCCGACGCCGGCTTCGACGCCGCGTGGTGCCTGGGCGTGCTGTGCACGACGGAGGAGAAGCCCGCGCTGCTGGCCGAGCTGCACCGGGTGCTGGTGCCCGGCGGCCGGCTCGGGCTGCTGGTCTTCGTCGCCGACGAGCCGCTGCCCCCGCCGCTGCCCGAGGGCAACAGCTTCCCCTCGTCGGCGGAGGTCGACGCGCTGCTGGCCGGCGCCGGGTTCACCGTCACCGGCCGCGCCGAGGCCGACCTGTCCGACAGCTCGGCCCAGTGGCGCGAGCGGGCCGACGCCGTGGAGGCGGAGGTGCAGCGCCGGCACGGGGAGGACCCGCGGTGGGCGGAGGCCCAGGAGCAGTCCGGCCGGGTCGGCGCGCTGCTGGGCTCGGGCGCCCTGCGGCCCCGCCTGCTGTCCGCCGTCCGCTCGTGAGGCACCAGGTCAGCTGATCGCCTCCGATCAGGTGACCTGGTCACCGGTGCGGCATGCCCGGGGCGCCGGCGGCGTTGGGGCGGGCGTGCACAGCGACGTCGTGGTCATCGGGGCGGGGCAGGCCGGGCTGTCGGCGGCGTACGAGCTGCACCGACAGGGTGCGGACTTCGTGGTGCTCGACGGTGACGCCGGCCCGGGCGGGGCCTGGCAGCACCGCTGGCCCTCGCTGCGGCTGGACAAGGCGCACCGCATCGCGCCGCTGCCGGGGATGGACCTGCCCGACGCCGACCCGGCCGCACCGGCCAGCGAGGTGGTGGCCGGGTACTTCGGCGCCTACGAGCAGCACTTCGAGCTGCCGGTGCACCGTCCGGTCGGCGTCCGGGCCGTGCACCGCACCGACGACGGCTTCCGCCTGGACACCAGCGCGGGGGAGTGGACGGCGCGCGGCCTGGTCAACGCCACCGGCACCTGGACCCGCCCGTTCTGGCCGGCCTACCCCGGCCGTGAGCTGTTCGGCGGGCGGCAGCTGCACGCGGCCGACTACCGGGGTGCGGAGGAGTTCCGCGACCTGCGGGTCGTCGTGGTCGGTGGCGGGACGTCGGCGGTGCAGCAGCTCATCGAGATCAGCGAGGTGGCGGCCTCGACCACCTGGGTCACCCGGCGCGAGCCGGTCTGGCGCAGCGGCCCCTTCGACGAGGACGCCGGCCGCGCGGCCGTGGCCCTGGTCGACGAGCGGGTGCGGGCCGGGCTGCCGCCGGTGAGCGTCGTCGGGGTCACCGGGCTGATGGAGACCGACGCGGTGCTCGCCGCCCGGGCCCGCGGTGTGCTCGACCGGCTCCCGGTGTTCGACCGGCTGACCGCCGGCGGCGTCGCCTGGGACTCCCCGGCCCGCGAGCTCCCCGCCGACGTGGTGCTCTGGGCCACCGGCTTCCGGGCGGCGCTGGACCACCTGGCCCCGCTGCACCTGCGCACCAGCGGCGGAGGCGTCGTGATGGACGGCACCCGGGTGGTCGCCGAGCCCCTGCTGCACCTGGTGGGCTACGGCCCCTCGGCCAGCACGATCGGTGCCAACCGGGCCGGCCGCAGCGCCGTCCGCGAGCTGCTGCGGACGATGGCGGCCGGCACCGCCGCCTGAGCAGGATCTGCTGAACCCGAGACCCGACTCCGTCACTCGTTGAGGTGACGGACTGTGATCTTGCAGCTACTCATGCGTACGGTTCGGGGCGAGGGCACCTCGAGCTCCGGCACCCATGCCGGCGACGTCTTCAGCGCACTGCGAGTCCGACGCCCCGCGTCGGGGACAGGAGCGCCGACGTGACGTCGGTCCCCCGCATGCTGCCCATCTCCCGCCGCGGCCGGTTCGCCGTCGCCTCCACCGGCCTGGTGGCCGTCTCGACGTTCGGCCTGCTCGCCGGGCTGACCGGGACCGCCCAGGCGGCGACCGCCGTGCCGCTCGGAGCGGCGCAGAGCTTCGCCGTGCTGGCCGGTGGCGGCATCACCAACACCGGCGCCAGCACGGTCAGTGGTGACATCGGCAGCTTCGCCACCACCTCGATCGACGGCGGCATCACCCTGGCCAACGGCACGAACCACGGCGGTGACACCGCCACCCAGGAGGCGAAGACCGCGCTGTCCGAGGCGCTGGTGGCCGCCGCCGGCGCCGGACCGGCGACCCCGGTCGATGCCGGATCGCTCGGTGGGCTCCAGCTGTCCTCCGGCGTCTACGCCTCCGGTTCCTCGCTCGACCTCACCGGCACGCTCACCCTGGACGGTGGTGGCAGCTACGACTCGGTGTTCGTCCTGCAGGCCGGCAGCTCGCTGACCACGGCGTCCGGCAGCACCGTCGTCCTCATCGGTGGCGCGCAGGCGTGCAACGTCTTCTGGCAGGTCGGCACCTCCGCCACCCTGGGCAGCGCGTCCACCATGGTGGGCACCGTGCTGGCCGACCAGGAGGCCATCACCCTCGGGACGCTGGCGACCGTCGAGGGCCGGGTGCTGGCCAGCGTCGCGGCGGTCACCCTGGACGACAACACGATCACCCGGCCCGACAGCTGCCGCACCGGTGCGGTCGTCCCCGTGGTGGTCCCGTCGCCGACCCCTGCGCCGACCCCCACGCCGACCCCGTCGCCCACTCCCGTGCCGACCTCCTCGCCGACGCCGGAGGCCCCGGTCAGCGCGGCTGCGCCGGCCGGACCGACGACCGGTCCGGCCCCGGCGAGCGCGCAGGCCCCGGCGTCCGACAGCGGCCGCGCCACCTACCGCCAGGTCGGCCGGGTGCCCGTCGGCCCGGTCGACACCGGCGACGGCAGCACCTCCTGATGCCCGGTCGGCCGGGCCGCCGCGTGCGGTCCCGGCTCGGCGCGGCCGCCCTGCTGCTGGGGCTGCTCGCGCTCACCGGGTGCGGGGACGCGCCGGTGCCGGCCGCGACGCCCGCACCGGCTGCCACCACCTCCTCGGCCCCCGCAGCGACGACCCCGCCGGTGGCGCCCACGCCGCTGCTGATGGGCGCCTCGCCGCCGGTCCGGGTGCAGATCCCCTCGATCGGCGTGGACTCCGGGCTGATGGACCTCGGCCTCCAGGACGACGGCACCCTCGAGGTGCCGGCCACCGGCTTCCCGGCCGGCTGGTTCACCGGGGCGCCGACACCGGGCGAGCAGGGGCCCGCGGTCCTCGCCGGGCACGTCGACTGGGGCGGGGCGCCCGGGGTCTTCTGGGCGCTGCGCGACGTCGTCGCGGGCGACGAGATCACCGTGTCCCGCGCCGACGGCAGCTCCGCGGTCTTCCGCGTCACCGAGGTCGGGCGGTACGACAAGGACGCCTTCCCGACGGCGGCCGTCTACGCCGACCTCGACCACGCCGGGCTGCGGGTGATCACCTGCGGTGGGGAGTTCGACCACGCGGCCCACAGCTACGAGGACAACACCGTCGTCTTCGCCGACCTGGTCGCCACCGCCTGACCCGGGGTTTCCGCCCTGCCCGTGCGGGGAGGAGAGAGGGCATGAGCGAGCAGAGCCCCGACCCCACCCTCCCCGACACGGCGATGGCCACCGGCAACGACCAGGGCGAGCCCGGCCACCCCGACACCCGCCCGCTGGCCAAGGCGGAGCGCAAGCTGCTCGAGAAGCTGCAGAAGCCGGGCAAGGGCGAGGCCGAGCCGGCCGTCGAGGACTCCCCGGAGGTCGCCGCGGCTGCGGCCGACGACGCCCCGCTGGCCACCGACGAGGTCCCCGGCGGCAACGACGACGGGCTGGACCCGGAGTTCACCGACCGCTGAGGGAGGACCCCCGTGCCCCCCACCACTCGCACGCTCGTGGCGGGGCCCTGCACGGGGGCCTAGGGGAGCTGCGGGTTCAGCCGGACGGCGACCAGGGCCACGTCGTCCTCGGCGCGGTCGGGCACCAGCCGGGCGAGCAGCTGGTCGGCGACCTCGTGGACCGGCAGCTCCCACAGCGTGCCCAGCTCCTCGCGCAGCTGGTCGACCCCGGTGTCGAAGAGCTGGTCACGGCGCTCGACCAGACCGTCGGTGTAGAGCAGCACCGTCGCCCCGCGGGACACCGTCAGCACGTGGTCCTGCCGCCGGGCGCTGGGCTCGACGCCCAGCAGCAGGTCGGGCCGGGTGCCGTCGAGCACCCGGATCTGCCCGTCGGCGTCCACGACGACCGGCGGCAGGTGGCCGGCGTTCGACCAGCGCAGCCGGGTGACGCCCTGGGCGACCTCCTCGGGGGTCTGCTCCAGCCGGGCGACGAGCACCGAGGCCATGGCGTCGATCTCCAGGCCGGCGATGGCCCGGTCGAGCCGGGTCAGCACGCCGGCGGGGCTGTCGGCACTGTCGTAGGTGATGCCCCGCAGCAGCCCGCGGAGCTGCCCCATGGTGGCCGCGGCCTCGGTGTCGTGACCGACCACGTCGCCGATCACCAGCACGGTCGCCCCGTCGGGCTGCTGGAACACGTCGTACCAGTCGCCGCCCACCTGGGAGTCGCGCGCGGCGGGCACGTAGCGCACCGCGAAGTCCAGGTGGTCGGGGTCCGGGGGCTCCGACAGCAGGCTGCGCTGCAGGGTGATCGCGGTGCGGGCCACCCGGCGGGAGCGGGCGTACAGCGCCTCGACCAGGTTCCTGCGCAGCTCGGCGGCCTCGGTGAGCTCGGCCGGCGTCCACGCCTCGGCGCGGTTGCGCACGGTCTCCCGCCACCGGTCGAAGGACTTCCGCGGCGACAGCCGGACGGTGTCGCCCTCGCGCTGGGCGATGGCCTTGTTGTGCGGGTCGCCGCCCCAGTCGACCGCGCGCACCTGCTCGCCGCGGGTCCAGATCACGTACTGGCCCTCGGCCAGCGACAGCGCGAGGACGCCGGAGACCAGCTCGCCGGGGATGCCCAGGTGCGGGGCGACCAGCGGCAGCCGGTCGGTGCTCACCACGTCGCCGCCCTGCTCGGCGACCCAGGCCGCGAGGGCCGCCCCCACCTCCGGCGGCAGCGGCACGCCCGCGCCGCCGGTGGACCCCTGGAGGTCGACCATGACGGAGTCGGCCGGGACGACGTCGAGCAGGCCGGGCCGGCCGAGCATCGTCTCGGCGAGCGGCCGCTCCTCGTCCAGCGCGGCCGCCGTCAGCCAGGCCATCGTGGAGCGGACCCGCAGCGCGCGCCGGTGCTCCTCGTCCTCGGTGCGGTCGACCAGGCGCAGCGACAGCGTCGAGCCCAGGAACTCCGCGGCTGCGCGGGTGGCGTAGGGCGGGGCGTGCGAGCCGGTGTAGTGGTGGCAGGCGATGAGCCCCCAGAGCTTGTCGTCGCGCAGCAGCGAGATCGACATCGAGGCCGCCACGCCCATGTTCTGCAGGTATTCGCAGTGGATCGGCGAGACGCTGCGCAGCGTGGAGTAGGTGAGGTCCAGCGGCTGCCCGGTGGCGGGCAGGTCGACCGGCTCCAGCCGGGACGGCGTGTAGGTGACGTCGTCGATGAGCCGGACCCAGTTCTTCTCGTACAGGGCCCGGGCCTGGGCCGGGATGTCCGAGGCCGGGTAGTGCAGGCCCAGGAAGGAGTTCAGCTCGGGGAGCTTGGCCTCTGCGACGACCTCGCCGTTGTAGTCGGCGTCGTAGCGGTAGACCATCACGCGGTCGAAGCCGGTGAGGGTGCGCACCGCCTGGGCGGTGATGTCGTAGAGCTCCTGCAGCGAGCTGGCCCGGTTGAGCTCGGTGATCGTGCCGCGTACCGCCTGGTAGGTGTTCGGGAACGAGAAGGGGCGCGGCCCGTAGGCCGGCTCCAGCTCGACCACCAGCGTGCTGGCGCTGGGCAGATCGGGTGTGGCCGCGGTGTGCGGCACGCGGTGCAGGATCGCGTCGACCGGGGCGGGGGCGCCGTCGCGGTCGAGGATGAGCTCGACCGGGTTGCGCTCGCGCAGGTCACCGAAGGCGCTCGCCGAGCGGGCGATCGCGTCGGCCGGCACGATCCCGACGACCTCGGCCAGCGGACGGCCCAGTGCGTCGTCCCAGGCGACGCCGACGACGTCGGCGAGGTTGCGGGAGACCTGGCGCACGACCATGTCGGGCTCGCTGAGCGCCAGCAGGACGCCGCGGGGCTGCACGCTGCCCGGGACGTGGATCGGCTCGCGCTCGCAGTTGGTCAGGTCGACCGGCTCGCCGGGCGCCAGCCACGGGCCGGACTGCAGCTGCTCGGTCACGCGACGACCTCGTTCCCTCGGGTGGAGCCGTGCGTCGAACGGGTCGGTGTCCAGGGTGCCCCGTCCGGCGACGGCGCGCCGCACCAACCGGCGAGGGCGCCGAAGGTCTCCTGGGCAGCGGCCACCAGCCGGTCGGCGTCCCCACCGCCGGCGATGCGCGCGCGGGTCGTGGTGCGGAAGGCGTGCCACATCGAGCCGGTCTCCTCGCCGTAGGGGGAGAAGGACGACAGCCGTCCGACGGCGGCCAGCTGGGGCAGCGTCGCCAGGTGCCGGTCGATGAAGATCCCGCCCAGCGAGGAGCCCTCCAGCACGTACATCCGGCCGAGCGCGGCGTCGGTGCCCTCGACGGCGGGCAGTGCCGGCTGTGGCGCCGCACCGGGCGAGCCGAGTGCGGCCCGGTCGGCGGCGAACAGCGCGGCGCGGCGACGGCGCGGCCAGTCGACCCCGGCGGCGTCGGCGGGCTCGGCGTCCGCCCACGCGTCCAGGGACGCCTCGGCGGACAGCCAGAAGCCGTGCATCCGGGTGAGGACGTCGGTCAGCCGGTCGCGCGTGAGCGCGGGGGACAGCAGGTCCAGGGTGTCCTCGACCGCCTGGTGCTCGGCGGCGGTCTCGGTGCGCAGGCGGCGCAGCACGTCGTCGGTCCCGCGGTCCTCGTCGACCACCTGCACCTCACCGTCCCGCGCATCCGCCCCGGAGGGGGACGCGCCTCGTGCAGAAGTCATGAGCCTGTCGAGCTTAGGTCACTGTCGGTATCGGAGGTCGTTGCCCCGGCGAACGACGATGTGAGCCGCGCCGCACGCACGCCCAGGTGCAGCAGCAGCCGGTCGGCGCCCTCGGCGAGGTCCAGTCCGGTCAGCGCCTCGATCCGGCCGAGCCGGTAGTACAGCGTCTGCCGGTGCACGCACAGCCGCGCTGCCGCCCGCTGCGGGCTGCCCGCGCAGTCCAGCCACACCTCGGCCGTGGCGGTCAGCACCGGGTCGGCCAGCAGGGCGGCGAGCGCGGGGTCGGGGCCGGGCAGGGCCGCCACCTGGCGCCACGCGCCGAGCTCGGGCCACGACGCCGCCGGGGCCAGTCGCGGGTCGACGGCGGCGACCCGGGCCGCCGTGCGGGCCTCGTGCCACTGGGCGGGCAGGTCGCCGCAGCCGCGACGGGCGGCGGCGACGCCGGCCGTGCTGCCCGGTGGCAGGCCGGCCAGCGTGGCCGCGGCCAGCGCGCCGGCCGGCCGCGCGTCCCCGCCGGCGGGCAGCGGGAGGAGGACGGCGACCTCGGCACCGTCGGCGAGCACCGCCGGGACCGCGCCGGCCGCGGGGGGAGACCAGCCGGCGGGCAGGCCGGGTGGTGGCACGAGCAGCGCGACCAGGGTCACCGGCGCGTCCGGGCCCAGGGCGGCGCCGAGCCGGCTGCCGGCCGACGGCGACGAGCCGGTGAGCACCCCGCGCAGGGCCCGGGACAGGTCGGCGGTGCCCGGCCGCCCGCCGGCGAGCAGCCGGCCGGCCGCCTCGGCGACGGCGACCGCCGCAGCGAGGCCCGGGGCGGCCGGGGCGGTGAGGTCGGTGCGGCCCTCGTCGAGCAGCCACAGGTAGCCGTGCAGCTCGCCGTCGGCGCGCACCGGCAGGCAGAGCCGGGTGAGGATCCCGGCGGCCGGGTCGGCCGGCACCCGCACCGGCCCGGCGGCGCCGGCGATGCCGTGCCCCTCGAACCAGGCGCGCACCTCCGGCGTGGAGCTGCGCCCCAGGATGGAGCGGGTGCGGACGGCGTCCATCGTGGTCGTGCGGTCGTCGGCGTGGGCGCAGAAGGCCAGCAGGGTGAAGTCGCGGTCCTCCAGCGTCGCCGGGGCACCGAGCACCCGGGAGACGTCGTCCACCAGCTCCTGCAGGTCGTCGCGCACGCGGGCTCCCTCTCGCCGTTCAGACGATCGTACGAGGCGGCGGTCACGAGTCCGGACATCTGTCGGTGGTGCACAGGCCCCCGGCGTCCCTAGCGTCTCGGGTGTGCCCGTCCTGCAGAAGGCCCTGCTCACCGCCTCCCGCCGTCCCGCCCTGCGCCGGGTGGTCACCGGCACGCCGGTCAGCCGCCGGGTGGTCGACCGCTTCGTCGCCGGGGAGACGCTGCCCGGCGCGCTGGCCGCCGTCCGGGCGCTGGCCGCCGACGGCATCGGCGTGACGCTGGACCACCTGGGCGAGGACGTCACCGACCGCGCCGAGGCCACCCGCAGCCGGGACGCCTACCTGGCCGCGCTCGAGGGCCTCGCGCCGCTGGGCCTGGGCCGGGCCGCCGAGGTGTCGGTCAAGCTGTCGGCGTTCGGCCAGGCGCTCCCGGTCGGCGGGGACGACGTCGCGCTCGCCCTCGTGCGCCCGGTGGTCGAGGCCGCCACGGCGCTGGGCACCACGGTGACCCTGGACATGGAGGACTCCTCCACCGTCGACTCGACGCTGGCGATCGTGGCCGAGCTGCGCCGCGACCACCCCGGCACCGGTGCGGTCCTGCAGGCGATGCTGCACCGCACCGAGGACGACGTCCGCGCCCTCGCCGTCCCCGGGTCGCGGGTGCGGCTGGTCAAGGGCGCCTACCGCGAGCCCGCGACCGTGGCCCACCAGGACAAGCCGGCCGTCGACGCCGCGTACGCCCGCTGCCTGGAGACGCTGGTGCGCGGCGGCGGGTACCCGATGGCCGGGACGCACGACCCGGCGCTGATCGACCGGCTGCTGCAGCTGGTCGCCGAGACCGGGCGGGCCGCGGACTCCTACGAGTTCCAGCTGCTCTACGGGATCCGCCCCGAGGAGCAGGTCCGCCTCGCCCGCGCCGGGCACACCGTGCGCGCCTACGTGCCCTACGGCGCCGACTGGTACGGCTACTTCATGCGCCGGCTGGCCGAGCGCCCCGCCAACCTGCAGTTCTTCCTCCGCTCGCTGGCCACCAAGAACTGACCGAGGACCACCCCTCCCCCCACGACCCGCAGGCTCGCCGCGGGCCCCGGAGGGGCGGCCGACAACCGATTCGATCCGAGGAGCTGTTCCCCGTGGACGCCGTCACCCAGGTCCCGCCGCCGCGCAACGAGACCGTGAAGGACTACGCCCCCGGCTCGGCCGAGCGCGCCGAGCTGCAGCAGCGGCTCACCGAGCTGGCCGCCACCCCGCACGAGCTGACCGCCACCATCGGGGGCGCGCAGCGGATGCCGTCGGGGGAGTCCTTCGACGTCGTCGCCCCGCACCGGCACGCCCAGGTGCTCGGGACGTCGGCGCACTCCACCACCGCCGACGCGCAGGCCGCGGTGGCGGCGGCGAAGGCGGCCGCGCCGGGCTGGTCGGAGCTGTCCTTCGACGACCGGGCCGCCGTCTTCCTCAAGGCCGCGGACCTGCTTGCCGGGCCGTGGCGGCAGACGCTCAACGCCGCCACGATGCTGGGGCAGAGCAAGACCGCCTACCAGGCCGAGATCGACGCCGCCTGCGAGCTCATCGACTTCTGGCGCTGGAACGTGCACTTCGCCCGCGAGGTCATCGCCCAGCAGCCGGTCTCGGGCCCGGGCGTGTGGAACCGGGTCGACCACCGCCCGCTGGAGGGCTTCGTCTACGCGGTCACGCCGTTCAACTTCACCGCCATCGCCGGCAACCTGCCCACCGCGCCCGCGTTGATGGGCAACACCGTGGTCTGGAAGCCCTCGCCCACCCAGCAGCTGGGCGCGCACCTGACCATGCGGCTGCTCGAGGCCGCGGGGCTCCCGGTCGGCGTGATCAACATGCTGCCCGGCGACGGCATCCCGGTGTCCGACGTCGTGCTGGCCGACCGCGACCTGGCCGGCATCCACTTCACCGGCTCGACCGCGGTGTTCCAGCACCTGTGGCGCACGGTGGGGGAGAACATCGCCTCCTACCGCGGCTACCCGCGCGTGGTGGGCGAGACCGGCGGCAAGGACTTCATCGTCGCCCACCCCTCGGCCGACCCCGACGTGCTGCGCACCGCGATGATCCGTGGCTCCTTCGAGTACCAGGGCCAGAAGTGCTCGGCGGCCTCCCGCGCCTACGTGCCGCGCAGCCTGTGGGCGCGGATCAAGGACGACCTGGTCGGCACCGTCGAGGCCATCCCGATGGGCGACGTCACCGACTTCAGCAACTTCATGGGCGCGGTCATCGACCGGCGGTCGTTCACGAAGCTGTCGAAGGTGCTGGAGGCCGCGCACGCCGACGACGCGCTCACCGTGATCGCCGGCGGCACCGCCGACGACAGCGAGGGCTTCTTCGTCCGGCCCACCGTCATCGAGGGCACCGACCCCGGGCACGAGGTGTTCAGCACCGAGTACTTCGGCCCGGTGCTGGCCGTGCACGTCTACGAGGACGCCGACTACGACACCGTGCTCACGCAGATGGAGTCGGTGGCGCCCTACGCGCTCACCGGCTCGGTCATCGCCCAGGACCGCGTCGCCATCGCCCACGCGCAGCACTTCCTGCGGCACGCGGCCGGCAACTTCTACGTCAACGACAAGCCCACCGGCGCTGTCGTCGGCCAGCAGCCCTTCGGCGGCGGCCGCGCCTCGGGCACCAACGACAAGGCCGGTGCCGCGCAGAACCTGCTGCGCTGGACCAGTGCGCGGTCGATCAAGGAGACCTTCGTCCCCGCCACCGACCACCGCTACCCGCACATGGGGTGAGGTTGATGGAGTCCCAGCGCTGCGGAAACCGAGCGCTGGGACTCCATCAGGGCGTCAGCGGGCGGCGGGGCGCTCGCGACGCAGGTCGCCGAGCAGCTCGGCGACGGTCTGCTCCAGCGGGCCGTCGCCGTCGATCACGTCACCGGGCTCGTCCTCGCCCAGCCGCTCCAGCGTGGCCAGCTGGCTGTCCAGCAGGGACGGCGGCATGTAGTGGCCCTTGCGGTTGCGCAGCCGCTCGGCCAGCACCTCCCGGTCGACGTCCACGTGGGCGAACCAGACCGAGGGGTGGCCCTCGCGCAGCAGGTCGCGGTAGACGCGCTTGAGCGCGGAGCAGGTGAGCACGATCGACGTCCCGGCGGCCTCGTGCTCGCCGATCACCTCGGAGATGCGGCGCAGCCAGGGCCAGCGGTCCTCGTCGTCCAGCGGGTGGCCGGCGGCCATCTTCGCGACGTTGGCCTCGGGGTGCAGGTCGTCGCCCTCGATGTACTCCCAGCCCAGCTGCCGGGTGATCTCCCGGGCGGCGCTGGTCTTGCCGGAACCGGAGACCCCCATGACGACGATGGTGGTGGTCGCCGGGATGCTGTCGGGAGAGGTCATGGACAGACCGTAGGGAACGCCCCGGCGGCGCGACCAGCCGACCGGCCCGGACGGGGGAGGACGCGCGTGCCCAGGCCCTCGCTGTGGCGGCTGCCGGCGGTCCGGGCGGTGTTCGCCGTCACCCTGCTGGGCATCACCAGCTACGCGCTGCTGCTCTCGGCGCTGCCGGCGTACGCGGCCGGCACGGGGGCCGGTCTGGTCGCCGCCGGGTCGGCGACCACCGTCTTCCTGGTCGTCACCGTGCTCGCGCAGGGCACCGTGCCCGCGCTGGTGCGCCGCCTGGGCCTCGGGCCGGTGCTGAGCTCAGGACTGGTCGCCCTGGGCGCCCCGGCGCCGCTCTACCTCGTCGGGGACGACCTCGGCTGGCTGCTGGCGGTCTCCGCCGTCCGTGGAGTGGGGTTCGCGGTGCTGACCGTGCTGGGGTCGGCGATCGCCGCGCAGGCGGTGCCGCCGGAGCGGCGCGGTGAGTCCATCGGCATCTACGGCCTGGCCGCGGGGCTGCCCACGCTGCTCGCCGTGCCCGGTGGGGCGGCGCTGACGCTGGCCGGCCACTTCCCGCTGGTCGCGGTGCTCGCGGCCTCCGCCGTCCTGGCGCTGCCGTTCGTGCCCGGGCTGGTGCGGGCGCTCGGGCCCCCGGCCGAGGAGGTGGGCCCCGGCGGGTCCCGGGCCGCGGTGCGGGCCGCGGCCGCGCCGTCGCTGGTGCTGCTCACCGTCACCCTGGCCGGGGGCGGGCTGGTCACCTTCCTGCCGATCGAGCGGCCGGACGGCGTGCTGGCGACCGCTGCGCTGCTGCTGTTCGGCGTCAGCACCGCGGTCTGCCGCTGGCGGGTCGGCGTGCTGGTCGACCGGCTCGGCGCCCGCACGCTGCTGCCCGCCGCCCTGGTCAGCGGCGTGGCCGGCCTGGCGCTGGTGGCGCTGGGCCTGTCCACGGGCGGACCGGTGGGCACCGGGTGGCTGCTGCTGGGCAGCCTCGGCCTGGGCGTGGCCTACGGCGCCGTGCAGAACCTGACGCTGGTGGTCTCGCTGGCCCGGGCCGGCGGGCACACCGCCACGGTCAGCGCGGTCTGGAACGCCAGCTTCGACACCGGGACGGCGATCGGGGCACTCGCGGTGGGCGCCGTGGCCGCCGGGCTGGGCCTGCCGGTCACCTACCTGCTGGTCGCCGTCCTGCTGGCGCTGGTGCTGCCGGTCGCGGTCGCCGTGGCCCGGGTGCCCCGGCTCCTCAGCTGACGGCGGCTCCTCAGCTGACGGCGGCTCCTCAGCTGACGGCGGCCTGGTCACCCAGCCGGGCGCGGGCGGTCTCGGCCAGGCGCCGCACCGTGCGGACCTCCTCGCCGGCCTCGCGCAGCCAGCGGCGCAGGCCGTCGGGGTCGCGCCGGCTGGCGTCGCGGAGCTGACCGAGCAGGACCTGCCGGGTGCTGGCCTGGGCCCGCATCGCGGTGGGCAGGGTGCGCCCGGTGCGGCGGGCGAGGGCGGTGAAGCCGGCGCCGACGAAGACCAGCTCGCGGGCGTCGGACAGCCCGGCGAGCAAGGCCTCGGCGTCGTCGGTGCGGCCGGCGTCCAGCAGCTGAAGGTACTCGTCGGCGCGGCGGGCGCCGAGGGCGGCGGGGTCGGTGGGGGACTCGGACGGTGCGGTCACCCCTCCACTGTCCCTGCCGATCGCCGCCCGGACCACCGCGCCCTGCCACCGGTCCGTCGCGAGCCGGCGGGCAGGGCCGGCCCCGGTCAGGCGAGCAGCTCCCGGCGGGCCACCGCGTCGGGCTCGGCCAGCCGGAGGACGGCGAGCGCCTCCGCACCGGCCTGCCGCAGCCAGTCCCGCAGTGCGTCGACGTCGGTCCCGGCGGCGTCGCGCACCCGGCCGAGCTCGAGCTGCCGGGCGCCGGCCTGCGCGCGCGCCGCCGGGGGCAGCATCCGGGCGGCCATCCGGGCCAGCGCGGTGAGGCCCGCGCCCAGGGCCACGAGCTCGCCCGGGTCGCCCAGGACGACGACCAGGAAGTCGGCCTGCCCGCCCTGACCGGCGTCGGCCAGCGAGAGGAACTGGCGCGCGCGGCGGGCGCCGAGGACGGCGGTGCTCTCCGACGGGGTGGTCACGCCCGACACCGTGCCCCGCCGGGGGTGCCACCCGAACGCGTGGTCCGGTGGAGGCCGCCGTCACCGGGTCCCGGCCGCCCACGGCACGGCCGCCCGGGACCGAGGACGCCGGCCTGCGCCGCCGCCGTCCTGCCCGCCGACGACCCGGTCAGGCCCCGGGCAGCTCGCCGGTGTCGACGAGGCGCTGGGCGATGTCGCGGACCCGGGTGTTGGACTCCATCGACAGCTCGGCCAGCGCGGAGAACGCCTGGTCGGCGGAGAGCCTGTGGCGCTCCATGAGGATGCCCTTGGCCTGGTCGATGACCGCCCGGGAGTCCAGCGCCGTGCGCAGGTGCTCGGCGCGGCCGAGGGCGCTCTCGTAGAGGTACATGTTCGACACCGGCACCACCGCGTAGGCGGCGAAGCGGGCCGAGACCTCCCGGGTGGTCTCGTCCAGCGGCTGCGACGTCCGGGAGTAGACGTTGAGCCCACCGCTGGTGCGCTCCTGCGGCGGCAGCGGGAAGGACATCACGCCCGTGCAGCCCCGCTCCGCCGCGACCTGCGGGAAGGGCGCCCAGCGGGTCTCCGTGGCGGTGTCGAGCACCTCGACGACGACGCCGGTCGTGGCCGCCTCCAGGCACGGTCCCGACGCCTGGGCGTACTGCACCTGGTCCAGCTGCCGGGCCAGCGGGTGGCTGGCGGCGACGGTGGTCGGGCGGCCGCCGCCGTCGATGATCGTGACCGAGGTGGCCGGCTCGCCGGGCAGCACCCGGGCGGCGAGGTCGGTGACCCGCTGCAGCACCGACTCCAGCGAGTGGTCGGCGAAGGAGATCCGACCGAGCTCGTCGAAGGCGAGCTGGGCGAGGTCGTCCGCGGGGGTGGGGCGCGTCAAGAGGTGCTCCGGCATCAGATGGCACCGGTCAGCTCGCGTGCCGGCGGGTCCGAGCCCGAGGGCTCGGGCGGGGTGCAGGGGTGGGCCCTGCATGCCGCACGCCGGCTGTGTGACGCGTTGGCAGGCCGAGCATAGCCAGGTGCGGGCCACCGGACGGTGGCCGGGAGCCGGGCTGCGGCGTCGTGCACGTCCGGGGTGTCCGTGCCGGGCGGCCCGGCCGCACGACGACGTCCCCCTGTGCGCGTGGCGCGCCGAACCGCGGGGCCCGTCCCGGGGTCCGCACCCCGGTGGCCATGACGGGACCACCACCGCGGGCGGTGCGCACCGGCGAGCTGCGACCCGGGTGCCCCGGTTGGGCCGCAGGCCCGGCGGGAACAGAGGTGCCAGGACCCCTCACGTGCCGGCACGCGACGGTTCCAGGCCCGGTGGTCGAGCACACGGCCACCGGGCCGCCCCGCGTGCCCGGTGGGCCGCGGGTGCCCCGGGAACGACGAAGCGGCCCCGTCCAGGTGGACGGGGCCGCTTCGGGTGGTGCGCCATCAGGGACTCGAACCCCGAACCCGCTGATTAAGAGTCAGCTGCTCTGCCAATTGAGCTAATGGCGCGTGCCGCCCGGCAGGACCGGGCAACAGGAGAGAACTGTACACGTCGCTGCAGGGGTGTGTCGGCGGGGGTCCGGGCCGCCGATACGGGGTCATGACACCGCCTGCTGCAGCCCAACCACCTGCCAGCTGACGCGTGGACACTGGTGGTGGCGTGCAACGAAGGCCGGGACGGTCCTGGGCCGGGGTGCTCGTACGGGGAGGCAGGTCGGCATGGGGGTTCTCCAGGGCAGGAGGTCGGCACCGGTGCTGGCCGTCGCGGTGCTCGCGCTCGTCGCGGGCTGCACGGGCGGCTCCACCGAGGCCGCAGGGGCCCCCGGCTCGACGACGTCGTCCGCGTCGTCCGCGCCGGCCGCCCCGCCCGCGCAGCTGGCCCTGAGCATCGCCGACGGCGCCGCCGACGTGTCGCCGGCCGAGCCGCTGGAGGTCGACGTCACCGACGGCCGGCTCGACGACGTGGAGGTCACCGACGGCAGCGGTGCCGCGGTCGCCGGGGAGGTGGCGCCCGCGGCCGGGGACCCGGACACCTCCGTCTGGACGCCGGCCGAGGACCTGGCCTACGGCACGAGCTACACGGTGACGGCCACGGCGGCCAGTGCCGGCGACCAGGTGACCACCCAGACGTCGACGTTCACCACGGTCACCCCGCGGCTGCAGGACAAGCCCGACATCGGCCCGCTCGACGGCACGACCGTCGGGGTGGGCATGCCGATCCGGGTCTTCTTCGACGAGCCGGTCACCGACAAGGCCGAGGTCGAGCGCCACCTGACCGTCACCTCCTCCACCCCCACCGACGGGGTGTGGAACTGGGTGCGGGACGACGAGGTGCACTTCCGTCCCTCGACCTACTGGCCGGCCGACACCGACGTCACCGTCGAGGCCGACCTCTTCGGCGTCGACCTCGGGGACGGCGTGTGGGGCAAGGTCGACCGCACGGTGGCCTTCCACGTGGGCGACGAGCACGTCTCGGTCGCCGACGCGGCCACGCACACCCTCACCGTCCACAACGGCGACCAGGTCGTGCAGACCTACCCGATGAGCGCCGGCAGCGACAAGAACCCGACGCACAACGGTGCGCACGTCGTGCTGGAGAAGCTGGCCGAGACCACCATGGACTCCTCCACCTTCGGCCTGGCCGTGGACGCCCCCGGCGGCTACCTGGCCGAGGGGGTCAAGTGGGCGACGCGCATCTCCAACAACGGCGAGTTCGTGCACGGCGCGCCCTGGTCGGTGCGCCAGCAGGGCTCCTCGAACGTCAGCCACGGCTGCATCAACCTCTCCGACGAGCGGGCGAAGTGGTTCTACGACTTCTCCCAGCCCGGCGACGTGGTCGAGGTGGTCAACTCGGTGGGCGGCACGCTCGGCCCGGCCGACGGCGACATCTACGACTGGGCCGTCCCGTGGGACCAGTGGAAGGCCGGCAGCGCGCTGTCCTGACCGCGTGACCCCAGCGGCCGCGACCCCACCGGGGCCGCGGCCGCTGTCGTCTCACAGCCGCATGCCGCGGTCGGTCCGCGGGCCGGCGCCGGGGACGAGCCGCGTGACGGCGGCCTCCACGACCGTGTAGGCGGCCAGCGCCACGGAGATCACGACGGCCGGTGGGACGACGATCGGCGCGGCCAGCACCGACAGCGGCAGCAGCCGCGGCGCGTCCCGCCACCAGCCCGGCCGGCGCAGCGGGTTCACCAGCGCGCCCCACCGCACGCCGGCCCACATCAGCCAGCGCCGCACCGGCGGGACGCCGAGCTCGGCGAGCACGCGGCGGAACAGCCCGTCGGCGTCCCGGGAGCTGACCGCGCCGGCCCGGATGCCGACCGTGACCAGCCAGTCGTGCAGCACCGCGGCCAGGGTGTACCGGCCGAACCGGGGGATCAGCCACACCGCGACCCGCGGCACGGTGGCGAAGTCGGTACGGAAGCCGGCCGGGACGACGAAGGTGTCGCGTCGGCCGCGGTAGACCAGCGGTTCCAGCACCGCCCAGGTCTCCTCGCCGGTGCGTCGCACGGTGAGCGTGGGGGAGTCGAAGGGCACATGCCGACCATGCCCCGCGGAGCCGGCGGTCAGACGGACGCGCCGGGTGCCCGGGCCAGGCACGAGGAGGGGCGGGAGACGGGAGAGCCCCGGTCAGCGTGCTGACCGGGGCTCTCCATCGGGGTGAGTGACGGGACTTGAACCCGCGACATCCAGGATCACAACCTGGCGCTCTACCAGCTGAGCTACACCCACCATGTACACCGGGCGGCTGGCGAGAGCCGGCCCGGTGGACGCGACCACGATACCGGAGACCCTCCGGGGCCTCGTGAGGCCGGGGTCGCCGGGCGCGGTCAGGCCTGCGCGGAGGCCGTCCCGCCGTCGGCCGCGCCGGCCTCCAGCGCCGGCGCGAAGGCCGCCACGACGTCGGCCGCGGCAGCCTGCGCCTGGTCGCTGGTGGGGCCGGGGTCGGGCACGAAGAGGGTCTGCCGGTAGTAGGCCAGCTCCCGGATCGACTCGAGGATGTCGGCCAGTGCCCGGTGCGCCAGGCCCTTGGGCGGCTGGGCGAAGTACACCCGCGGGTACCAGCGGCGTCCCAGCTCCTTGATCGAGGAGACGTCGATCATCCGGTAGTGCAGGTGGTCGTCGAGCTCGGGCATGTCGCGGGCGAGGAAGCCGCGGTCGGTGCCGATCGAGTTGCCGCACAGCGGGGCGGTGCGCCGGTCGGGCACGAACCGCTTGACGTAGGCGAGCACCTGCTCCTGGGCCTCGGCGAGGGTGACCGTCGAGGCGCGCACCTCCTCGGTGAGCCCGGAGTGGGCGTGCATCTTGCGCACGACCTCCACCATGCCGTCCAGGTCGGCGTCCTCGGCGTGGATGATCACGTCCAGCCCGGGGTCGAGCACGTTGAGCTGGGAGTCGGTGACCACCACCGCGACCTCGATCAGCTTGTCGTGCACCAGGTCGAGCCCGGTCATCTCACAGTCGATCCACACCAGGTTGTGCGCTGCACTGTCTGCCACGTCCGCGACCCTACGCACCGCCACGGCCGAGCACCTGTCACACCTGCCCCAGACCCGCCGGTTGCGGCTCCAGAAGGGCCGTTTCGCACATCTGCCGCAGCTACGCTCCGGGCTCCTGCACCGACCCCGCGGAGCCGCTCGTGTCCTCCAGCACGTCCCTCGCCCGGCCGGCTGCACCGGCGCCGTCGTCCCTGCGGTCCGGGTTGCGCCGTCCGGTGGCGCTGCTGCGCTGGCTCTGGCAGACCTACATGACCCCCGGCCTGCCCGGCCGGGCGACCAGCCCGGTCGAGCTGCGCTGGATCTACACCGCCTGGCTGGTCGCCTTCGGGCTGAAGATGCTCGGCTCCACCTGGGACGTGTCCTGGCACTTCCGCTCGCTGCGCGACGACCTCGCGCCGCCGCACCTGCTCAACTCCGCCGGCACCGTGCTGGCCGGCGCGCTGGTCGTGTTCGCCAGCTACAGCGGCCACGGCGTCGACCGGCGGGCGCTGCGGCTGATGCAGGCGGGCATCGGCACCTTCCTGGTCGCCATCCCGCTGGACCTGCTCAACCACCGCATCAACGGCCTGGACATCACCAGCTGGAGCCCCAGCCACGCGCTGCTCTACCTGGGGACGGCGATCATGCTCGCCGGCGCCATCCGGGGCTGGTGGCTGTACGCCGCCCCCGGCCGGCAGCGCGACCTGGTCTCCCTGGGGCTGTGGCTGTTCTTCGTGGAGAACGTGCTGTTCCCCAACCAGCACCAGGAGTACGGCGTCCTCGCCCTGGCCGACTACTGGGCCGGGCACACCACCGCCGAGCCCTCGCTGCTGGACTTCGCCGCCTCCCAGGGGCAGACGCCGACGCAGTTCATGCTCCCGGTGCCCTCCTGGGTGCACCCGGCGTGGCTCGTCTGCGCCGGCCTGCTCGCGCTCGTCGCCGCCCGCCGCTCGGTGGGCCTGCGGTGGACCGCGACCACCGTCGCGGCGGTGTACCTGGCCTACCGGGCCGTGTGCTGGGTGCTGCTCACCTCGACCGGCTTCCCGCCCTCCGTGCTGCCGGTGATGCTGCTGGCCGGCGCGGTGCTGGTCGACCTGGCGGTGCTGGCCCGCCTGCCCGGGTGGCTGGCCGGCCTCGTGGTCACCGGCGGCGTGACGCTGGCCGCCTGGGCCCAGTCGGTGGTCGCGGAGATCCCGCCGTGGAACTGGGCGGCCCTGCCGGTGGTGGCGGTCGGCTTCGCCCTGCTCTGGACGGCGCTGGACCGGGTGACCGCCGGCGCCGCCTTCGCCCGCTGGCAGGCGCCGGCCGAGGACACGCCGGTGGCTGCGCAGGCCGGCGGCGCGTCCCTCCGGTGAGCCCGGGACCGGCCCGCCGATGACGTAACGTCGGAGCGGACCGCCGCCGTCCCGCCGCGGGAACCGCCGCGTCCCGCGCCGCCCGCACGTCACCTGCCCCCTGGAGAACCCGTGCTGATCCTCACGCCGACGCCGCTGCAGACGGCGGCCGAGCGTGCGTTCTTCGCCGAGCTCTCCAGCTGGGACACCGGCAGCGGGGTGCGCGGCGCGGTGATGGCCTCCCTGCCCGTGGTCGAGGGCCCGATGAACCGGCGGCAGGCCGACGCCGTGCTGTTCGTGCCCGAGGGGCTGGCCGTCGTGCGGGTCGTGGAGGTCGAGCGCCGTTCCGGTGTCGTCACCGCCGCCCCCGAGGGCGCCTGGACCATCGGCACCGGCGAGGGCCCCGGCGACGTCGTGCAGCTGGCCGGCGGGGGCTCCACGCCGCTGGAGGGCCTGATGCGCGCCGGCATGCAGGCGGCGGTGACGCTGCGGGCCGCCGGGCTGGAGCCGGGCCGGATCGCCCGGCTCACCGTGCTCACCGGCGCGGTCACCGGCATCGTGCCGGCCGACGGCGACCTCGGTGAGGGTGACCAGGTGGCCTTCCTCGACCAGCAGTCGCTGCTGCTCGGGGTCGCCCGCGCGGCCCGGCACGCCGGCACCGACAACCCCCGGCTCTGGACGACCGCCGACGTCCGGGCCGGCATCGAGGCGCTCGGCGTCGCCGGCCGCACCCCGTCGGTCGAGGAGCTCAACGGGGAGGGCTTCCCGTACTCGCCGTACGTGCTGCGCCGGCAGGAGCTGCTCACCCCGGCGGCGCTCAACGCCGCCCCGCCGCGGTACGCCCCCCAGGCCCCGCCCGCCCCCGAGCCGGTCGCGCCCGCCGTCCCGCAGCAGCGCACGCCGCCGCTGGTCGACCCCGCCGCCGCCGCGCGGGTGGCCGCCGCGGCCGTGCAGGCCCAGGAGGACGCCGAGCGTCGTGGCGCCTCGGCGTACGACCAGTCCGGGGACGCCCACCTCACCCAGGACGTCCGCACGTCACGGCCGGTCGAGCCCGCCGGCCGGGCCCAGGAGACCCAGGCGCTGGTGCCCGACCGCGCGCCCGTCGACGGGCAGTGGTCACCGGCCGAGCACCGGGCGCCCGACGACAGCGGCGGCCTCGGTGGCCTCTTCGGGTCGACGGTCGAGGTCGCGCCGCAGCCGCGCCGGGACCTCCCGCCGGGGCTGCGGCCGCGCGTCACGGCCGCCGAGCTGCCGCCGACCCGCAGCACCAGCACGGTCCCCCCGGACGACGACGACCACCGTCCCGAGCACCGCCCCGGGCGCCGCCGTGCCCTGCTCGCCGCCGCCGCGCTGGCGGTCGTCGCGGCGCTGCTGGCCGTCGTCCTGGTGACCGTGGGCGGCCGGGACGACGACGGCACCGCGCCGGTCGCCGCCCCGCCCACCAGCGCCGCTCCCGGCACCACGGCGACCGGCCCCGTCCCGGGGGACACCGCCGTCGTCGGCGGCACCACGTTCACCCTCGAGGCGGCCAAGGACGACCAGAGCTGCGCCGCGCACGCCTACGGCTCGGTCGCAGAGTTCTTCGGGCGGTCCGACTGCACGGCGCTGACCCGGATGCTGTGGTCGGCCGACGCCGACGGGCAGCCGGCGGTGGTGTCCATGTCACGGGTGACGATGCCCGACGCCGGGCTGGCCGAGGCGCTGCGGGCGCTGGCCGACACGGATCTCAGCGGCAACGTCGACGACCTGCTGCGCGACGGCGTCCGGTACACCGGCGGGCCGGCGAAGCTCACCCAGACCCAGTACGACAGCGACGTCAACGGCACCGTGGTCACCATCGTGGAGACGTCCTACGTCGGTCAGCGCGGGTCGGACGAGGCGCTGGACGCGCTGGCGGAGACCGCGCTGGCGGTCGGCCAGGGCGGCACCGGCTCGAACTGAGCCGGTGCCACCCGGCCGTGCCGGGAGGCGGGGCCGCCCGGCCGCGTCGGGTCAGTCCTTGGCGCCGGCGATCGAGGGGGCCATCGGGTCGGCACCCTCGGGGCGGACCTCGCGCAGCACGTAGTCCTCGATCGTCTCCAGGTCGTGCGTGGAGCGCTTCACGATGGCCAGCAGGTCGCTCATCTTGCTGACCTCCTCGACCTGCTCCTTGATGAACCACTGCATGAACTGGTCGGAGGCGAAGTCGTTGTGCTGGCGGGCGACCGCGGTGAGCTGGTTGATCTGCTCGGTGACCCGCTTCTCCTGCTCCAGGGCCAGGGCGACCGGGGCGACCACGTCGGGGAAGCCGTTGATCGGGGCGGCGATGCCGGGGACCTGCACCGAGGCGTCGGCGTCGAGCAGGTAGCGCACCATCATCATCGCGTGGTCGCGCTCCTCGCCGGCCTGGTCGAAGAACAGCTGCGCGGTCTGCGGCATGGTCAGGTCGTCGAAGTAGACGGCGATCGCCACGTACTGCTGGTGGGCGGCGAACTCGTGGCCGATCTGGGCGTTGAGCAGGTCGATGAAGGCGTCGGCGGCCATCGGGACTCCCGGTCGGTGCGAGGGGTGGGGCGTTCTCCGAACGGTAGCGGGCCGGGCGCCCCACCCGGGCGGCGGTCAGCAAGGCATGGCTAACCTCACCACGTGGCGAAGTCGGCGAAGCTGCCCAAGAGCAAGTGCTGCGAGGACCGCCCGCGGTGCACCCGCTGCCCGCTGCGCGCCCTGGCCGAGGGGACGCTCCCGCCCGGGTACACGGTGAAGAAACGCCGCCTGGTGAAGGTCGGCAAGGCCGCCTGAGCCGCACGACCCGCTGAGCGGAGTGGATCCGTCGATGTGACGCCGACGGGTCCACTCCGCCACGGATCAGGCGGTGACGTCGACGAGCACCTTGCCGGTGACGCCGTCCTCGACGGCCTGGTGGGCCGCGGCGGTGTCGGCCAGCGGGAAGACGTGCAGCGGGAGCCCGGCGTCCTCACCGACCCGGACGGCGCCGTCGAGCACCGCGGCGTTGACGTCCTCGACGCCGACGTCCTTGGCCCGGGTGGGCTCGGTGTAGACGAGCACGAACTGCCAGCGGGCGTTGGGCCCCATCTGGGTGCGGATCGGGATGGTGACCTCGTCACCGCCGTCGTTGGCGTAGATGGCGATCGCGCCGTGCGGGGCGATGACCTCCGCGTCGATCGCGGCGTTCGCCGCCGGGGCGACCTCGACGATCGCGTCGACGCCGTGCGGCACGATCTTGCGCACCTCGGCGACGACGTCCTGTCGCTTGTAGTCGATGACGTGGCTCGCGCCGGCCGCGGCGGCCAGCTGGGCCTTGCGCGGGCTGCTCACCGTGGCGATGACGGTGGCGTCGGCCCAGCGGGCGAGCTGGATGGCGGCGTTGCCGACGGCGCCGGCGCCACCTTGCACGAGCACGGTGCGGCCGTTCAGCGAGCCGGGGGAGAGGCGGTCGGGGAGGGACTCCGCGACGGTGAGGCAGCGGTGCGCGGTGAGGAACGGGATGCCGAGCGCGGCGCCGAGCTCGAAGGAGGCGTCGGCACCGAGGAGGACGGTCTGCCGGGCCGGGACGACGGTGTACTCGGCGGCGGTCCCGTGGGGACGCTGCCAGGCGGCCTCCCAGATCCAGACACGCTCACCGACGAGGGCCGGGTCGACGCCCTGGCCGACGGCCTCGACCGTGCCGGCGCCGTCCTGGTCGGGGACCTGGCCGCCGGGGCCGGGCCGGCTCCCGCTGCGGGACTTCCAGTCGGTGGGGTTCACGCCCGAGAAGGCCAGGCGGACCAGCACCTCACCGGGTCCGGGTTCGGGGGTGTCGCGGTCGACGAGCTGCAGGACGTCGGGACCGCCGGGCTGGGTGTAGGTGATCGCTCGCACGACCCGCTCCTACCCGCAGTTCCCCGCCCCGATCATCGGCCCCTCGCAGGGACCCGCGCCAGGTCGGAGCGCCCCGTCCTCCTCGCCCTCGCGCGCTCGGGACGAGCCTCGGGGCGGGGTCGGGGGCGGAGGGGTCCTGCTGTTCGTTCAGCCGACGCGGCGACGCAGGCGACGACGCTCGCGCTCGGACAGGCCGCCCCAGATGCCGAAGCGCTCGTCGTTGGCCAGCGCGTACTCGAGGCAGTCGTTGCGGACCTCGCAGCCGGTGCAGATCTTCTTCGCCTCGCGGGTCGAGCCGCCCTTCTCCGGGAAGAAGGCCTCGGGGTCGGTCTCGGCGCACAGTGCGCGCTCCTGCCAGCCACCCTCCTCGACGGCGTCGACGGAGCCGAAGCCGGCGTCGTAGACGTCGGCCATGCCCAGCACGTCCTGGCCGTAGCTGGCCGGGGCCACCTCAGCAGCTGCGGTGCGGTACTCGCTCATCCACGTCACGTCGGCCATCGCGGTTCGTCCCCCTGCGTCGCGGTCCGGCGGCCGTCGCTCGACGGTTGCCGTGCGCTCACTTGCTGTGAGCACGGGATGAATTACACGGGTGCTGTTCCAGGGGGTCAAATGTCGTCCGTGTTACGCCGGGTCACAGCCGTCACCTCTGTCGCGCCCGCCACTGCTGCGTGTGAGCAGCTGCGCGACACGCCGCACCGAGGGTCAGGTTCTGCCCACGGGGGCCGTCGAGTTCGTCCACATCGAGAGAGGCCCGTCCCGGGCGATCTGGACGATCCCGCAGCCGTCCGACCAGCGCGGTCGCCGCGGTCGCACCGGCCGGCCGAGGTGTCGGGCCGGACGCCCGCGTGATCATCGGCAGCCGGTGCGGCGGGTGTGACGGCCGGGGTCAGGAGCGGGCGAGCTCCGCGGTCAGCGGACCGAGCCCCAGCGGGCCGAGGGCGAGCACCCGGCGGTGCCAGTCCTTGAGGTCGAAGGCGGCGCCGGCGCGCTGCCGGGCCTCCTCGCGGCAGGTGAGCAGGACCCGCTCGCCGACCTTGTAGACCGGAGCCTGGCCGGGCCAGCCGAGGTAGCGGTGCAGCTCGTCGACGCGCATGGCGTCCTCCATGTCCAGGTGCGTGCGGAGGAAGGCCAGTGCGACGTCGTAGGTCCAGCGCTCACCGGCGGCCCGGCCGGCCGGGATGGTCAGGTCCAGGTGCAGACCGATGTCGAGGACGACGCGGGCCGCGCGCATCTCCTGGGCGCTGAGCATGCCCAGCCGGTCGCCCGGGTCGTCGAGGAAGCCCAGCTCGGCCATCAGCCGCTCGGAGTACAGCGCCCAGCCCTCGGCGTGCCCGGAGCACATCGCCAGCAGCCGCTGCCACCGGTTGAGCCGCGCGGCGTCGTGCACCGTCTGACCGATCTGCAGGTGGTGCCCCGGGGCGCCCTCGTGGAAGACGGTGGTCGTCTCCCGCCAGGTGGTCATGGAGGTGACGCCCTCGGGCAGTGACCACCACATCCGGCCCGGGCGGCTGAAGTCCTCGGTGGGGCCGGTGTAGAACACGCCCTCGCCGGAGGTCGGGGTCAGCAGGCCCTCGATCCGCCGGACCGGGGCGGGGACGTCGAAGTGCACGCCGTCGAGGGCGGCGATCGCCCGGTCGGCGGTCTCCTGCAGCCACGCCTGCAGCGCCTCGCGGCCGTGCACCTGGCGGGCCGGGTCGGCGTCCAGCGCGGCGACCGCGCCGGCCACGCCCTGCCCGGGGGCGATCCGCTCGGCGACCGCCTCCTTCTCGGCCACGATCCGGGCCAGCTCCTCCCAGCCCCAGGCGTAGGTCTCCTCCAGGTCGAGGTCGATGCCGGCGTGGAAGCGGGACTCGACGGCGTAGCGCTCCCGGCCGACCGCGTCCCGCTCGGGTGCCACCGGCAGCAGCCCGGTCTCCAGCCGGGCCGCGAAGTCCAGGAGGGCGGCCGAGGTGGCCGCGGCCGCCCGGGTGAGGTCCCGGGCCAGGGCGGGCGACCCGGACGGCGCCGAGGCGGCCAGCCCGGTGAAGTACCCGGGGCGCTCGGGGGTGCCGGCCCAGCGGCGGGCCGTGGCGGCGGCCAGCCGGACCTGCCGGGCGGCGGCCGTGCGCCCGTGCGACGACGCCGAGGTGAGGCCGGCGAGGTAGCCGTCGAGTGCGCGGGGGAGGGCGGCCAGCCGGCGGGCGATCGTCGCCCAGTCGCCCTCGGTGGCGGTGGGCATCAGGCTCATCGTGATGCGGAACTCCGACAGCGGGCTCTGCACGCTGTTGAGTGCCGCCTGCGCCCAGCCCGCCTCGTAGAGCCCCAGTTCGGCACCGAGCCGCTCGGTCATCGCCGCGCGGGCGACCTCCTCGCGGTGGTCGACGGGCTGGATCCGCCCGGCCATGCCGATCGCCGCGCGCAGCAGCTGGGCGTGCGCCCCGTGCCCCTCCGGCGTCAGGTCGGACCAGCGGTCGTCGTGCCCGGGGACCCCGATGTAGGTGGCCACCTCCGGTACCGCGGCGGCGTAGTCCTCGACGACGCGGTCGGCGAGGAGGTCGAGCTGGGACGGCGGACGCGCGGGCTCACTCACCCCTCCGACGCTAGCCGCAGGGGCCGACGGTCTCGACCGCGTCCACCCGTCCGGCGCCAGCGTGGAGTGCCTGCGGGCACGCACCGGCGCGGACCGGACACGCACGGCGGTCACCGGGCCGGGGAGGCGTCGTCGCAGGTCAGCCGGGTAGGCGGTGGTCCCGGTCGGCGACGACCGGGCACGGGGGCGGCAGGACGGGGAGCGGCGGCATGGTCGACGGAGGACGTGGGCGGCACCGGGAGCCGGGCCGGCCCGGGGACGACGAGCCGGCGGTGCCCCGCACCGGGTCGACCGCCGCCGACCGGCGTCCCCGGCACGCGGTTGGTGCCACCGTCTCGCCGCCCCGGCGCCGGGTGTCGGTCGCGGCCCGGCTGCTCCTGGCCGCGCTCGTGCTCGCCGGGTGTGCGGTCCTCGCCGGCGCGGTGGTGCTGCTCGTGCCGCAGGTGACGGCGCAGTCGGGTGCCGCGGCCCGGACGCCCGGCTCGGGAGGCGGGGCCGCCCCCGCGGAGGCCGGCTGGGCCAGTGCGTGGAGCAGCACCCCGGCCGGGCCCGTCACCGCCGGGACGCCGCTGACCGCGCCGGCCGGTCCGCCGGCCGGGCGGCCTGTGCCGGGTGGGGTGTCGACCGGTGAGGTCGTGCCGCCGCCGGCTGCCCGGTCGACGCGCGGGACCCCGCTCCGGACGGCGGCGCCGCGCGCCCCCAGGCCCGGCGCGACGGCCCCGTCCGCCCTGGCGTCGACCTCGGTCACCCCGCCGGCTGACGGGCGGCCGGCTACCGGCAGCTCCTCACGGACGACCGCCGGACCGCCGTCGGCAGCGTCGACCTCCGGACTGCCGACGTCGTCCTCGTCCTCGTCGTCCGTGCCGGGGACGTCCTCACCGGGGACGTCGTCTCCGCCGTCCGTGTCGCCTCCGCCGAGCAGCGCTCCGGCGGCCAGCACACCGCCTCCGAGCAGCCCGACGGCCACGAGCACCGCGCCGCCGGCGAGCAGCACCCCACCGTCGAGCAGCACCCCGCCGAGCAGCACCCCTCCGCCTAGCAGCACCGCCCCGAGCAGCACCGCCCCGAGTAGCACCGCACCGTCGAGCAGTGCACCCGCCACGAGCACACCGCCCTCGACGAGCACACCGCCGAGGACGAGCGCGCCTGCGGTGACGAGTGAGCCGCCGTCCAGCGGGCCCACGTCCAGCGCGACCGCCCCGTCGCCGACGTCCGGCACCCCTCCGTCGTCCACCGCACCGGCGGGCGGCTGACGGCCGGGCTCAGGAGGGCGCGGGCACCCGGTCCCGCAGTCGCAGGGCCGGGATGGTCGCGTGGGTGAGCACGCCGATGGTGGCCGCGTAGAGCACGGTGCCGACCCCCACGTTGCCGCCGAGCGCCCAGCCGATCGCCAGCACGCCGAGTTCGATCGAGGTGCGCACCACGCGCAGCGACGCCCCGCGGGCCGCCAGTCCGGTGCTCAGCCCGTCGCGCGGCCCGGCGCCCAGCCCGGCCCCGATGTAGGCGCCGGTGGCGACCCCGTTGAGCACGATGCCCACCAGGAGCAGCGGGACGCGCAGCGCCAGGCCGGTGGGCGCCGGCACCAGCGCGAGCGTCGCGTCCAGTGCCAGACCCAGCACGAGCACGTTGGCCAGCGTGCCGACGCCCGGGCGCAGCCGCAGCGGCACCCAGGCGAGCAGGACCAGTGCGCCGACGGCGATGGTCCAGGTGCCGATGGACAGGCCGAAGGTGCGGGACAGGCCCTGGTGCAGCACCGCCCACGGCATCTGCCCGAGCCCGGCCTGGAGCATCAGCCCGGAGCTGAACCCGTAGAGCACGAGCCCGGCCAGCAGCAGGAGCAGGCGGGTGGGGCGGCGGTCCGGGGGCAGGGGCTCGACCAGGTGCACCCTGGCAGCTTGACCCGCCTTGGCCTTGTCCGAACAGGGCCAAGTCGGCTTCGATGGCCCGGTGGTCACCGACCGACTCGCCGAGCTGCTCGACCCCTGGCTGACCGAGGGCCCGGCGTACCACGCCGTGGCGGCCGGCATCCGTGGTCTGGCGCTCGACGGCCGGCTGGCCCTGGGCACCCGGGTGCCCAGCGAGCGCAGCCTGGCCGCCGCGCTGCGGCTGAGCCGCACCACCGTCACCGCCGCCTACGACGTGCTGCGCGCCGAGGGCTACCTGGTCAGCGCGGGCGGGGCGGGCAGTCGGGTCACCCTGCCGGCGTCCGCGCCGGTGCGACCGGACGCCGACCCGGGGGAGCCGGCCGTCGTCCGGGACCTGACCGTGGCCGCGACGCCCGCGCCCGCCCAGCTCGTCGACGCGGTGGCGCAGGCCGCCGCCGACCTGCGGCCACTGCTGGCCGGGCACGGGCTGCACCCCTACGGGCTCCCCGCGCTGCGCACCGCGGTGGCCGCGCACCTCACCCGCCGGGGCCTGCCGACGGTCGCGGAGCAGGTGATGGTCACCAACGGGGCGCTGGCCGGCTGGGACCTGCTGCTGCGCACCGTGACCCGGCCGGGCCAGCGAGCGCTGGTCGAGCAGCCCACCTACCCGGCCGCGCTGGACGCGGTGGCCGCCGCGCACCTGCGCCCGGTGCGGCTGCCGGTGACCGCCGAGGGCTGGGAGCAGCCCGCAGGCGGGGCCGACGTCGCACTGCTCACCCCGGACGGGCAAAACCCGACCGGGCTGCTCGCCGACGACCGGCAGCGGCGCGCACTGCTCGCGGCGGTCGACGCCCCGGTGGTCGCCGCCGACGAGACGTTCACCGACCTGGTGCTCGACGGCGTCCCGGCCACACCGCTGGCGGCCCTCGACGGCCGGGTGGTCACCCTCGGGTCGATGAGCAAGGCCTTCTGGTCGGGCCTGCGGGTGGGCTGGGTGCGCGCCGACCCGCCGCTGCTGGCCCGGCTCGCCCAGGCGCGCGGGACGGTCGACCTGAGCAGCCCGGTGCTCGAGCAGCTGGTCGCCGTCCGCTTGCTCGCCGTCGCCGACGAGGTGCTGGCCGACCGCATCGGGTGGCTGACCGCGGCCCGCGACGCGCTGCTGGCCGCTCTCGCCGACCAGCTGCCCGACTGGCGCGTCACCCGCCCGCAGGCCGGCGCGATGCTCTGGGTGCAGCTGCCCGGTGGGAGCTCCACCCGGCTGGCCGGGCACGCCCTCGACCTCGGGCTGCGGATCACGCCCGGGCCGCGGTTCACCGTCGACGGCACCGCCGACCGCTGGCTGCGGCTGCCGCTGTCGGTGCCCCCGGAGACGGTCGGTGAGGTGGTGGGGGTGCTGCGCGAGGCCTGGTCGCGGACGGCCGCGGGTGCGGTGTCCGGCCGCACCGCACCGCGCTGGACGGCGTGAGCGACGCGCCGGGTGCGACCCGCCGGACCCGCCGCCGACGTCCCGGGTGCGTCTTGACAAGGCTGTGCGCACGCTTAGCCTGGCCGGAGTGACACGAGTCACTGCACTGCTGCCGCACTCGACGAAGAGGACGTGCATGAACCCGACCGGCACCACCACGAGCACGCCGGCGCCACGGCGCCGGGGGCCACGACGGCTCACCGGCCTGCTGGCCCTCGCCGTCGCCCTGTCCGTCGCCCCGGCGACGATGGGCGTCGCCACCGCTGCACCCCCGCAGCCGGTGAACGCCACCCAGCCCGACCTGGGCGTGAACGTCACCGTGTTCGACCCCAGCACCCCGCTGGCCCAGATCCAGGCGAAGGCCGACGCGATCTACGCCCAGCAGGTCGCCAACGAGATGGGCACGCAGCGGTACGCGCTGCTGTTCAAGCCCGGCACGTACGGCACCGCCACGCAGCCGCTGCAGATCAAGGTCGGCTACTACACGGAGGTCGCCGGGCTCGGCGCCTCCCCGCGCGACGTCACGATCAACGGCAAGGTCGAGGTCTACAACCGCTGCCGTCCCAACGCCGACGGCACGAACAACTGCATCGCCCTGGACAACTTCTGGCGGTCGGTCTCGAACTTCCACCTCAACATCAACGCCGCCGGCCAGGACGGCTGCCGGGGCACCGCCAACTTCTTCGCCGTCTCCCAGGCCTCACCGATGCGCCGGGTCGAGGTCAGCGGCGGCACCCTGTCGCTGATGGACTACTGCACCGATGGGCCGCAGTACGCCAGCGGCGGCTTCATCGCCGACACCCTGGCCGGCACGGTCGTCAACGGGTCGCAGCAGCAGTGGCTGACCCGCAACAGCACGATCGGCAGCTGGTCCAACGGCGTGTGGAACCAGGTGTTCTCCGGTGTCGAGGGCGCGCCCAGCGAGGCCAGTTTCCCCGACCCGCCGTACACCACGGTGGAGAAGACCCCGGTCAGCCGGGAGAAGCCCTACCTGTTCGTCGACGCGAAGGGCGCCTACCAGGTCCGCGTCCCCTCGGCCCAGAAGGACTCCCGCGGCGTGAGCTGGGCGAACGGCCTGACCGCCGGTCGCACGGTCCCGCTGACCGACTTCTTCATCGCGAAGCCGACCACCAGCGTGCAGGAGATCAACGCCCAGCTGGCCCGCGGCAAGGACCTGCTGCTCACCCCCGGCGTCTATGACGTCGCGCAGAGCATCGCCGTCAAGCGCGCCGACACCGTCGTCCTGGGCCTCGGCCTCGCCACGCTCACCGCGGTGGACGGCGCGGTGCCGATGACCGTCGCCGACGTCCCCGGTGTGGTCGTCGCCGGCGTCACCATCGACGCCGGCACGAAGGAGTCGCCGGTGCTGCTGGAGGTCGGCAAGAAGAACGGCAACAACAGCCCGAAGAAGAGCGGTGCGACCAACCCGACGACGCTGTCGGACGTCTTCTTCCGCGTCGGTGGCCCGCACGTGGGCAAGGCCGACACCGCCCTGGTGGTCAACAGCGACCACGTGCTCGTCGACCACACCTGGGTGTGGCGCGCCGACCACGGGGTGGAGGGCTTCACCAACGGCTACCTCGGTGACACCGACCGCTGGCGCACCAACACCGGCCGCACCGGTGTGGTCGTCAACGGTGACGACGTCACCGCGACCGGCCTGTTCGTCGAGCACTTCCAGCAGCACAGCACCGTCTGGAACGGCGAGCGCGGCCGGGTCGTGCTGTACCAGAACGAGATCCCGTACGACCCGCCGTCGCAGGCCGACTGGAAGGAGCCGAACGGCACGCTCGGCTGGGCCGGCTACAAGGTCGGGGACAACGTGAAGACGCACCGGCTGGACGGCGGTGGCGTCTACGGCTACCAGCGCAACGCCGCCCCCGGCATCACCACGGCCATGGGCTTCGAGGTCCCGACGACCCCGGGCGTGCAGCTGCACCACGTCATGACCGTGCACCTGGACGGCATCGGCGTGATCCAGCACGTGGTCAACGGCGTGGGCGCCCAGGCGGACTCCAGCAACGGTGGGAAGCCGCGGTACCTCGCGGACTACCCGGTGCGCTGACCCGGCGCTGAGGCAGGACCCGGTGGGCCGGAGCGGACGTCCGCTCCGGCCCACCGGCACGTCCGGGTCAGGCCGACTCCCGCACCACCAGCTGCAGGACGTCGGTGGGGTGTGCCGGCGCAGGGCGGCCGTCCAGCGCCGCGATCACCGAGTCCGACAGGAACCGGGCCTGCACCCCGGCGGACTGGGACACGGTGGTCAGCGGGGGAGAGGCGAGCCGGGCGGCCGTGACGTCGTCCACCCCGATCACCGCGACATCGTCGGGCACCCGCAACCCCTCAGCCCGGGCCCCGGCGAGGACGGCGAGCGCGACCTCGTCGTTGTAGGCGGCGACCGCGTCCACCGGGTCGGGCCCGGCCCGCAGCGCACGCACCGCCTCCCGCCCGGACCCGGCGGACAGGTCGACGGCCTGCACCCGCGGGGCGGGCAGGCCCAGCCGGGCGCACTCCTCGCGGACCCCGGCCAGCCGTGGGACGGCGAAGTCGCCCAGCCGGGGATCGGTGGTGGAGGCGTAGCCCAGGACGCGGTGCCCGGCGCCCACGAGGTGCTGCACCTGCAGCCGCCCCACCTGGGTCTGCCCGACGGAGAAGGCGCCGGGTCGGCGGGGCTCCTCGTCGAGCACGGTGGCGACCACCTGGATTCCGGCCCGGTGCATGCCGGCCTCCTCCTCGTCGGAGAAGCCGGTGAAGCCCACGACGGCCCGCGGGGTCACCGCTCGCCACAGGTCCGACAGCGGTCGCGGCCCGCGCGAGTGGTGCACCAGCACCGACAGGTCACGCGCGGCGAGCTCCCGGGTGAGGTGGTCCAGCAGCGCGTCGACCACCGGGCCGACCGGCCAGTCCGGCAGGACGCACAGCACCAGGTCGCTGCGCCCGCTGCGCAGCGTGCGGGCCGCCGCCGAGGGGGAGTAGCCGAGCCGGTCGGCCGCGGCGCGCACCCGCCGCCGGGTCTCCTCGGAGATCACCGTGCCGGTGGTGTCGTTGAGGACGTAGCTGACCGTGGTGCGGGAGACCCCGCTCTCCCGCGCGACGTCCGCGCTGGTCACCCGTGGCACGCCCGCTCCTCCCACCGTGCCGGGGTCGGCCCCGGCACGGCCATCCTGCCGGACCGGTGCGTCCCCCGGGCGGCTCAGACGAGCTTGAGGGTGAGCGCGGCCCGGCCGGCCTCGGTGCGGGCGGTGGCCATCCGCTCCGGTGACGGTGTGCCGTACTCCGTCGTCCGCTGGCGGGCCGGGCGGCCGATGCCGGCGGCCATGGCCTCCAGTTCGGCGATGGTCTTCAGCGACCCGTTGCCCGAGCCCGCCATCCGGCTGATGGTCTCCTCCATCAACGTGCCGCCCAGGTCGTTGGCGCCACCGTCCAGCATCGTCTGCGTGCCGGTGTCGCCGAGCTTGACCCACGAGGTCTGGATGTTGTCGATCCGCCCGTGCAGCAGCAGCCGGGCGACCGCGTGCACCGCCCGGTTCTCCCGGTTGGTGGGCCCCGGCCGGGCGACGCCGGCCAGGTAGATGGGGGAGTTGTGGTGCACGAACGGCAGCAGCACGAACTCGCGGAAGCCGCCGGTCTCGTCCTGCAGGGCGGCCAGGGTGCGCAGGTGCCCGACCCAGTGGGCGGGGGTGTCGACGTGGCCGTACATCATCGTCGAGGTCGTCGGCAGGCCCACCTGGTGCGCCGTCCGCACGATCTCCAGCCAGGTCGCGGTGGGCAGCTTGCCCTTGGTGAGCACCCAGCGGACGTCGTCGTCGAGGATCTCCGCCGCCGTCCCGGGCAGGCTGTCGACGCCGGCCTCCTTCGCGGCGGTGAGGAAGTCGCGGAAGCTCAGCCCGGTGCGCGCCGACCCGTTCACGACCTCCATGGGTGAGAACGCGTGCAGGTGGATGTCGGGACGGCGGGACTTCACCCCCCGCGCGAGGTCGAGGTAGGCGGTGCCGGGCAGGTCGGGGTGGATGCCGCCCTGCATGCAGATCTCGGTCGCCCCGCCGGCCCACGCCTCGTCGACCCGGTCGCCGACCTGCTGCATCGACAGGGTGAAGGCGTCGGCGTCGGTGCGCCGCTGGGCGAAGGCGCAGAACCGGCAGCCGGTGTAGCAGACGTTGGTGAAGTTGACGTTCCGGTTCACCACGTAGGTGACGTCGTCGCCGTTGACGTCTCGGCGGACGGCGTCAGCCAGCGCGGCCAGCGCGTCGAGGTCGGTGCCGTCGGCGCCCAGCAGTGCCAGGTACTCGGCGTCGGAGAGCCCCGCCGGGTCGGTCTCGGCGTGCCGCAGCGCGGCGTGCACGGCCGGGTCGCCGGCCGCGATCGCGGTCGAGTGCCCGTCGCGGGCCCTCTCGGTGCGGGAACGCAGCTCGGCCCAGTCGCCGTAGACGGCGTCGAAGTCGCTGCGCCGGTCGCCGGTGCGCCCGACGGTGTCGATCTCGGTGTGCAGGTCCACCCGCCCGGACGCCGTCCAGGCCTCGTCCGGCTCCTGCCAGGGCAGACCGACCGGGAGGCGGCCCTCGACGGCCAGCCCGTCGGGGCCGGCGAGCGCGGACACGTGCGGGCGCACCCGCGGGTCCAGCCACGGCTCGGGCTGCAGCACGAAGCCGGGCTGGGCGGCCAGCCGCTCGCGCAGCGTGAACCCGGCGTCGGCGGTCAGCTGGGCCAGCTTGTCGATGTTCGGCCACGGGCGCTCGGGGTTGACGTGGTCGGGCGTGAGCGGGGAGACGCCGCCCCAGTCGTCGACCCCGGCGCGCAGCAGCAGGCCCAGTTCGGTGGAGTCGGAGAGGTTCGGCGGTGCCTGCACCCGGGCGGCCGGGCCGAGGACCAGCCGGCTCACGGCGACCGAGGCGACGTACTCCTGCAGCGCCAGGTCGTCGGTGCCGGCCATCGCGGTGCGCGGCTTGGCCCGGAAGTTCTGGACGATGACCTCCTGGACGTGCCCGTGCCGGCGCGCCGAGGCCCGGATCTCGGCGAGCGCGTCGACCCGCTCGGCGTAGGTCTCGCCGATGCCCAGCAGCACGCCGGTGGTGAACGGGACGGCGGAGCGGCCGGCGTCCTCGAGCACCCGCAGCCGCACGGCGGGGTCCTTGTCGGGGGAACCGAAGTGCGGCCCGCCCTTCTCCGACCACAGCCGCGTGGCCGTCGTCTCCAGCATCATGCCCATCGACGCCGCGACCGGCTTGAGCCGCTGGATCTCCTCCCAGCTCAGCACGCCGGGGTTGAGGTGCGGCAGCAGCCCGGTCTCCTCCAGCACCCGGATCGCCATCGCCCGCAGGTAGCCCAGCGTGGAGTCGAAGCCGTGCGCCTCCAGCCACTCGGCCGCGACCGGCCAGCGGTCCTCCGGGCGGTCGCCGAGGGTGAACAGCGCCTCCTTGCACCCCAGCGCCGCACCCTGGCGGGCGATGTCCAGCACCTCGTCGGGGGAGAGGAACGGGGCCTTGCCCTCGGCGCGCAGCTGGCCGGGCGTGGTCACGAACGTGCAGTAGTGGCAGCGGTCGCGGCACAGGTGGGTGAGCGGGATGAACACCTTGCGGCTGTAGGTCACCACGCCGGGGCGACCGGCGGAGGCCAGCCCGGCGTCGCGCACCCGGGCGGCGGTGGTCAGCAGCCGGTCGAGCGGCTCGCCCTCGGCCAGGCCGCGGGCGTGCATCAGGGTCTCGGCCTCGGTGGCGTCGAGGGTCACGCCACGTTCGGCACGCACCAGCGCGCGGTTGAGGGCGGAGGCGGACGGGGCGGGGAGGGAACCAGTCATCGCAGCGACGACGCTAGTCCCGGCATGTGACAGGCGCGTTCCCGCGTCCGTCAGCCGGGGGGTGAGCCGCGCAGCCGGGGGGTGCGCCGCGGTCGACGACGGCGCACCAGGCGGGGGCGGCGCACCTCCGCCGGGTCGCCCTACGGACGGCGGAGGGGCTGGCCGGCGCCGTCGGTGAACCGGCCGCGCAGCCGCAGCAGCGGGTCGCCGTCACCGAGCACGGGCACGTCCTCGACCTGCAGCAGGACGACGACGTGGTCACCGGCCTCGACCACCGAGTGCACGGTGCAGTCCAGCGCGGCCAGGGCCCCGTCCAGCACGATCGCGTCGCTGACCGGTGCGCGGTGCCAGGGCACGGACTCCAGCAGGTGCCGGGCACTGGGCCGCCCGGCGGAGGAGAACCGGCTGGCCAGGATCGCCTGCGACGCCCCGAGCACGTTCACCGCGCAGGAGCCCACCGCCTGCAGCACCTCGGCCGGGTAGCCCTCGGTGGACAGCCCGATCGCGACCAGCGGCGGGTCGGCCGACACGCTCATCATCGACGTCACCGTCGTCCCGACGTCGTCCATGTCGTCGTGCACGGTCAGCAGCACGACCCCGGCCGCGTACTGGCGCAGGGCGGCGGCGAACTGCGGAGCATCGACAGGCACGGGGGTCAGTCGACCACAATGCAGTCGTGACCACTGGTGAGCAGAGCTACGACGTCATCGTCATCGGAGCGGGGTCGACGGGGGAGAACGTCGCCGACATCGCCGTGCGGGGCGGGCTGACCGCCGTCCTCGTGGAGAGCGAACTGGTCGGCGGGGAGTGCTCGTACTGGGCGTGCATGCCCAGCAAGACGCTGCTGCGCGGCAGCGAGGTGCTCAGCGCCGCCCGCGCCGTCTCCGGCGCGGCAGCCGCGGTGACCGGCGAGCAGGACGTCGCTGCGACGCTGGCCCGCCGCGACTCCTTCACCAGCAATTGGGACGACGCCAGCCAGGTCGAGTGGGTCGAGAAGAGCAACATCGCGCTGGTGCGCGGCAAGGGCCGCCTGGACGGCGAGAAGCGGGTCGTCGTGACCCAGCCCGACGGCACCGAGGTGGTGCTCACCGCCCGCCACGCGGTGGCCGTGTGCACCGGCTCGCGCGCCGCCGTCCCGCCGGTCGACGGGCTGGCCGACGTCACGCCGTGGACCCCGCGGGAGTCCACCAGCGCGAAGGAGGTGCCCGGCCGGCTGCTGGTCATCGGTGGCGGCTACGTGGGCTGCGAGATGTCCACCGCTTGGCAGCAGCTGGGCTCGGCGGTGACCCTCTTCCAGCACAACGAGCGGCTGCTGCCGCACCTGGAGCCCGCCGCCGGGGACGCCGTCGAGGCCTCGCTGCGCGACCTGGGCGTCGACGTCCACCTCGGCGTGGAGGTGCAGTCGGTGCGGCGTGAGGGCGGCGAGGTCGTGCTCACCAGCTCCGACGGGGAGTTCCGCGGCGACGAGGTGCTGGTCGCCGTCGGCCGTGCGGCCAACACCGACGAGATCGGGCTGGAGACCGTGGGCCTGGAGCCCAAGGGGTACCTGGACGTCGACGAGTCGCTGCAGGTGCCCGGCACGCCGTGGCTCTACGGCGTGGGCGACGTCAACGGCCGCCAGCAGCTGACCCACATGGGCAAGTACCAGGCCCGCCAGGCGGGTGCCGCGATCGTCGCCCGGGCCCGCGGCGAGCAGGTCGACCTGTCCGACTGGTCGCCGTTCGTGGCCACCGCCGACCGGCGGGCCACCCCCAGCGTCGTCTTCACCGACCCGCAGGTCGCCGCCGTCGGCATGACCGCCGCCGAGGCGGACAAGGCGGGCCTGCCGCACCGGGTCGTGGAGTACCCGATCGGCAGCGTCGCGGGTGCCGCCGTGCACGCCGACGGCTACACCGGCACCGCGATCGCCGTCGTCGACACCGAGCGCGAGGTGCTGCTCGGCGTCACCTTCGTCGGCGCGGGCGTGGCGGAGCTGCTGCACTCGGCGACCATCGCGGTGGTCGGTGAGGTGCCGATCGCCCGGCTGTGGCACGCGGTGCCGTCCTACCCGACGATCAGCGAGATCTGGCTGCGCCTGCTCGAGACCTACCGGGGCTGAGGCGTGCACGGTGGGAGCCGCATCGGGCTCGTGCTGCACCCCTTCCGGGACTGCGCCGGCGCCGTCGACCAGGTGACCGCCTGGACGACGGCGCACGGCGTCGAGCTGGTCGCCAGCACCGAGGACGTGGCCAGGCTGCAGCTGCAGGGGGTCACCCCGGTCGACCTCACCGAGCTGGCGACCAGCTGCGACGGCATCATCGCCCTGGGCGGTGACGGCACGCTGCTCGGCGCGATGCGCCTGGTGGTCGACGACCCCGTCCCGGTGCTGGGCGTCAACTTCGGCCGGCTCGGCTTCCTCACCGAGGTGGAGGGGCGCGAGCTCGAGGGCGCGCTCACCGCGATGGCCGAGGGCCGCTCGACCCTGGAGTCGCGCAGCTGCCTGGTCGTGCGCGGCCCGGGCTGGGAGACCGTGGCCTTCAACGACGTCGTGGTCGCCCGGGTGCCGGGGGAGGGGATGGTCGACGCCACCCTGTCGGTGGCCGGCCGCCGGTACGGGCACTACCGCTGCGACGCGCTGATCATCTCCACCCCCATGGGCTCGACGGCCTACAACTACGCCGCGGGCGGGCCGGTCATGTCCCCGGGTGCCGAGGGCGTGCTGGTCACCCCCTCGGCACCGCTGAACGGCATCGACCGCACGCTGGTGCTGGGTCCGCACGAGCCGCTGCACCTGACGCTGCCGGAGGACGCCGGGCGGCCGGCCGTCGAGGTCGACGGGCTGGTGGTCGGCCGGCTGGGTCCCGGCGACGAGCTGCACGTCTCCGCCCGCGCCGACGCCGGGCTGCTGGTCCGGCTCGACGACTGGCTGGCCGCCGACCGCAGCCGGGTCAAGCTCTCGCTGCTGGACCTGCCGCTGCTGCCCGAGGAGCTGGCCGAGCTGCTGCCCGACGAGCTGCGCCGCCGCCAGCCCGGCGGGGTCACGCCCCCGGGCAGCACCCCCTCCACGCCGCCGTCCCGGCGCGACTGACCGGGCGGCGAGCGGCCGCTACGGCAGCGGGAAGGGCTCGTCGTCGGGGGCGGGGAGGTCGCCGTCGACGGTGGCGGTGACGGTCATCCCGACCAGCACGGCCTGCCCGCCGAACAGCGACAGGAACGCGGTGTCGGCGGCGTCGCGGCCCGAGCAGATGCGCACCAGCGCCGACGTGGGGGCCAGCCGGGTCGCGTCCACGGTCCGCCAGACGCCGTCGACGTCGGCCTCGACCACGGCGTGGAAGTCCATCGGGGACAGCCCCGGGGCGTAGACGGCGACCAGTCGGGCGGGCACCTCCAGCGCCCGGAGCATCGTGATGGTCAGGTGCGCGTAGTCGCGGCACACGCCCCGGCCCAGCAGCAGGGTGTCGACCGCGGTGTCGACCGAGCGGCTGGAGCCGGAGACGTAGCTCAGCCGCCGCGCGACCCAGGCGGCGACGGAGGCGACCAGTTCGGCGCGTGGCAGCGACCGGTCGAACTCGGTGCCGGCGTAGCCCTCCAGCTGGTCCGAGGGGCAGTACCGGCTGGGCCGCACGAACTCCGCCCACTCGGCCGGCGTGACCTCCCGCGGGCTGCCCGCGGACTCCACCTGCGCGGTGTAGGCGACCACCGTCTCCCCGGCCGGCACCTGCAGCCGGTGCACCCGCGCCCCGGGGACGGCGATCTCCTCGACCGGCACCGGGGAGCCGCCGCCGAGCACGGTCAGCTGCTCGGTCAGCGGCGCGGCCACGGCGACCTGCAGCAGCGCGGTCGCCGGCGCGGGGGAGGAGACGGTGAGGGTGCAGGCCACGTCGGTGCGCATGACCCCAGATCCTCACTGCCGGATGTGTCGGGCAGGAGACGGCTGCGTTGTGCGTTCGGCCACCCGCCTCCGACCCCACGTCGTGTGCCGCCGTCCGGGTCGTGGTGCAGTAGGGGCGTGCAGCCGGGCAGCGACCGTCGGACGTGGCAGCGCTACATCGCGCTGGGGGACTCCTTCACCGAGGGGTTGAGCGACCCCGACCCGGGCGGCCCCGACGCCTTCCGCGGCTGGGCCGACCGGCTGGCCGAGCACCTCGCCGCCGCCGCGCCCACGGGCACGGTCGAGTACGCCAACCTGGCGATCCGCGGCCGGCTGCTGCCCCAGGTGCTCGCCGAGCAGGTGCCCGTCGCGCTGGCCGCGCAGCCGGACCTGGTGAGCCTGGTCGCCGGCGGCAACGACCTGCTGCGGCCGGGCGCGGACCCCGACCGGCTGGCCGCGGACCTCGAGGCGGCGGTGGTGCGCTTCCGGGAGGCCGGGGCCGACGTCCTGCTGGCCACCGGCGTCGACCCGCGGCAGACCCCGATCATCCGGCGCACCCGCGGCCGGGTCGCGGTGTTCAACTCCCACCTGTGGTCGATCGCCGCCCGGCAGGGCGCCGTGGTGCTCGACCAGTGGGGCGCGGCGTGGGTCCAGGACGCCCGGATGTGGGACCAGGGCGACCGCATCCACCTCACCGTCGAGGGACACCGGCGCACCGCGCTGGCGGCCGCCGCGGCACTGGGCGTGCCGGTCGACGGGGACGGCACCGACTGGCGGACGCCGCTGGAACCGGCCCCGCCGCGGCCGACCCGCGAGGTGCTGGCACAGGAGGCCGCCTGGGTGCGCGGCTTCGTGGTGCCGTGGATCGGCCGGCGGCTGCGCGGACGCTCCTCCGGGGACGGCCGGACGCCGAAGCGGCCCGACCTGCAGCCCGTGCACGCCCCCGCCGCACGCGTCGGCTGAACGGACCGGCCGGCGTCGCCGGCCGGTCCACCCGGGCCTCAGGTGCGGCCGACCTCCGGGAGGTCACCGGTCGCGGGCGGGCCGAGGCGCTGGGTGAAGGACTCCAGCCACGGGCGCAGCCCGGACAGGTCGGTGGCGTCGGCGCCGAGGTCGCGCAGGTCGCCGATCTCGGCGGCCTCCCGCGGCTCGGGCACGAACGGGTCGGCGACGCCGTTGGCGGCCAGCAGCTCGCGCAGCTCCAGGAAGGCGCGCGAGGGCCGGATCACCGAGGGGTCGAAGTCGCCGTCCACGGCGGGCTCCGGCTCCGGCTCCGGCTCGGGCTCGGCAGCCGGGGCGGGGAAGACCCCGGTGCCCGGCAGTGCGAAGGCGTCCAGCTCCGGGACGGCCGCCGTGCCCCGCGCCGGCTCCGGGGTCCAGCGGGAACCGGCCTGCTCGCCGTCCTCGCCGCCACCCAGCGCTGCGTCGTCCAGCTCGTCGTCGTCCAGCTCGTCGACGTCGCTGAGGACGTCGGCCGGCAGCGCGAACGGCGCGTCGAAGGCCAGCGAGCCGGGCAGGCCCGTGGGCGTCGGGCCGGTGGGCGGACCGGTGAGCTGGCTGAGGTCCGGCGGGGCGTCCAGGTCCTCCAGCTCGCGGGCCGGCAGCGGTGCCGGGCGGCCGAAGGCGTAGCCCTGGGCCATCGAGCAGCCGTGCTCGAGCAGCCACTTGGCCTGCTCGCCGTCCTCGATGCCCTCGGCGATGACCTGCAGGCCCATGCCGGCGCCCAGCTGCAGCAGCCCCTGCACCAGCGCCGCGGTCGCCGGCTGCCCGACGACGTCGGCGACGAAGGAGCGGTCGATCTTCAGCGTGTGGATCGGCAGCCGGTGCAGCGCGGTGATCGCGGAGTAACCGGTGCCGAAGTCGTCCAGCGCCAGCGTCACGCCGGTCTCGGTGACCGAGTCGACCGCGTGCAGCGTGGCGTCGGCGGCGAACAGCGCCGTCGACTCGGTGATCTCCAGCTCCAGCCGCTCCGGCGCCAGGCCGGACTGGGCCAGCGCGTCGGCGACCAGCTCCACGAAGCCCGCCTCGGCCAGGTGCCGGGCGGAGATGTTGACGTGCACGCGCAGCTCGGGGTCCCAGCCGGCGGCGTCCCAGCAGGCCTGGTGGAGCACCCAGGCGCCCAGCCGGGAGGTGAGCCGGTTGTCCTCGGCCGCGGAGAGGAACGCCGCGGGCGGGAGCAGCCCGCGGGTGGGGTGCTGCCAGCGGATGAGCGCCTCGTAGCCCAGCAGGTGCTCGTCGGACAGCGCGACGATCGGTTGGTAGAACAGCCGCAGCTCGCCGGACTCCAGCGCGTGGCGCAGGTCGGTCTCCAGCTGCAGCTGGTCGACGTAGCCCTCGGTCAGGTCGCCGTCGTGCAGCTCGATCCGGCCCCGGCCACCGCTGGCCTTGGCCCGGGCGAGCGCGCCGTGCGCCTGGCGCAGCAGCGCCTCGGGGGAGATGTCCGAGCCCAGGGTCATGCCGACGCTGGCGGACAGGGTGATCTCCCGGCCCTGCACGTGGAAGGGCTCGTCGAGCACGCTGAGCAGGCGGTCGGCCAGGGTGCGCAGCGCCTCGACGTCCTCGACGTCCTCGGCGAGCACGAGGAACTCGTCGGCACCGAAGCGCACGGCGGTGTCCTCGACGCGGGTGCTCCAGCGCAGCCGGTCGGCGACCTGGCACAGCAGCTGGTCCCCGCCCTCGTGGCCGAGGGAGTCGTTGACCGCGGTGAACCGGTCGATGTCCAGGTGGAGCAGGCCGACCTGGGTCTCGCGGCGTCCGGAGACGGCGAGGGCGTGCTGCAGCCGCTCGGTGAGCGCGCGGCGGTTGGGCAGGCCGGTGAGCGGGTCGATGAAGGCGCGGCGCACCAGGTCGTCCTCGGCCCGGCGGCGGTCGGTCACGTCGACCAGGGACAGGACGACGAAGTGCAGGTCGCCGTTGCTGCGGTGGATGAGCTCGCGGCTCTGCTCGACCCACAGGCTCTCGCCGTCGGCGCGCTGCAGCCGGCGCTCGCCGAGGACCTGCAGCTGCGGGTCCAGCAGCGTGGTGCCCAGCACGTGCTCGGCGGCCAGGTCGCCCAGCGGGACGTCGTCGGGGTGGGTGAGCAGGTCCAGGTGCCGGCCGACGAGCTCGCCGGAGGTGCGGCCGGTGAGCTCGCACAGGGCGGGGTTCACGACGAGCAGCCGGCCGCCGGCGTCGACGACGGCCTGGGCGACCGGCGCGGAGAGGAACAGCGCCCGGAAGAGCTGTCCCCGGTCGGCCAGCAGGACGTCGGCCGCGCGCAGCCGCTGCCCGGCCGTGCCGTCGGGCGCGGCCGCCCGCGGCGACTCGGGAACAGAGGTGGTCACCTCGACAGCCTCGCCCATGACGGCGTCCCAGCCGCGCAACCTGGCCCGCGCCCATGTGTTCGTGCCGTCACGTCGGGTGAGAAGTCGTCCCTCGGGTCACACGGTGCCCGTTGCGTCCCACGGTGCACTCCCCGGGAGGCCGGCGGCGGGCGCCGCCGGCCTGCCGGACGGGGGTCAGGAGACGGTGACCCCGGGGGAGAAGGCCACGTAGCCGGCGAAGTCGCGGCCGACCCGCTCCACTGCGGACGGCTTCAGGTCCGGGTAGCTCCAGGCGCCGTCCTTCGTGGTGCCGTCGGGGGTCACGACGTCCCAGTACTGGGCCGCGCCCTTCCACGGGCAGGTGTAGGGCGTCGCGCTCTCGGTGAACGTGCCCGGGGTGAGGGCCGACGGCGGGAAGTACCAGTTGCCCTCGATCTTCACCAGCTCGTCCTCGGTCGCCTCGGCGACGACGGTGCCGTTCACGGTGGCGCGCATGGGTCCTCCTGGGGTCGGCGGGCGGCGGGTGTGCCGCCCGACACGTCCGGGCCAACGCGCGGACTCCCCGATGTGATCCCCGGGAGCGGGAACACTCTTGCCTGCGCGGGTGCTTGCGCAGGCAAGGACAACGAGAGGTGAGTGCAGTGGACAAGAAGATCGGGTTCCTGAACTTCGGGCACTGGCAGCCCATCCCGGGTTCCCAGGTGCGCACCGCGGCGGACACGATGCTGCAGACGATCGAGCTGGCCGAGGCCGCCGAGGAGCTGGGCGTCGACGGCGCCTACGTACGGGTGCACCACTTCGCCCGCCAGCTGTCCTCGCCGTTCCCGCTGCTCGCCGCGATCGGTGCGCGCACCCGGCGTATCGAGATCGGCACCGGCGTCATCGACATGCGCTACGAGAACCCGCTGTACATGGCTGAGGAGGCGGCCGCGGCCGACCTGATCAGCGCCGGGCGGCTCCAGCTCGGCGTGAGCCGGGGGTCACCCGAGACGGCGCTGCGCGGCTCCGAGGCGTTCGGCTACGTGCCCGCCGACGGCACCGACGACGGCCAGCTGGCGCGGGAGAAGACCGGGCTGTTCCTGGCCGCGATCAGCGGTGCGACGGTCGTCGACGCCGACCCGCGGATGACCCGCGGGAGCGCGCGGCTCGCCGTCCAGCCGCAGTCGCCGGGTCTGCGTGAGCGGATCTGGTGGGGCTCGGGCACCCGCAGCACCGCCGTGTGGACCGCCCAGCAGGGCATGAACCTGATGAGCTCCACGCTGCTGTCCGAGGACACCGGGGTGCCCTTCGACGAGCTGCAGGCCGAGCAGATCGCCCTGTACCGCGCCGCCTGGGACGAGGCCGGCTGGACCCACGAGCCGCGGGTGTCGGTGAGCCGGTCGGTCATGCCGATCACCACCGACGAGGACCGCGCCTACTTCGGTGCCGACCGGGGGAGCGAGGACCAGGTCGGCATCCTCGGCGGCGTCCGGTCGCGGTTCGGCAAGAGCTACGCCGGTGAGCCCGATGAGCTGGCCGAGCAGCTGTCCAAGGACATGGCCGTGCGCGAGGCCGACACCCTCCTGCTGACCATCCCCAACATGCTCGGCGTCGACTACAACGCCCGGCTGCTGGAGATCGTCACCAAGGAGGTCGCACCGGCGATCGGTTGGGTCCACCCCGACAAGCGTTGATCTCGGTCTGCAACCATCCCCGTCGAACGCGGTTCGGCGGGGGTGGTCGCGGTAAGTGACAGCGCATGGAGATGCGCACGCTCGGTCGTACCGGCGTCAAGGTCAGCCCGCTCTGCCTCGGCGCGATGATGTTCGGCGCCTGGGGCAACACCGATCACGAGGACTCGATCCGGATCGTCCACACCGCCCTCGACGGCGGGATCAACTTCGTCGACACCGCCGACGTCTACGCCCGCGGGGAGTCCGAGGAGATCATCGGCAAGGCCCTGCTCGGCCGGCGGGACGACGTCGTGCTGGCCACCAAGGCCCACGGCGTGATGGGCGAGGACCCCAACCACCAGGGCAACAGCCGCCGCTGGCTGGTCCGCGAGGTCGAGGACAGCCTGCGCCGGCTGCAGACCGACTGGATCGACCTCTACCAGATCCACCGCCCCTCCCCGGACACCGACATCGAGGAGACCCTCGACGCGCTGACCGACCTGCAGCGCGCGGGCAAGATCCGCTACTTCGGCTCCTCGACCTTCCCGGCGTCGGAGATCGTGCAGGCCCAGTGGGCGGCCGAGAAGCGGCACAGCGGCCGGTTCGTCACCGAGCAGCCGCCGTACTCCCTGCTGGTGCGCGGCATCGAGACCGAGATCCTGCCGGTCGCCCAGCAGTACGGCATGGGCGTGCTCCCGTGGAGCCCGCTGGCCGGGGGCTGGCTGTCGGGCAAGTGGCGCAAGGGCGCCGACGCCCCGGAGAGCAGCCGCTCGGCCCGGATGGCCGGCCGCTACGACCTCTCCGACCCGGTCAACCAGCGCAAGCTGGACGCCGCCGACGCCCTGGCCACCCTGGCCGAGGACAACGGCATGACGCTGGTCGAGCTGGCGATCGCGTTCGTGATGAACCACCCGGGCGTCACCTCGGCGATCATCGGCCCGCGCACCATGGACCAGCTGACCACCCAGCTGCCCGCCGCCGACGTCGTCCTCAGCACCGAGGTGCTCGACGCGATCGACGCGATCGTCCCGCCGGGCACGAACATCCGGGCCGACGACGCCGGCTACCAGCCCCCGTCGCTCACCGACGCCTCGCTGCGCCGCCGCTGACCCCACCGTCGTGCGCTGACGGTCGTCTCCCGAGCGCGGAGACGACCGTCGGCGCACACCCGCGGGCCTGTGCCGGCGGTGCGATGCTGCACCGCGTGGACCTCCGCGCACGCGTGGCCGACACCACGCCCTCGGACGACGAGCGCTGGAGCGCGGCGCTGGCCCAGGTGGCCCGCCGTGCACCCCGCACGGAGGAGGGCGTCCGCCGCGGCCCGCGTCAGCTGACCTGGCTGTCGACGGTGGTCGGCGTCCTGACGGTGCTCAGCTCCGTGCTGCTGGTGCTCCAACTGCTGGGTGGCGGACCGTCCTGGCGCCAGACGCTCGCCGGGGTGGCCGCCGTCTCGCTGGTGGTGCTGTGCCTGGCCGGCGCGGTGCTCGCCTGGAGCGGCGGCACGCTGCACAACTCATGGCAGGACGTGCAGAAGGAGCTGACCCGGGCTCAACGCCGACACGTGGCCCGGCAGCTGCGCGGTCGTGTCCCGGTCGATCCGGCGCACGTGCCGCTCGTGCGGGAGTGGGCGTGGCAGCAGATGAGGCAGGTGCCCCTCGTCCTGCTGGCATTCGGTGTGCAGCAGGGGCGGATGGGCGACCTCCACGCTCGCGATGCGTTCCTCCACTGGTTCGGGGTGGGCACTCTCGTCGTGTGGCTGGTCCTGCTCGGCCGGACGGCCGTCGAGCTGCGGCGGGTGCGGCGGTTCGTGCACGCGCACCCGGAACCGCCTCGCGGCTGAGCGCGCGGGTGTGCGCTGACGGTCGTCTCCGGAGCGGGGAGGCGACCGCCAGCGCACACCCGGCGGCCGCTGGTCAGTCGGCGGGCCCGGCGACGAGGGTGGCCGTCGCGGTGTGCGACGTCCCGGTGGTGTCGGTCCAGGTCACGCGGACGTCGGCGCCGGGCTGCTGCCCAGCCAGGGCGGTGGTGAGGGCGTCGGCGCTGTCGACCGCCGTCCCACCGACCGAGGTGACGACGTCGCCGGCGGTGAGTCCGGCCCGGTCGGCCGGGCCGTCGGTGACCACCCCGGCGATCGTGGCGCCGCCGGTGCCGTCGGCCACCGAGACGCCGAGGAACGCCGGCAGCCCCTGGTGCACGGTCGCGCTGTCGACGCCGCCCTCGATCTGCTCGACGACGCCCAGCGCGGTGGCGATCGGGATGGCGTAGGCCTGGACGGCGCCGCCGCTGGAGGCCGCGGTGTCCATCCCGACGACCTCGCCGTCGGCGTCGAACAGCGGGCCACCGGAGTCGCCGGCCTGGACGTCGGCGTCGGTCTCGATCAGCCCGGTGAGCCGCTCGCGGTCCGACCCGGACTCGCTCGCCGCGGTGATCGACTGGTCGAGTGCGGTGACCGTGCCGGGGGCGGCGCTGGTCGAGGTCGGGTCGCCACCGGCGTTGCCGACGGCGGTCACCGCCTCGCCGGCCGTGACGCCGTCGGAGTCGGTCCGCACGGTGGTCAGGCCCGAGGCGTCGGTGAGCCGGAGGACGGCGACGTCGGCGGTCGGGGCGGTGCCGACGACGGTGGCCGTGTACTGCGCGCCGGTCGACAGCACGGTGACGGTGATGGACGTGGCGCCCTCGACCACGTGGTTGTTGGTGAGCACCTCGCCGTCGGCGGTCAGCACCATGCCGGTGCCCGCCGACTCGCCGCCGGAGTACCCGAGCTGGCTGACGATGTCGACGACGCCGACCACCTGGTCCGCGGTCGCGGTGCCGGCGGCGACCGCCGTCGAGCTGCTGCTGCCGTAGCCGGGCGGGGTCGCGAGACCACCGCGTGCGCCGTACCCGCGGCCGAAGGTGACCGCCGGCTCGGTGGCTGCTGCCGGGGTGACCGCCGGCGCCGTCGTGCCGCCACCGGTCTGGACGCCGATCACCACTCCCGCGGCGACGCCCATCGCACCGACCGCGCCGGTCGCCAGGAACCGGAGGCCGCGCCGCCGCCGCGAGGTGGGCTCGGTGGTGGTCGCGGGGACGGGCGTGGCGGTGACCGGGGTCGTCTCGTCGTTCATGAGACGAGTTGACCGCCGCTGACCCAGCGAGGGCTGTGCGCCGGTTGGGAGTTGCCTGCACGCGCTGGCAGTTGCCTGGACGCCGGGTCCCGTCGCTGACCTGCGCGTCCTGTCATGCTGCGCTCGTGGACACCGGTCGCGGGGGCGAACTGGCAGGGGCCCAGGACGACGAGCGGTGGGCGCAGGCCCAGTCGGTCCTCGACCAGCAGCCCACGCGTGAGGCAGACCAGCGGCTGCGCCGGCCCCGGCGTCTGGTCTGGACGGGGATCGCTGGCGTGCTCATGGTGGGGATCGCCGTCGGCGTGCTGGTGTCCGTGCTGGTGTCCGGCTCGGGCGGGAACGCCGACGACCTCGACCCGCCGGTCTGGCAGGTGGTGAGCGGGATGGTCGTCCAGGGGGTCGGCGCCCTCGTGGAGATCGTGGGCATCGTGGTGATGTGGCGGGCCGGCATGTTCCGGAGGGACCGTTGGTCCATCCCGGGGGCAGTGCTCACCCGCACGCAGCGCACGACCCTCCTGCGCCAGGTGCAGGGTCGAGTGCCGATGGACCCGCGGCGGCTGCCGTTGGCCCGGGACGTCGCGCGGCGGCTGGTCGTGCAGCGAGCTCAGCTGCTCCTGCTGGTGGGCCTGCTCCTGCTGCAGCTCGGGCAGGCCATCGCCTCCCCGAGCCTCTGGCGCTCGGTGCTCGCCGGGGCGCTCGTCGTCCTGTACGCCGTCCTGCTCGGGCAGGTGGAGCGGAACGCCCGGCGGGCCGGGCGGTTCCTGACCGAGCACCCCCGGCCGGCCGAGGCTGGCTGACCGCGCGTCAACCGGCCGCCGCGGGTCAGCCGCGGACCAGTGCGCCCAGCGCCTCGGGGTCGTAGAGGACCTGCGCGTCCACCCACTCGCCGTCCAGCAGTGCCTGCGGGGTGCCGTCGGGGTCCTGCGCCAGGAACGCCTCCTCCTGCGCGACGACCCAGTCGGCGTACCGGCCCTCGCGCACCCCCGCGACGTACTCGGGACTGGTCAGTCCGGCATTGCGACCGAGCTCGACGAGCTCGTCGGCGGTGAACCCGCCGGTCTGCTCGGCCGGCTGGTGGGCGAAGAGCTCACGCCGCAGCTGGTCGAAGTGCCCTGCCTCGGCGGCCAGGGCCAGGGCGTTGGCGGCGCGCACGGACTCCGGGCCGAGGAAGCTGCGCATCCGGTACTCGACGGAGACCGAGCCGGAGGACACCTCGCGCCGGAGCAGGTCACCGGTGGCGTCCTCGAACTGGCGGCAGTACGGGCACTGCGCGTCCTCGAAGACGACGAGCTTCCGGCGGGCGTTGTCGCTGCCCACGAGCACCCCGCCCTCGGGGGTGTGTCCGGCGGGGGAGGGGTTCGGGGTGCACATGCCCTGCGCCTACCCACTGCAGCGGGCTCCCACCTGCCCCGGTCCCGCGGAGACGGGGGTGTGACAGGACCCTCGTCCGCCGTCGCGGGGCGACCTAGGTTCGCGTGGCGCGTCCGCCCACCGACAGGAGCACTCGTGACCGTCATCGGCATCCTCGGCGCCGGCCAGGCCGGGAGCACGCTGGCCCGGGTCTCGATCGCGGCCGGCTACGACGTCGTCCTCGCCAACTCCCGGGGACCGGAGACGCTGGCCGGGCTCGTCGCCCGGCTGGGCCCGCGGACACGCGCGGCGTCCGCGGTGGACGCCGCTGCGGCGGCCGACTTCGCGGTCACCGCGTTCCCCTACGCGCCCGGCGACCGGCTGCCGGTCGCAGAGCTGGCCGGGAAGGTGGTGATCGACAACAACAACCACATGGTGTGGCGGGACGGCGTCCTCCCCGAGGTCGAGGCGGGGCTGAAGACGGTCCACGAGCTGCGCCAGGAGCAGCTGCCCACCTCGAAGGTCGTCAAGGCGTTCACCCACGTGCAGTTCCACGAGCGCTCGACGATCCGGACCCCGGAGGACGCGTTGCCCGCCCTGGTCCGGCTGGCCCGCCCGGCCGGCGCACCCGACCGGAGGGCGCTGGTCGTCTCCAGCGACCACCCGGACGCCGTCGAGCTCGTGACCCGCTACTACGACGACCTCGGGTTCGACGCGGTCGACAACAGCCCGCTGAGCGAGTCCTGGCGCAGCGCTCCCGGGACGCCGATGTGGCGCCACCACGTCGACGGGCAGAGCCGCGAGCAGCTCGTCGCGAACCTGCGGTCAGCCGAGCGTCCGCCCGGCTGAGTCAGGTACCGGCCGGGCACCGGCCGCACCGCCGGGCAGCCGGCCGGCCTCGGCGATGTCGTGCTGCGGCTCGCCCGGGCAGTACCAGGCGCCGGAGCAGTTGCCGAGGACGCGGGCGTGGTCGGCGCAGACGGGCCAGGTCAGTCCCAGGGCCCGTAGTGCCTCGGCCACCTCGGTCCCGACCACCTCGTCGGCGTCGGCGTCCAGCCCGGCGCCGAGCTCGCCGGGGGTGGCCCCAGCCGGGGCGTACCAGTCCTCGTCCTCCACCTCGGCCACCAGGGCCAGCTGCTCGGAGCGGGCCCCGTCGGAGACCGTGAGCACCAAGTCGTCGTCGATCGTGCAGGTCCACGGGTGGTCGGTCGTCCGGCGCAGGTCGGCCTGGACCCGTCCCGCTGCGGCCACCAGCCGCGCCGGCTCCCGTTGCACGGCGGCACGGTAGCGCCTCGCGGAGCACGGCGTCCCGATCGCGGCGAGGCCCACGACGCCCACGTCGTGGCCCGACCCGGTCAGGTCGCGGGCAGCGCCCCGGTGCCGACGAGGACGAGCACCAGGACGCCGACGACGATGCGGTAGACGACGAAGGGGGTGAAGCTCCCGCGGGACAGGTACCGCAGCAGCCAGGAGATGACGGCCAGCCCGACGGCGAAGGAGATGACGCTCGCCAGCAGCGTGGGGCCCCACTGCACCGCCGGACCGGCGACCTGCCCGCTCAGTGCCTGGTAGGCCTGGTAGCAGCCGGAGCCCAGGACCGCCGGGACCGCGAGCAGGAACGAGTACCGGGCCGCGGCCGCGCGCTCGTAGCCGAGGAACCGGCCGGCAGTGATGGTGCCGCCCGACCGGGACACCCCGGGGACGAGGGCCAGGGCCTGCGCCAGGCCGAAGACGAGCCCGTGGCCGACCGTGAGGTCCTCCAGCTGCCGCCGCTGCGAGCCGATCCGGTCGGCGACGTACAGCACCACGGAGAACACGACGAGCGCCGTCGCCACGATCCGCAGGTCGCGGAACGTGGTCTCGATGGCGTCCTGGAGGGCCAGGCCCAGCACGATGATCGGGATGCTGCCGATGATGATCAGCCAGCCCATCCGGGCGTCCGGTTCCGACCGGCGCTCGCGGTGCACCAGCGACGACGCCCACGCGGCGATGATCCGGGCGATGTCGCGGGCGAAGTAGAGGAGCACCGCGAGCTCCGTGCCGATCTGGATGATGGCGGTGAAGGCCGCGCCGGGGTCGTCCCAGCCGAACAGGGCCCCGACGATCCGCAGGTGCGCGCTCGAGGAGATCGGCAGGAACTCGGTGAGCCCCTGCACGACGCCCAGGACCACCGCCTCCCACCAGCTCACGAGGCCACCCGGGCGACGTCCGTGGGCTGCTGCACGTCGCGCCGGGTCACTGCGCACCAGGCGACCAGCGCGACGATGAGCGCCCCGGACACCAGGGTGACCAGGCCGTCGCCCAGACCCAGGCCGCCGTCCGGGTGGTGCGGCTTGCCCAGCCAGTCCGCGACGGAGGCACCCAGCGGGCGGGTGAGCACGTAGGCGGACCAGAACGCCACGACCGGCTCGAGCCGGAACCGGGCCCAGGCCAGCGCCGGGACGGCGATCAGCGCGGCGAACAGCAGCGCCGAGCCGGCGAAGCCGAGGTGCCACGCCGTCGCGGTCAGGTCACCGAGCGCGGTGCCGAGGGCGAAGGTGGCCAGGACGGTCACCCAGTAGAAGACCTCGCGGCGGCGGGTGGTGATGCTGTGGATCGACAGCGTCCCCTCGCTGCGGTGCCACACCAGGAAGCAGCCGGCCACCAGGACGACGTAGGCCAGCGTGGACGCCAGGTAGGACAGGCCGAGGACCTCGTGCGGGCCGTCGGCGACCATCGTGCCGAAGACCGCCACCGCTGCCACCGCCGACCAGTAGCGGGCGGCGACGTACTCGCCGGCCCGGAACTGCCAGGTCATCGCGAGCACCAGGCCCAGGACGCCCACGGCACCGGCGAGTGCGATGCTCACGCTGCCCAGCCAGTCCGCGCCCGCCTCGCCCATCCCGGTGGTCAGCACCTTGATCGCCCAGAAGAGCGCGGTCACGGCGGGGACCTTGGCCCGCAGGGCAGCCGGTGCGGCGACCCGGGAGGGCGTGGCGGAGGAGTGCACGGGTGCTCCAGGCGTGAGGGGTCAGGCGGGCGGGCCGGCTGTCGATCCGGCCCCAGGGAGGATCGGTGCGCGTACCTGACGAGGTCCTGAACAGCGGGTGTGCGCCGCACCACCCCGTCGGGGACGGTGGGCGCCGCGGTGGTCAGCCGGCCGACGTGTGCTGGCCGCGCCGGCCGCGGACGAGCTCGACGGCCACCGGCACGAGAGACAGCACCACGACGGCGAGCACGAACAGCTCCACGTGGTCGCGGACGACGGCGACCCGGCCCAGCCAGTGGCCCAGCAGCGTGAGCCCGCCGGCCCAGGCGACCCCGCCGATCACCGAGTGGAGCGCGTAGCGGCGGAAGTCCATCCGGGAGGCACCCGCCATGACCGTGGCGAACGTGCGCACGACCGGCACGAAGCGGGCCAGCACGACCGCGCGGGCGCCGTTGCGCTCGAAGAAGCGCCGCGAGCGGTCGACGTACTCGGGCTTGAGGAAGCGGGAGTCGGGCCGGTCGAAGACCGCGGGACCGGCCTTCCGGCCGATCCAGTAACCGGCCAGGTTGCCCGCGACGGCTGCGGCGGGCAGCGCGACGAGCAGCACCCACAGCGGGGCGACGAGGCCGTCGGCGGCGAGCAGCCCCGCGGTGAACAGCAGCGAGTCGCCGGGGAGGAAGAAGCCCACGAGCAGCCCGCACTCGGCGAACAGGACGGCCATGACCCCGATGAGCCCGAAGGTGTCGATCAGGTGCGTCGGGTCGAGGAAGCCGCTCATGCACCCACCGTGGGCGCTGACTCCTGTACGAGGCCTGAACGGGCCGGGTGCGCCCGTCCGGGGACGCCTCAGCCGGGCGGCAGCTCCACCGTGACCCGGCCACCCGCGGGGGAGGCGGTGGCGTGGACGGTGCCGCCGGCGGCGACGACCAGCCGACGGACCAGGGCGAGGCCGAGGCCCGCACCGGGATGACCGTCCTCGGGGTCCCCGCGGAAGCCCGGTTCGAAGGCCCTCGTCGCGACCTCCCCGGTCATCCCCGGGCCGTCGTCCTCCACCGTGACCACCACCCGGTCCTCCTCCCGCCGAGCCCGGACGACCACCTCGGACCGGGCGAAGCGCAGCGCGTTGTCCACCACCGGCGACAGGGCACGGACGACGACGTCGGCGTCCACCCCCACCACCAGCTCGGCCGGGCAGTGCACGACGACCGGCGTCCCGCTGCCCCGCCCGACGGGATCGGCCAGCCGGGGCAGCACGTCGGCCAGGCGCGCCCGCCCGACGGGAGCGGAGTGCGCGCTGCGGGCGGCGGACATCATCGTGTCCAGGATCGACCGCATGGCCCGGGTCGAGCGGTCGATCGCGGCGTGCGCCTCGCGCACCTCCTCGGCGCTGCGGGGGCGCGACGTGAGCAGGTCCATCTCGGCCTGCACGCGGGCGAGGGGCGTGCGCAGCTCGTGGGAGAGCTCCTCGGAGAACCGCTGCTCGTGCCGGACGACGGCGGCCAGCCGGTCGAGCAGCTGGTCGAGGGTCTCCGCCAGCTCGGCGAGCTCCTGGGGGCGCGGTTCGGCCCCGAACCTGCGGTCCTCGTCGTCCGCGCTCCACTCGCTGGCCTGCGCGCTCATCTGCCGCACCGGACGCAGCGCGCGGGTCACGTTGGCCCGCAGCACCAGGTGCACGATCACCAGCAGCAGGACGGCGACCCCGGCGCTGCCCGCGAGCGCGAGCCGCTCCACCTGCCGGTAGGGCGACAACGACGTGCTCGTCACGACGGCCGCCACCTGCCGGCCGCCGTCGGTGATCGGCAGGGCGAGCAGCCGCAGCGGCTCGTCGACCTCGAGCTCCCGCGTGCCGGCGCCTCGTCCGGCGAGCTCGACGGCCGCGGCGTCCAGCCGGGCGCTGCTCCCCGGTGGCCGTTCCACGATCGTCCCGGCCGGCCCGACGATCCAGGTGCCGACGTCCAGCGCCTCGTCGTCCCGTGCCTCCAGCACCGACACGGTGCCGTCCGCCGCCACCTGCACCGTCTGCGCGGTGGCCTCGGCGCGGGCCTGGAGGACGTCGTCGGCCTGGGTGGACAGGCCGCGGGCCAGCAGCAGGTTGGCGCCCACGGTCAGCAGCAGCACCCACAGCGCCACCACGAGCGACGCCGACCACGACAGTCGGCTCCGCAGACTGCGGCGACCCGGGGACCGGAGCCGGTCGGGGAGCCTCACGCGAACGTGTAGCCGACGCCGTGCACGGTGCCGATCGAACGGTCCGGGTCACCGGCGGCCTCGACCTTCCGCCGCAGCCGGGCGACGTACTGGTCCAGGGTGTTGTCCGCGACGTGGGCACCGTCCGGCCACCCGGCGGTCGCCAGCTCCCGGCGCCGGACCACCTCGCCCGGCCGGGCCATCAGCGCGGCCAGCACCCGGAACTCGGTCGGGGTCAGCCGTTGCGACCCGGCCGGGCCGAGCAGCGCGTGCGAGACGGGGTCCAGGGCGAGGCCGCCGGCGCCGGGCCGCACCGGCGCCGTCCGGCGCAGCGCGACCCGCAGCCGCGCCACGAGCTCGCTCACGTGGAAGGGCTTGGTCAGGTAGTCGTCGGCGCCGGCGGCGAAACCGGACAGGACGTCGTCCAGCCCGTCGCGCGCGGTCAGGAAGAGCACCGGCGCCGTCATCCCGTGCGCGCGCATCGCCTGGCAGACGTCCCGCCCGTCGGAGTCGGGCAGCCCGATGTCGAGCACCACGGCGGAGAAGGTGTGCGCCGGCTGGTGGCGGACGGTGGCCAGCGCCCCGGCGCCGTCGCTGGCCGTCACGACGGTGAGCCCGCTCTCCCGGAGCCCGCGGGCGACCAGGTCGCGGAGCTGGTGGTCGTCCTCCACCACGAGGACGCTGGGTCGGCCGGCGGCTGTCACCCCGCCATGATGGCCGCCGGACGGCCGGCGCCCGCCCAGGCCGCCGCGGGTCGTCGCGGCGGTGGGCTGGTCACGCCCCGGTGGCGCGCCCGGCAGGGATCGAACCTGCGACCAAGTGCTTAGAAGGCACCTGCTCTGTCCACTGAGCTACGGGCGCTCGACCCGGCGGCCGAGGCCCACCCGGTCCGCACCGCGGTCTCGGCGCAGGGTCATGGTGCCATCCGCGGGCGCGCCGCGGACCGGGATGCGGGCGGGTCGCCCGGTGCCGCGGGGCCGGGGACCTGCCGATGACGGTCCCGGCTCCAGTGCAGGGGCCGCCTGCGCCAGGAGGAACACCGTGCTCAGCGCCTTCACCCACCACCGCTCCAGCCTGCAGGGTCACTCCCTGGTGACCGGGCTGGAGTCCCTGCGGGCCATCGTCGACACGGCCCCGGTCAGCCTGCTCGTCACCGACGCGGCCGGGCAGATCCTGTACCGCAACACCTCCTCCGAGCACGCCATCCGTGCGGCGGTGGCGGAGCACGGGCCGGCCTTCGGCGACCAGCTCCGCGCCGCCATGCGCGAGTTCCTCCACGCCACCCAGCAGTACCCGGCGCACGACCTGCTGACGGTGGGGCCGATGACCGTGGCGGTCAGCGTCGGGGAGATCGACGGTGGGTTCGTCGTCTCCTGGCGGGACGACACCGCAGAGCGGGAGCTCTCCACGGCTGCCCGTCAGCTGGCCGAGGAGCTCACCGTCGAGGGCAACGACCTCGCCGGGCTGGGCGAGACCCTGGCGAGGGCGACCGGCAGCTCGACGGAGCACGCCGACCAGCTGTCCACCGGCACCCGGGAGCTGACCGAGAGCATCCGGGAGATCTCCTCCAGCGCATCGGCCGCGCTGACCAGCACCCGTGAGGCGGTGGGCTCCGCGCAGGCGGCCAGCGGCAGCGTGGACAACCTGACCACCTACTCGACCGCGATCGGCAACGTCTCCCGGCTGATCACCGCCATCGCCGAGCAGACCAAGCTGCTGGCGCTCAACGCGACCATCGAGTCCGCCCGCGCCGGGGAGGCCGGCAAGGGATTCGCCGTCGTGGCCAGCGAGGTCAAGGAACTGGCCGAGCGCACCGCCAAGGCCACCCAGGAGATCGCCGGCACCATCGAGGCCATTCAGTCCGGCAGCGCCGAGGCGGCCTCGGCGATCAGCGACATCGTCGACCGGATCCGCGACATGGAGGCCCAGCAGACCACCATCGCCGGTGCGGTCGAGCAGCAGAGCGCCACCGCCCGGGGGATGTCGGAGGCCAGCGCGGTGCTGGCAGCGTCCGCGCAGACCTCGTCCGGCGCGGTCGAGGGCGTCCGGACGGCGGCGACGGGGCTGGCCGACCGCGCCGCGCGGCTGCGCCAGCTGATCATCGACCAGCAACGCTGATCGGTGGACGTGCCGGCCGCCGTCCACAACGGTGGTGGCCCTCCACAACCTCGCGCACCCGCTGTCCCGGCCGTGGCCGGGACAGCACGGTGGTGCCAGCGCGGCAGGTCGCCGCGACCCCACCACAGCGAGGAGCACCGTGAACGAGTGCCTGGTCACCGTCATCGGCAACATCGTCACCTCACCGCAGCGCAGCCGGCTGCCCAGCGGTGACGGCGTCACCAACTTCCGCATGGCCTCCACCTCCCGCCGGTTCGACCGGGAGACGCAGGCCTGGACCGACAACCGCACCTTCTTCGTCGACGTCGAGTGCTGGGGTGAGCTGGGCGGCAACGTCTCGCACACGCTGAGCAAGGGCGACCCGGTGGTGGTGCGGGGCGAGCTCTACACGCACTCCTGGGACAGCGAGCAGGGCCGGCGCAGCCGACCGCAGATCCGCGCCGCGCACGTCGGCCCGGACCTCAACCGGGGGACCGCCGACTACCGCCGGTCCGCACGGCCGGTACCGCAGGCCGACCCCTCCGGCGTGCCGGACGACGCCGCGGCCGAGCCGCCGGCCGACGACCCGTACGCCGACCGGCCCACGGACTACACCGAGGGGGTCGAGGCGTTGGACGACGTGGACTCCGCCCTCACGGGCGACCGTGCCGCGGTGCCGGCGCTGACGTGAGCCTCCCGGACTGGGAGGATCGGAGCTGAGAACGCAGGGGGCGGGGCCGGTGGACGCCGGCAACGGCTGCCCCGCCCTGCCCCCTCACCGACGGAAGGCACCGACCCCCAGTGGCTCAGTACATCTACTCGATGGTCCGTGCGCGCAAGGCGCACGGCGACAAGGTCATCCTCGACGACGTCACCCTGGCGTTCCTGCCGGGCGCCAAGATCGGCGTCGTCGGCCCCAACGGCGCCGGCAAGTCGACGGTCCTGAAGATCATGGCCGGGCTGGAGACCGCCTCCAACGGCGACGTCGTGCTGGCCCCCGGTGCCTCGGTCGGCATGCTCCAGCAGGAGCCGCCGCTCAACGAGGAGCTGGACGTGCGCGGCAACGTCGAGGAGGCCGTCAAGGAGCTCCGCGCGGCCCTGACCCGCTTCGAGCAGGTCAGCGAGGCCATGGGCGAGCCCGACGCCGACTTCGACGCGCTCCTCGCCGAGCAGGGCGAGCTGATGGAGGTCATCGAGAACGGCGACGGCTGGGAGCTCGACAACCGCATCGAGCAGGCCATGGACGCCCTGCGCTGCCCGCCCGGCGACGCCGACGTCACGGTCCTGTCCGGTGGTGAGCGCCGCCGCGTCGCGCTGTGCAAGCTGCTGCTCGAGGCACCGGACCTGCTGCTGCTCGACGAGCCCACCAACCACCTGGACGCCGAGAGCGTCGCGTGGCTGGAGCAGCACCTGGAGAAGTACGCCGGCACCGTCATCGCCGTCACCCACGACCGGTACTTCCTGGACAACGTCGCCGAGTGGATCCTCGAGCTCGACCGCGGCCGCGCGTACCCCTACGAGGGCAACTACTCCACCTACCTGGAGACCAAGGCCGCCCGGCTGAAGGTCGAGGGGGCCAAGGACGCCAAGCGTCAGAAGCGCCTCAAGGAGGAGCTGGAGTGGGTGCGCTCGGGCGCCAAGGCCCGGCAGGCCAAGAGCAAGTCCCGCCTCGCCCGGTACGAGGAGATGGCCGCCGAGGCCGACAAGTTCCGCAAGCTGGACTTCGAGGAGATCCAGATCCCGCCGGGCCCGCGGCTGGGCAGCATCGTCATCGAGACCAAGCACCTCACCAAGGGCTTCGGTGACCGGGTCCTGATCGACGACCTGTCGTTCACGCTGCCGCGCAACGGCATCGTCGGCGTCGTCGGCCCCAACGGTGCCGGCAAGACCACGCTGTTCAAGATGCTCGTCGACCAGGCGGAGCCCGACGAGGGCGAGGTCAAGGTCGGCGAGACGGTCAAGATCAGTTACGTCGAGCAGAACCGCAGCGGCATCGACCCGAACAAGAGCCTGTGGGAGGTCGTCTCCGACGGTCTGGACCACATCAAGGTCGGCAACGTCGAGATGCCCTCGCGCGCCTACGTCTCCGCGTTCGGGTTCAAGGGCCCGGACCAGCAGAAGAAGGCCGGCGTCCTCTCCGGTGGTGAGCGCAACCGGCTGAACCTGGCGCTCACGCTCAAGCAGGGCGGCAACCTGCTGCTGCTCGACGAGCCCACCAACGACCTGGACGTCGAGACCCTGACCAGCCTCGAGGGCGCACTGCTGGAGTTCCCGGCTGCGCCGTGGTGGTCAGCCACGACCGGTGGTTCCTCGACCGGGTGGCGACGCACATCCTGGCCTACGAGGGCGAGTCCAAGTGGTTCTGGTTCGAGGGCAACTTCGACGACTACGAGAAGAACAAGGTCGAGCGGCTGGGCATCGACGCCACCCGCCCGCACCGCGCCACGTACCGCAAGCTGTCCCGCGACTGACGAACCGTCCCGTCGCCCCCCTGCCGCGTTCGACGGCGCGGGGCCCTGCGACGGGGCGGCCCCGATGGGCCCCTCCGCCACTGCTCCCGAGCGGTGGCAGAGGGGCCCGTCGTGCGTCGCGGCCCGTCGTGCGTCGCGGCCCCTCGGGCGTTGCGGCCCCTCGTGTCGCCAGCGTCGTCGGGGCGCCGGTCTGCGCGGTGTGGGGGTCGACGGCGCGGTCTACCGCGGCCAGCACCCCCACACCGCGACGGGCGTCAGCGGAAGCGGGCGACGAACCGGCGCTGCGACGGGGTCTCCACCGCACGCGGTCTGTAGTGGGCGCGCACGTACGCGACCGCCTCGGCCGCCGGGACCCCGTCGAGCACGGCGAGGCACGCCAGCGCGGTGCCGGTGCGGCCCGTCCCGCCGTGGCAGGCGACCTCCACCCGCTCGCCGGCCGCCCGCTCCCACACCGTCGCCAGCTCAGTGCGCAGCAGCGCCGGGTCCCGCGGCAGCCGGAAGTCCGGCCAGGGCACCCAGTGCTGCTCCCACGGCAGCTCCGGCGGGCGGCGCCCCAGCAGGTACAGCCCGACGTCCGGCAGCGGGCCGGGCGGCAGCGGGGCGCCCAGTCCCCGTCCGCGCACCCGGCGGCCCGACGGCAGGGTCAGCACCCCTGGCGCACCGCCGTCCCAGCTGCCGGTCACGCCGGCGGGGCGGGGCAGCAGCACGGCCTGGCCGGGGCAGGTGCGACGACCGGGTCACGGGACCGGAGGTGACCCGGGCAGAGTCGCCGGCCACGACGTGAGGTGCCAGCCGCGGCAGCGGGGACACCGGTAGGCCCGTTGCGGGGTCCGCTCCCGCGCGTCCTCGGCCAGCTGGATGCGCGCCAGGGCGAGCTCCGCCGTGGCCTCGTCGCGGTACCGCCGCTTCGTGCACGCTCGCCCGGTCACGCGCTCCCTTCCCGTCCGACACTCCGGGGGCGCGGTGCCCACGCCGCCGCCGTGACGCCCCGCGCTCCGTCCACACCTCGATGGTCCCGCGCCCGGCGAGCTGATGCCGCCCACCGCCCGTGGTGCCTGGTGGTGGTGCGCAAGTAAGAGGTCGTCCCCTTCGGCAGGACCCGGCCCCGTCTGGTCGCGCACGCGCCGCCCCGACCGCAGCGGCGCCGGCCCAGACACGCCCCTGGTCCAGCACCCGCCGGCGCGGGCACGGTGGGGGAGTCCGGCACACTCCGCCGGTGACCGAGACCGAGTGGGAACACCGGGTGACCGCCGTGTGGGCGACGCTGGACGGCCGGCCGGAGCCCGAGTTCGTGGCCGCCGTCGACGCCCTCGCCGACGAGCTGCCCGCCGACAGCGGCGCGGCGGCGTTCGAGCGCGCGGCCGCCCGCGACTCAACCGGCCGCTCCGACCTCGCCGTCCCGCTGTACCGGGAGGCGCTGCGGCTCGGGCTGGCCGGTGAGCGCAGGCGCCGGGCCGTGGTCCAGCTGGCCAGCTCGTTGCGCAACCTCGGCCGGGCCGCCGAGAGCGTCGCGCTGCTCGAGGCGGAGCTGGGCCGGGGTGCCGACCACCTCGACGACGCGGTGCGCGGCTTCCTCGCCCTGGCGCTGGCCGACACCGGCCGGGAGCGGGAGGCGGTGTCGGTCGCGCTCACCGCGCTGGCCCCGCACCTGCCGCGCTACCAGCGTTCGCTCGGGAACTACGCGCGCCTGCTGGTCGAGCCGGACCCGTCGTGAGGGCGGCTGGGAGCGGGCTGGCAGGGTGGCGCGGGTGAGGCACACCGTGGCGGTCCCGATGCGCTGGTCGGACATGGACGCCTACCAGCACGTCAACAACGTGGCCTTCCTCGGCTACTTCGAGACGGCCCGCGTCGACCTGTTCTTCGACCACCCCACCCACGACGCCGAGACCGGCCTGCGCCGCGGCATCGTGGTGGCGGCGCACGAGATCACCTACAAGCGCCCGGTGGTCTACGACGCGCAGCCGCTGGAGGTGCAGATCTGGGTCAGCGGGATCCGCTCGGCGGCCTTCACCTGCCACTACGAGCTCCTCGACCACGGGCAGCTCGCGGTCACCGGCAGCACCGTGCTGGTGCCCTTCGACTTCGCGGTGAACCGCCCGCGCCGGCTCACCCCGGAGGAGCGGGCCTTCCTGGAGCGCCACCTGGACGACGCCGCGCCGGCCTGAGCCGGCGCTCACCTGCAGCAGGCCGGAACGCAGACCGCCCCGCTGCCGGGTGGTCGGCAGCGGGGCGGTCGGAGCGGTGCGGGTCAGCTGCGGCGGGTCAGCCGCCACGCGCCGCCGAGCACGCCCGCGCCCACGACGGCCTTGACCAGGCCGCCGAGGATGAACGGGGTGAAGCCGGCGGCGAGCGCCTGGCCGGCCGACATGCCGGTGCTGATCGCCAGCCACGGGACGCCGACGGCGAAGATGACGGCCTGGCCGGCGACGAACAGCGGCGCGGCCTTCAGCGGCTGGCGGTCCATGCCCCGGCGGGCGGCCATGCCGATCAGGTACGCGGCCGGGATGAAGCCGATGACGTAGCCGCCGGTGGCGCCGAAGACGACGTCGACGCCGCCGCTGGCCTCGGAGTAGAACGGCAACCCGACCAGCGCGGCCAGGATGTAGAACGCCTGCACGGCGACGCCGCGCACCGGGCCGAGGCTGGCCGCGGTCAGCACGACGGCCAGGGTCTGACCGGTGATCGGCACCGGCGAGCCCGGGACCGGGATGGACACCTGCGCCAGCAGGGCGGTGAACAGCACGCCGAGGGCGACCAGGCCCGCGTTGCGGGCACGGACGGCCGGCACGAGGTCGGCGAGCACGAGCGGGCGCGCGGGCAGCGCGGGCATCGAGGCGGTGGCCACGGGTCCTCCTGGGAGAGCGGGACGGCGCAGCGCGCCGTCGATCGGCAGAGAGTCTGCCCTACCCCTCCGGGACGTCGGCCCGGCGGTCGGACGGGCGGCCGGGAGGGCTGCACGAGCTCTCGGGAGCCCTTTCCGTTCCGTTGCCCTGAGTACCTGCCCGCTCACCTGCAGATACGTCCGCCGGTTTGCCCGGCCCGTCGGGGGCGTGTTCGCTGGGGTCCGGAGCCCCTCGGGGAAGGGCGGAGTCACGGCATGGCAACCGGGTGGTGGACAGCTCTGCGGTCGTGGGGACGACCCGTACCGCAGGCCCCCCACCCGTCGGCCGTCCGGGCTCCGGACCCGGTGCCCGAGGACCGCTCAGGGCCCGACCCCGCCCCCGCCGGGCCCGCCCTCGACGAGTCAGCACCGCAGGACGCAGCACCGCAGGACGCAGCACCGCAGGACGCAGCACCGCAGGACGCAGCACCGCAGGACGCAGCACCGCAGGACGCAGCACCGCAGGACGCAGCACCGCAGGACGCAGCACCGCAGTCCGGGCGACGTCCGGACCCGGTGGGCGGCGACCCGCTGCCCACCGCCACCACAACGACAGGAGCCTCCACCGTGGCCCAGCTCGACAACGTCATCGCCGACCTGCTCGCCATCGACGGCGCCACCGGCGCCGCGATCGTCGACATCGACAGCGGCATGGCCCTCGCGACCGGCGGCAACCCCGGCTTCGACCTCAACGTCGCGGCCGCCGGCAACTCGAACGTGGTGCGGGCGAAGCTCCGGACGATCACCGACCTCGAGCTGAAGGACGAGATCGAGGACATCCTGATCACGCTGCAGGGCCAGTACCACCTGATCAACGTGCTCCGCGGTCAGGGCAACGCCGGTCTGTTCATCTACCTGGTGCTCAACCGGACGACGGCGAACCTCGCGCTGGCCCGGCACAAGCTGCGCTCGGTCGCCGCCGGCGTGGCGGTCTAGTCGACCCGGCGGTGCCGCCCCACCCGGGGTGGCACCGCCGTCACGCGGCGGTCGCGGCCTCGAGGATCCTGGCGCGGACGGTCTCGACGGCGAGGTCGCCGGCCTCGATCCAGCGGGTGACCCGGCCACCGGACACGATGCCGATGCGGTCGCAGCACTCGGCCAGCTCGTCGGGGTCCACCGACACCACCACGACCGACGTGCCGTGCTGGGTCGCGTCGTCCAGCAGCTGGCGCACCTGCTGGCGGGCCCGCACGTCGAGACCGCGGGTGGGCTCATGGAGGACGACGACGTCGCGCGCCGAGGCCATCCACCGCGCGAGCGCCAGCTTGTGCTGGTCGCCGCCGGACAGCGCACCGAAGGAGGTGCGGATGCTGAGGGTCTTGACGTCCATCTGGTGCACCGTGCGGATCACCCCGCGCAGCGTGGCGATCTCCTTGTGCAGGTCGCTGAGGGTGCCCCACGCCTCCTGGGTGAGCGTGCGGGCGATGGTCTCGCCCGGGTCGACCCCGTAGGCGTCCTCGTCGGCCCGGTAGACCGGCAGCTGCAGCGCGTGCTCGCCCGCTGCGGTGCTCAGCTCGCGCGGCTCGCCGTGCAGCAGCAGTGCGTCGGTGACGGCCGGCAGCTCGCCCGACAGCGCCCCGGCGATCTCGCGGACGCCGGAGGAGCGGTGCCCGGTCAGCCCGATGACCTCACCGCGCCGCACCTGCAGGTCGACACCGTCGACGGCGCCGGGCACCCGCAGGTTGCGGACCTCGAGTGCCACCTCGGCGTCCCCGGCCCGCGGGGCAGGCGGCCGGACGGCGGCGGGAGCGGGCCCGGACGGCGCCGGGACCCGGGCGGCGGGCAGCGGCACCGGCTCGCCCACGGTCTCGGCGGCCAGCCGCACCGGGTCGAGCTCGGCGGCCGGGCTGTCCAGCGCGATCCGCCCGTCGCGCAGCACCAGCACCCGGTCGACGACCGCGAGCAGCTCGGGCAGCCGGTGGCTGATGTAGAGCACGCCCCGGCCCTGGCGGCTGAGCCGGCCGGCCACGGCGTGCAGGCTGGTGACCTCCAGCGGGAGCAGTGCCGCCGACACCTCGTCGAGCACCACCACCTGGGTGTCCTCGGCGAGCACCCGGGCGATCTCCACCAGGCCGTGCACGAAGTGCGGCAGCTCGCCGACCGGCGTGTCCGGGTCGACGTCCAGGGTGACCTCGGACAGCAGCGCCTGCGCCGGGCGGCGCAGCTCCGCCTGCGGCCGGCCGGCCCGCTCGGTGCCGCGGAAGACCGCCTGGGCGACGGTGAGCGCGGGGTCGATGCGCACCAGCTGTTCCACCACGCCGATGCCCAGCAGCCCGGCGTCCTCGACCGACAGCGGGGCGTACGGGCGGCCGCGCAGCGTCATCGTGCCGGCGTCGGCGGCGGTGATGCCGGCGAGGACGTCACCGAGGGTGGACTTGCCCGCGCCGTTGGTGCCGACGAGCCCGACGATCTCGCCCTCACCGACCCCGAAGGTGACGCCCTTGAGGACGCGCCGGGCACCGAAGGACTTCCGTAGACCCTCGACCTGCAACAACGCCATGGCGGGCCTCCCGGGGCGGGTCCAGCGACGCTGGTGGACAGGTGGTGAGCGTCCCCCGCGACGCTGAGTAACTGGTCGGATGCTACCTGGCGCCGGAGCGGACACCTCCCGGGGCAGCGCGCCCCGGGAGGTGTCCCGACGGGTCGGTCAGCCCTGGAGCCAGACCGCCGCGTCGACCGGCAGCGCGCCGTCCGTGACCGGCTCGCTGGCCAGCAGCACCTCGCCCTCGGGCAGCGGCACCGGGGCGCTGGAGAGGTTCACGACGCACACCAGCCCACCCGGGCGGCGGAAGGCCAGGCAGCCCTCGGCCGCCGGCAGCCACTGCACGTCCTCGCCGCCGAACGCCGCGGAGGAGCGTCGCAGCGCCAGCGCCGTCCGGTAGAGCGACAGCATGGAGTCGGGGTCGGCGGCCTGCGCCTGCGCGGTGAGCGGTCCCCAGCCGTCCGGCATCGGCAGCCAGGTGTCGGGCGTGGTGGAGAAGCCGTAGGCGGGGGAGTCCCCGGACCACGGGACCGGGATGCGGCAGGCGTCGCGGCCGCGCTCGGTGTGCACGGAGCGCTCCCAGATCGGGTCCTGCAGCACCTCGTCGGGCAGGTCGACGTCGGGCATGCCGAGCTCGTCGCCGTTGTAGACGTAGGCGACGCCGGGCAGCGCGAGCTGCAGCAGCGCCGCCGCCCGCGCCCGCCGGGTGCCCAGCTCGCCGCCGCCGTAGCGGGTGACGTGCCGGGGCCGGTCGTGGTTGGACAGCACCCAGCAGGCCGGCGCGGGCACGTCGGCGACGGCGAGCAGCGAGTGCTCGATCGCCGTCCGCAGCACGTCGGCGTCCCAGTCGGCGGTCAGCAGCTTGAAGTTGAAGGCCAGGTGCAGCTCGTCGGGGCGCAGGTAGCGCGCCAGCCGCTCGTCGTCGAAGACCCAGACCTCACCGACGGCCATCCGGTCCTCGTACTGGTCGAGCACCGCCCGCACCCGCCGGTGGATCGCGTGCACGCCGTCCTGGTCGAAGCGCAGGTCACCGGGGCCGTCGTCGGCGAACAGCCCGGTGTCCTCGACGCGCACCATGTCCGGCAGCCCGGCCGGCTTGGCCATGCCGTGCGCGACGTCGATGCGGAAGCCGTCGACCCCGCGGCGCAGCCAGAAGTGCAGCGTCTCCTCCAGGTCGGCGACGACCTCGGGGTTGGTGAAGTCCAGGTCGGGCTGCTCGGGGGCGAAGATGTGCAGGTACCACTGCCCGTCGGGCACCCGGGTCCAGGTCGGTCCGCCGAACACCGAGGGCCAGTTGTTCGGCGGCTCGCTGCCGTCGGGGCCGCGGCCGTCCCGGAAGAGGTACCGGGCCCGGGCGGGGGACCCGGGCGCCGACGCCAGCGCCTCCTGGAACCAGCGGTGCTGGTCGGAGGTGTGGTTGGGCACCAGGTCGATGGTGACCTTCAGCCCCTGCGCGTGGGCGTCGGCCAGCAGCGCGTCGAACTCGGCCAGGTCGCCGAACACCGGCTCGACGTCGCGCGGGTCGGCCACGTCGTAGCCGTGGTCGGCCATCGGCGAGGGGAAGAACGGCGTGATCCACAGCGCGTCGACGCCGAGGGCGACCAGGTCGGGCAGGTGCGCGCGGATGCCCGCCAGGTCACCGACGCCGTCGCCGCTGCCGTCGGCGAAGCTGCGCACGTAGACCTGGTAGAACACCGCCTCCCGCCACCAGTCGGCGCTCGAGGTGGTCGCGGACGTCGGGTGCTCGCTCAGCGGGGGCTCCTGCGGGTGTGGAGGGGCTGCGGCGCCCGGGTCAGACCGACAGAGCGCCGCCGGCCCCCTCGGGCCACCGGTTCTGCATGCTGTGCGCCGCCATCTCCAGGTAACCCCACAACGTCGCGTCCTGCTCGGCGGCCAGGCCGAGGGAGTCGACGGCGGCCCGCATGTGGGTCAGCCAGGCCTGCCGCGCGGCGTCGTCGATGGCGAAGGGCGCGTGTCGCATACGCAGCCGGGGTGCCCGCGCTCCTCGGAGTAGGTGCGCGGCCCGCCCCAGTACTGCTGCAGGAACATCCGCAGCCGCGTCTCCGCGCCCTCCCAGTCGTCGCCCGGGTACATCGGGCGCAGGACGGGGTCCTCCTTCACGGCGGCGTAGAAGTGCGCCACCAGCGCGCGGAAGACGGGCTCGCCACCGATCTGGTCGTAGAAGGTCACGGCCTCCGCCGGTGAGGAGCTCTGGGTCATGCCTGCGATGGTCCCCCAGCCGACGGACTCCCAGCCACGTGGGCAGGGTCTCCCTCGACCGGTCGGGGAGCCGTGCGCCGCAGCGACAGCAGCGGGACGACGACGGCGACCAGCCCGACCGCCCCGGACAGCGCGACCACCGTGCTGGGCCGCACCAGGTCGGCGCCCACCCCGGCCAGCACCGCGCCCAGCCCCTGCGCCCCGTACAGCCCGGCCACCGCGACGCCGAACGCCCGGCCGCGGTAGGCGCTGGGCACCGCCTGCACGAACGCCACGTTCAGCGGGATCGAGCAGGCTCCGCCCAGGCCCGCGACGAACAGCAGGACCAGGACGACGACGAAGGAGGTGGTGCCGCGGTCGAGCACCAGCGGCACCAGCCCGGCCAGCAGGACGCCGCCCAGGCACAGCACCACCAGCGGGGTCAGCAGCCGGTCGCGCAGGGCCGGCGGGCAGAACCGCCCGATGAGCACGCCGCCGACCGCGGTGCCGGCCGGGTTGGCGGCCAGCAGCAGCCCGGTCGCACCGAGGGCGTCCTGCAGCTGCAGCGTCCACGGGGTGGCGATGGCCTCGGGGGCGTTGACGAACATCGCCGCCACCCACAGCACCCCGACGATCGCCCGCAGCCGGGGGGCGCCGGCGACCAGGCGCAGCCCACCCACGGTGTCCTGCAGGAAGGTGCCGGCCTCGTCCCCGGCGTCGGTCCGGGCCGGCGCCGGACGGCGCTGCAGCCCGGCGGAGAGCCAGACCGCCGAGACGGCGAAGGTCGCCGCGTCGAGCAGCAGTGCGGCGGGGGCGGAGAACTGGGCCAGCAGCAGGCCGCCGAGGCCGAAGCCGATCAGCTGCGCGACCTGGCCGGTAATGCCGGTGAGCGAGGTGGCCACGGCGTACCGGTCGCCGGTGAGCACGTCGGCCATCAGGGCGGAGCGGGCCGCCTCGAACGGTGGCGCGAACAACGAGACCAGCAGCAGCAGGAACAGCAGCAGCGGCAGCGGCGTCCCCGGCACCGCCATGGCGGCCACCAGGACGGCGCGGGCGACGTCGCTGCCGATGAGCACCCGGTGCCGGGGCAGCCGGTCGGCCAGGGTCGAGAGCACCGGCCCGCCGACCAGCCAGGGCAGGTAGCTGATCGCGAACGTCAGCGCGGCCAGCAGCGCGGAGTCGGTGCGCTGGAAGACCAGCACGGTCAGCGCCACCCGGGCCAGCTCGTCGCCGACGGTGGACAGCAGGTAGGAGCCGAACAGCGGCCGGAACTCACCGACGGCGAAGACCTGCCCGTAGGTGGCCGGCCGCTCCTGGGTGGGCCCGGTCGGGTGGTCGCTCACCGGCCGTCCGCCCGGGACGCCGCGCCCTCGCTGCCGGTGACCGGCCGTGTACGCCCCATGACGAGGAATTCTGACATGTGGAACGGAACCGGCCGGGACCGACCAGGGGGCGCCGGGCGCGTCGTGGCCCGCCGGACCCCTGCGGGGCCGGCGGGCCGGTGCACGCTCAGGCCGAGGCGGGCGCGAGCCCGGTGTGCGCGGCGAGGAAGGCCAGCTGGTCGGCCGCCAGCCCCACCGTGCGGCTCACCGCGCGGGCGCCGTGCCCGACCGAGAGCTCCCGGCGCAGCACGACCGGGGCGTCGGCGGAGGTGGCGTGCTGGAGGGCGGCGGCCAGCTTCCGGGCGTGCAGCGGGTCGACCCGGGTGTCGGACTCGAAGGTCGTGAACAGCACCGCCGGGTAGGCGGTGCCCTCGACCACCCGGTGGTAGGGCGAGTAGCCCAGCAGCCAGCCCAGCTCGACCGGGTCGGCGGCGGTGCCGTACTCGTCGTTCCAGGTGCGGCCCAGCCCGAACAGCTCGTAGCGCACCATGTCCAGCAGCGGTGCGCTGCACACGACGGCGGCCACCAGGTCGGGGTGCTGGGTGGTCATCGCGCCCACCAGCAGCCCGCCGTTCGAGCCGCCCATGACGGCCAGCCGGTCCGGTGTCGTCCAGCCGGCGGCGACCAGGTGCCGGGCCGCGGCGGCGAAGTCGTCGAACACGTTCTGCTTGTGCTCGCGCATGCCGGCGCGGTGCCACTCCTCGCCGTGCTCGGAGCCACCGCGCAGGTTGGCCACCACCCACACGCCACCGGCGGCGACCCAGGCCAGCGCCTGCGCGCTGTAGGCCGGGGTGAGGGAGACGTTGAAGCCGCCGTAGCCGTAGAGCACGGTCGGCCGCGGGGTGTCCGGCATGCCGGAGGGCGACAGCACGAACAGGTGCACCGGGGTGCCGTCGGCGGAGGTGGCGTGGGCCTCCACGACCTGCACCGACAGCACCGAGGCCGCCGTCGGCGCCTTCTCGTGCTCGGCCAGCGCGGTCGGGTCGGTGGCGTCCCAGCGCAGCACCGACGGCGGGGTCGCGTAGTCGGTGAAGCCGACCCAGGCGGTGGTGCCGCCCTCGGGCGGTGCACTGACGCCGGAGATGCTGCCGGGCTGCAGGTCGCTGACCTCGCCGAGCGCACCGCTCCCGTCGCCGGCCCACAGCGAGAGCCGGTCGGTGGCGTCGACGGCGTGCACCGCGAGGACCGCCAGCGCACCGTCGGCGTCGTCGACGAGCGCCACGTCGGTCAGCACGCCCTCGGGCTGCTGGGGCACGACCTCCCGCCAGGCCGACGGCGCCCAGGTCGCCGGGTCGGTGGGGTCGGCCACGACCAGCCGGCCGCGTGGGGCGTCGCGGTCGGTGTGCAGCCACAGCCGCCCGTCCCGGGCGACCCAGGCGGAGGTCTGCGCGTCGACGCCGACCTGCAGCTCGCGCAGCACGCCGTCACCGGACAGGTCGGCCAGCCAGACGTCGTCCCGCGGGGCGGTGCCCACCGAGGCGGAGACGACCAGCCAGCGGCCGTCGGCACTGGTGCGGGCGCCGAAGTAGGTCGAGGGGTCGCTGCCCTCGCCGTGCACCAGGACGTCGGTGCCCGGGTCGCTGCCCACCCGGTGCCGCCACACCCGGCGGTGGAACTGCTCCTCCCCGGCGGGCACCAGCTCCGGGGCGAGCCGGCGCACGTAGAACAGCTCGTCCCCGCCGGGCAGCCAGCCGACGGGGGAGTAGCGGCAGCGGTCGACCGGGCCCTCGACGACCTCGCCGGTGGCGACGTCCAGCACGAACAGCTGCGACTCCTCGTCGCCGCCCACCGACAGCTGGTAGGCCAGCCGGTCGCCCTCCCAGGAGGGCTGCCAGGCGTCGAGGGTGGTGGTGCCGGCCGGGTCGAGCGCGGTGGGGTCGACCAGCACCCGGACGCTGCCGTCGGGCTCGGTCACCCGCAGCACCGCGTGCTCCTGGCCCGGGTCGCGGCGGGTGGAGAAGGCCCGCCCACGTCGCCACACCGGGACGCCGACGGCGCCGGCCTGCACCAGCCGCTCGATCCGGTCGGCGAACACCGGCCGGGTCGGCAGCGCGCCGAGCAGGTCCGCGGCCAGCTCGTCCTGGGCGGTGGCCCAGGCGACGGTGCGGGGGTCGGCGGCGTCCTCCAGCCAGCGGTAGGGATCGGCGACCGGGTGGCCGTGCAGGTTCTCGACCAGGTCCTGACGGGGGGCGTCGGGGTAGCGCACGAGGGCGACGGTAGTGCGGGGGTGTGACGTCCGCCGCCCCTCGTCGCCGATTCCGGTGCAGGATGGGAGGTGCCCGTGGGCTGTCGAAGCCGTCGGTGGCGGCGGGCACCCGGAGGTGTCCCGTGTCGATCACCGCACTCCCGCCCGCGTCGGGCCGCGCTGCGCCGCGGCGTGACCCGATCCCCCCACCCGCCCAGCCGGCGGTCACGACCGCCGCGACGTTGCTGCTCAACGCCACGTACGAGCCGTTGACCGTGGTGTCCAGCCGCCGCGCGATCGTGCTGGTGCTGGCCGCCAAGGCCGAGAGCGTCGACGACGGCGACGACGAGGTGCACGCCGAACGGGTCACCGTCGCCGTGCCGGTCGTGGTGCGGCTGACCCGCTACGTGCGGGTGCCGTTCCCGGTGCAGGTGCCGCTGTCGCGCCGGGCGGTGTTCACCCGCGACTCCTCCACCTGCGTCTACTGCGGCGCCTCGGCGACCAGCATCGACCACGTGGTGCCGCGCAGCCGGGGTGGCACCCACAGCTGGGACAACGTGGTGGCCGCCTGCCGGCGGTGCAACCACGTCAAGGCCGACCGGTCGCTGGCGGAGATGGGCTGGACGCTGCCGCAGCCACCCCGCGCACCCAGCGGCGCTGCCTGGCGGCTGCTCGGGCACCGCACCGTCGACCCGCGCTGGCGCGAGTGGCTGGGGATGCCCGAGCAGGTCAGCGCCTGACGAGAGGCCCCATCGCCGGCAGGCCAGCGATGGGGCGGTGCACGGGGTTCGGGCGACGTCGAGTCACAGGGGTCACACAGGCGCGTCGCAGGTCGGGGCGGGGCCGGTCGTGCCCTACCTTTCGCCGCGTCGGCGTGTCGTACGCCGCGGTCGAGAGGCGTCCCCGTGTCCCCGAGCACCCTGCCCCGCGCGCTGCCGCGCGCCGTCGTCGGCTCGCTGGCCGCCCTGGTGGTGTTCGCCCTGGGCACGGCGCCGGCCGGCGCCGCCGCGGGGCTGACCGTCCCGCTGTCCCCGCCGCAGGTCGAGGTCTTCCTCGTGCCGGCGGAGAACTACGCCGAGGTCCCGGTCGAGGACGAGTCCGGGGACGGGTCCACCCCGGTCGAGGTGCCATGGGGTGGCGCCGTGGAGCTGCAGCTGCCCGCCGGACTCGACAGCGCCGACGCCGTCGTCGTCCTGCAGACCGGCTCCCCGGACGACGAGGAGCCGGCCCGGACGCTGTCCTCCGACGCTGACGGTGCCGACCGGCTGGACGTGACCGACCTCGGGGACGGGGCCAGCCGGGTCGCCCTGCCCGCCGACGACGGGACCGGCTCGGCGGGCGTGCTCAGCGTCGAGGGCCTCACCGCCGCCGACCCGGGCATCCGCGTCGGCGATCTCTACTACTTCCTCCAGTTCACCGGCACCGGCGCCGCGGTGGTGCCGCTGGCCCCGCAGCTGTCCGCCTACTCGTCGGTGCCCTGCGCCCTCGACCTGTTCGCCGGCCCGGCCGACTGCCCGCCGTACCCGGTCCTCGCCGGCACGACGGTGGGCCTCACCGTCCCGGCGGACTCCCTGCTGCGCACGCTGGGGCTGGGCACGCTCACCGACGTCGGCGTCGCGCTGACCCCGCTGGACCCCGAGCTGGTCGACGAGGGCGGGTACGGCTTCTCCGACGGCTACGACGACGGGTACGAGGCGGGCTTCGACGCCGTCCCGGGCACGACCTACGTCCCGGCACGTGGACCCGGGTACGACGCGACCGAGGCGGGGACGGACGCCGAGTACGACGCGGACTACGCCGAGGGGCACGCGCAGGGCTGGGCCGACGGGGCGCTCGCCGCCGCCGACCCGGGGACCGACGACGAGGACACCACCTACGGGTGGGCCGGCATGGTCGGCACGCTGGCCGAGCTGCCCGAGGCCGTCGACGAACCGCTGACCGCCCCCGCCGCCGAGGAGTCGATGGCCCGGGTGGCCGAGGCCGCCCGGTCCGTCGACGAGGTGGTCGCCGCTGCCGCGGAGCCCGCCGAGCCCGTCACCGAGGAGATCGGTGCCGAGCCGATCGTGGACGGGCTGCTGCCGGTCACGGTCACGGCCGAGGGCGTGGAGGTCACGCTGCCGGCGGACACCGCGGCCGGGGAGTACGAGCTCGCGGTGTTCGAGGGCGACGGCCTGACCGGGCCCTCCTCGGTCGTCGTGCTGACCCTGGACGTGTCGGCACCGGTCGCCGCCGCGCCCGTCGTCGCACCTGTCGTCGCGCCCCCGGCTGTGCCCGCCGTCGTCCCGGTGCTCAACCCGGGACTGGCGTCGAACACCGGTTGGACCGAGCCGGCACCCGGCAGCTCGCCGGGGCTCGTCGCACTGGGTGGTGCGGCGGTCCTGGCCGCCGGCCTGGGTGCGGCCGTGGTCCTCCGGCCGCGCCGCCGCCCAGCACCCGCCGCGCAGGACTGACGTGCGGCGGCCGGGCAGGCGGACGGCGGCGCTGGGCGGGTGCGCCGTCCTGGGCGCCGCCGGGGCGGTCGCCCTCGCGGTCGGCCTGTCCGCCGGCGGCGCGGTGCCCGAGGTCGGGACAGCGGCGCAGGGCGTGGTCGCCGGCGCGACGGGGGCGGTGCCCTCCGGTGCCCCACCGGGGGCGACCACGCTGCCCCGGACCACCGCGACCGCCTGGACGACGCCGTCCTCGGCGGTGCACGTGCAGGTCGACGCGGTGGGTCTGGACCTGCCGGTGCTGCCCCTGTCGGCGCCGGACGGCGTGATCGACCCCCCGCTGCTGACCGCGGCCTACTGGGTGCAGCCCTACGGCGAGCCCGTGGGCGCGGCCGGGGAGGCCGAGAACACGATCTACCTGGCGGCGCACTCCACCAGCCGCGGCAGCTCCGGCTTCGACCCGCTGCTGACCCCCGACCACCGGGACTCCGCGCTGGCCGCGGGGGACGTCGTCTCGGTCAGCACCCCCGGGGGCACCGTCGACTACACCGTCGACCGCAGCGCCCGGTACGGCACCGCCGAGCTCGCCGGGTCGGCCGAGGTGTGGGAGGCGGTCCCCGGCCGGCTGGTGCTCATCACCTGCCTCACCCCGCTGGGGTCGGGCGCGACGACGGAGGACCTGGTCGTCTTCGCCACCGCGCGCTGACTCACCTGCGCCAGAACAGGTGGTGCACCACCCCGCTGGGGCTCGGGACGACGTCCCGGTGGAAGCGGTCGAGCAGCTCGTCGGGTGAGTGCCACAGCCGCGACCCCGAGCCCAGCTCGATCCCCGGGTGGACGGCCACGTGCAGGGTGTCGACCAGGTCGGCGTCCAGGAACTGCCGGACCACCGACGCCCCGCCACCCAGCCGGACGTCGAGGCCCTGCGCGGCCTCGCGCGCCCGGGTCAGGACCTCGGCAGGTGTGCCGTCGAGGAAGTGGAACGTCGTGTCCGACAGCGTGAACGACGGCCGTGGGTGGTGGGTCAGCACGAACACCGGCGTGTGGAACGGCGGCTCGTCACCCCACCAGCCCCGCCACTCCTCGTCGGTCCACGGGCCGCGCTGCGGGCCGAACTTGTTGCGACCCATGATCTCGGCGCCGATGCCGTGGCCGAAGTCGCGGACCAGGTGGTCGTCGAGCCCGCGGCTGCCGCCGGGGGCGGTACGGGCGGGGAAGCTGGCCGTGCCGAACGCCCACCGCATGAGCGCCCCGGGGTCGGCGTGGCCGAAGGGCCGTTCCAGGCTCTGCCCGTCCCCGGCACTGAAGCCGTCGCTCGAGACGGTGAAGTTCTGCACCTTCAGCAGCTGGGTCACGCAGTTCCTCCCGGTCGTCCGTGCCCCGTCCCCACGGACGGGGTCCTTCCTCAGGTGACCCGGCTGCGCTCGGTCGGGTACGCCTCGTAGGAGCGGTCGGTGAGCACCGTGCGCAGCCGGTCCATCGCGTCCCAGACGTCGACGAAGCGGGTGTACAGCGGTGCGGGCCCGAGGCGCAACCGGTCCGGCGTCCGGAAGTCCGGGACGACGCCGCGCGCGATGAGCGCCTGGGTCAGCTGCCAGGCGGCGGGGTGGGCCAGCGACACGTGCGCGCCGCGGCGGGCGCCGTCCCGGGGGCTGGCGACCGCGACGCCGTGCCCGGCCAGCCACTCGTCGGCCAGCGCCACCACCAGGTCGGTCAGCGCCCGGCCCTTGGCCGCGATGGCGTCGATGCCGGCCTCCGCGGTCAGCCGGGCGCCCACCTCGACCGCGGCCATCGCCAGCACCGGGGGAGTGCCGACGGCGAAGCGGTCGACGCCCTCGGCCGGGTCGTAGGCCGGGCCCATGGCGAACTGGTCGCGCGCCCCGAACCAGCCCCAGATGGGCTGGCGCAGCTGGTCGGCGAGCTCGCGGCGCACGTACAGGAACGCCGGGGCGCCCGGGCCGCCGTTGAGGTGCTTGTAGGTGCAGCCCACGGCCAGGTCGGCGCCGACCGCGGTGAGGTCGGCGGGCACGGCGCCGGCGCCGTGGCTGAGGTCCCAGAGCACCAGGGCGCCGCGCTCACGGGCCAGCCGGGTCACCGCGGCCATGTCGACCAACGCACCCGACCGGTAGGCGACCTGCGACAGCACCAGGACGGCGACCCGCTCGTCCAGCGCCTCCGCCAGCACCGCGAGGTCGAGCCCCTCGTCGACGTGCGCCTCCACCGAGCGCACGGTCAGCCCGCGCTGCTCGGCCACCCCGGCCACGACGTACCGGTCGGTGGGGAAGTCGTCGGCGCAGCAGACCAGCACGTCCCGACCCGGACGGGCGTCGACGGCGGCGACCAGCAGCTTGTAGAGGTCGACGCTGGTGGTGTCGCTGATCAGCACCTCGCCGGGCCGCGCCCCCAGGACACCAGTGGCCAGGACGTCGCCGATCCGCCTCGACTGCTCCACCCAGCCGCCCCAGGAGCCCACCAGCCCGCGGCCCCACTCCTGCTCCACCACGCGGGCGACCGCGGCCGGGGTGTCGACCGGCAGCCGGCCCAGGGAGTTGCCGTCGAGGTACAGCTGGCGGCCCGGCCCGTCGTCGTCCGTGCCGGTGAAGCGGGACCGGAACCCGGCCAGCGGGTCGGTGGCGTCGGCGGCGACGGCGGCGGCGCGGGAGAGGTCCACGCCGTCATGGTCGCCCGCCCCGGGCCGCCGGCCACGACCGGCCCACGCCGCCGTCCGCGGCCGCGCCACCTCGCCGTCCCGACCTGCCTGTCTGACTCCTGCGCGTCCGGCATCCCCGCGCGGCTCACGTCGCCGTCCGCGTCCGCCGTCGCGTCCGGCGGCCGCGCCCGGCGGACGTGCCGTCCGCACCCGGCTCACGTCGCCGTCCGCGCCCGGCGGACGCCCCGTCCGCACCCGGCTCATGTCGCCGTCCGTGCCCGGCGGACGCGCTCTCGCGCCCAGCTCACGTCGCCGTTCGCGTCCGGCGGACGTCGTCCCGTGCCCGGGCGTCCTCGCCCCGGCCGCCGGTGCCCTCGTGATCACCCCGGGCCCGTGGCGGTCACGGCGGCGGGGTGACCGCCGTGGGCCCGTGGTGATCACCCGCTAGCGTCCGGTCGTGACCCCGTCGACCGGCACGCAGCTGCACGACCTCACCGCGCTGGAGCAGGCCGCCGCCGTCCGGGCGCGCGAGGTGAGCCCGACCGAGCTGGTGCAGCACTCCCTGGACCGGATCGAGGCGCTGGACGCCGAGCTGGGCGCCTTCCTCACCGTCACCCCCGAGCGGGCGCTGGCCGTGGCCGCCGCTGCCGACCGGGCGGTGCTCGACGGCGCCGAGCTGCCGCCGCTGCACGGGGTGCCCACCGCGATCAAGGACCTCAACAACACCGCCGGGGTGCGCACCACGTTCGGGTCGGCCGTGCTGGCCGACTTCGTGCCGTCCTTCGACGACGCCGTGGTCGCCAAGCTGGCCGCGGCCGGCACCATCAGCCTGGGCAAGACGAACACGCCGGAGTTCGGCTTCCCCTGCTACACCGACAACGCCCTCGCCGGCCCGGCCCGCTGCCCCTGGGACACCTCGCTGCTGGCGGGCGGGTCCAGCGGTGGGGCCGCCGCCGCAGTCGCCGCTGGGCTGCTGCCCTTCGCGCAGGGCTCCGACGGCGGCGGGTCCATCCGCATCCCCGCCGGCATCAACGGGCTGTTCGGCATCAAGCCCAGCCGCGGCCGGGTGAGCAGCGCGCCGCTGGGCAACGAGGTCACCGGGCTGGGGGTGCACGGCCCGCTGGCCCGCACGGTCCGGGACGCCGCCGCGATGCTCGACGCCATGGCCGGCCCGGTGCCCGGCGACCCGTTCTGGGCGGCGCCGCTGCCGGCGGGGGAGACCTTCCTCGGGCACACCGACCGGGCACCGGGACGGTTGCGGATCGGGCGCCAGCTGGACTCCGGGATGTCCGGGATCGAGCTGGACCCGCAGGTGCGGGCGGCCTTCGAGGACGCCGCCGCGCTGCTGGCCGACCTGGGCCACGAGGTGGTCGACCTGCCGGAGACCCCGCTGACGCCGGAGGTGTTCCCGGCGTTCGAGGTGGTGTGGGCGCTGTCGGCGACGACGCTGCCGGTCGGGCCGGGGCAGGTCGACCAGCTCCGCCCGCTCACCCGGTACCTGCGGGAGCGGGGCCTGGCCCTCTCCGCGCGCGACGCCATGGCGGCGATGGCCACGCTGCGGGTGTTCTCCCGCCGGTTCGTCCAGGCGACCGCCGACCTCGACGTCCTGCTCGCCCCGATCTGCACGATGCCCCCGCGGCCGGTGGGCTGGTTCGGCGACGACGGCGCCACGGACTTCGCCCGGCAGGTGCAGTACGCGGCCTTCCCAGCGGTCTACAACGTCACCGGTCAGCCCGCGGTCAGCGTGCCGTTGTGGTGGACGCCCGAGGGGCTGCCGATCGGCACGATGCTGGTCGGGCGGCCCGCCGACGAGGCCACGCTCGTGTCGCTGTCCGCGCAGCTGGAGGCGGCCCGGCCGTGGGCGCAGCGACATCCCGCCATGTGGTGATCCTGCCGGGCCGGTGCGCACCGGCCCCGGTAGATTGCGCCCATGCCCGTGCTCGAGACCCTGCTCATCTACGCCGCCATCCCGCTCGTGGTCGTGCTGCTGTTCGCGGCGGTCACGTTGATCCCCGGTCGCGGCAAGGGCCCGGCCAGGTACAAGCCCGGTCAGCCGTGGGACCACGAGCCCGTCTGGTACGAGCCGCACCCCGACATCCCAGGCCTGCCGGTCACCGGTGACCACCACGACGCCCACGGCGCCGAGGCCGGTCACACCGGTGCCCGTGCCCTGACCTCCGGCGTCGGCGCGACCGCCGCCGCGCTGGCCCTGGGCGAGCACCCGCACACCCACGAGGTCGACGCACCGCGGCGCAGCGCCGCCGGCGGCGCGCGCGGGACCTGGTGACCCGGTGAGCACCGCGATCTCGTCCACTCCTTCGTCCTCCGGAGACCGTTCCCCGATGTCGTCGTCGTTGCAGGCACAGGCCCATCCGCAGCAGTCGCCGGACGCCGGCCACACCTCGACGAAGGACACCGCGAACTCCGTCGTCGACGACGCCAACATCGGGCTGTTCTCCTACCGCGACCTGGCGCGCATCGACGAGGCGCTGACCATGTCGACGAAGGAGACCGGCCTCCGGTTCACCCTGTACATCGGCGACCTGGGCCGCGACACCCGCGCCACCGTCGAGGACATGCACCAGCGCTCCGGCGGCGACGTCAGCAACGGCGTCCTGGTCGCCATCTCGCCCGGGCAGCGGGTGCTGGAGATCGTCACCGGCACCTCCGCCGCCCGCCGGCTGCCCGACCGCGCGTGCGCCCTCGCCGTGCTGTCGATGACCAACCGGCTCGGCTCCGGCGACCTGGTCGGGGCCATCGTCAACGGCTTCCGCCAGCTGTCGGACTCCGCAGGCCACCCCGCGCGCCGCGGTCACTGACGAAGGACCCCTCGCCCCCCATCACTCGCACGCTCGTGGCGGGTCCCTGCGAGGGGGCCGACAGGCCCCGCCTCCCGGGATTGCCGGGAGGCGGGGCTTGTGTCGTTCTCGCCCCCTGCGATCAGGGGGCGGCGAACGCCAGCAGCCCAGGACGGGCCCGGTCCTGGGCCCTGTGGGTCCACCGCCTCCAGGAGCAACGGCCGACCCGCCGGCTCCGGGCCCGTCGGGCGGCGCGTCCCGGTCTCCGCCGCGGGCACAGGGCCGCGCCTGCGTCCCGGGCCGGGACGCACGACGGGCCCGGGACGCAGGTGCGTCCCGGGCCCGTCGTGGGGCAGCCAGGTCAGGCGGAGGCGTCCCGCTTGCGGGCCCAGAGGGCGCGGGCCACGCCGTCCCGGCCCTCGCTGACCAGCCGGCGCAGCGGCGGCGGGGCGGACTCGTCGGTCAGCCACTCGTCGGCGGCGGCGAGGGTCTCCTCGGCGATGACCTTGGGGAACAGGTACTCGACCGCGTTCTTCGCGATCTCGCCGGGGCGCCGCTCCCACAGCCCGCTGATGTCGGCGAAGTACCGCTGCACGTAAGGGGCGGTGAGCTCCTGCTGCGCCGGGTGCCAGAAGCCGGCCACCATCGCCTCGTGCACGGCGTTGGGGATCGACTCGTCGGTGAACGCCCGGTCCCAGGTCTCGGCCTTGGAGGCCTCGGTGGGCCGCAGCGCCCGGGCGGTGGCCGTGCGGCGGACACCGGTGGCGGTGGCGTCGCGGGCGGACTCGGCGTCGATCTCGGCGTCACCGGCGGCGCCGATGGCGACCAGCCCCTGCAGGAACGACCAGCGCGCGTCGGCGTCGACGGTGAGCCCCTCGACCTCCAGCGACCCGTCGAGCAGCCCGCGGAGCGCGGCGACGTGCTCGTCGCTGCGCGCGGCGGCGGCCAGGGTGCGCGACCACTGCAGCTGGGCGTCGCTGTCCGGCTCGGCGCTGGACAGCGAGGCCAACGCCTTGTCACCGAGCAGGGTCCAGCCGGTGGGCGCCCAGGACGGGTCGACGTAGTTGGCCAGCGCAGACTGCACGCGCGCCAGCAGCGACTGGACGACGCTGATCTCGGTCTCGGCGTCCACACCGGCCAGGACCAGCTGGACCCACTCGCGGGCCGGCAGCTCGCCGTCGCGGGTCATGTCCCAGGCCGCCGACCAGCACAGCGCGCGGGGGAGGGAGTCCGGGAGCGACCCGATGTCGCTGCGCAGGGTGGCCAGTGACCGCTCGTCGAGCCGCAGCTTGGCGTAGGTCAGGTCGTCGTCGTTGACCAGCACCAGGTCCGCGGCCGGGTGACCGACGAGCTCGCTGACCTCGGTGCTCGCGCCGTCGACGTCCAGCTCGACCCGGTGGGAGCGAGTCAGGCCGTCGGGGCCGGAGCTGTACAGCCCGACCGCCAGCCGGTGCCGGCGCAGGACCGGGTGCTCGGGGACGGCGGTCTGCTCGATGGCGAAGGAGGCGTACCGGCCGTCGTCGTCGAGGCTGAACACCGGGCGCAGCGTGTTGACCTGGCTGGTCTGCAGCCACTGCGCCGACCAGTCGGACAGGTCGCGGCCGGAGGCCTCCGACAGCTCGGTCAGCAGGTCGGTGAGCACGGTGTTGCCGTACTCGTGCTTGCGGAAGTAGCGGCGCACGCCGGCCAGGAACTCGTCGCGGCCCACGTAGGCGACCAGCTGCTTGAGCACCGAGGCGCCCTTGGCGTAGGTGATCCCGTCGAAGTTCACCTCGACCGCGGCGACGTCGACCATGTCGGCGGCGATCGGGTGGGTCGAGGGCAGCTGGTCCTGGGCGTAGGCCCAGCTCTTCTCGGTGTTGGCGAACGTCGTCCAGGCCGTCGTGTACTCGGTGGCCTCGGACTGGCACAGCGTGGAGATGTAGGTGGCGAAGGACTCGTTGAGCCACAGGTCGTCCCACCAGCGCATGGTGACCAGGTCGCCGAACCACATGTGGGCCAGCTCGTGCAGGATCGTCTCCGCGCGCCGCTCGTAGCGGGCCCGGCTGGTCTTGGACCGGAAGACGTAGTCCTCCAGGAACGTCACCGCTCCGGCGTTCTCCATCGCTCCGGCGTTGAACTCCGGCACGAAGAGCTGGTCGTACTTGTCGAACGGGTACGGGTAGTCGAACACCCGGTGGTAGAAGTCGAACCCGGCCTTGGTGACGGCGAAGATCTCGTCGGGGTCCAGGTGCTGGGCCAGCGACGCGCGGCAGTAGATGCCCAGCGGGATGCCGTCGTGCAGGTCGGTGACCCGGGCGTAGGGGCCGGCGACGAGGGCGACCAGGTAGGTGGAGATCCGCTTGGTCGGGGTGAAGTGCACCAGCTGGGAGCCGGCCTCACCGGCCTCGATGGTGCGGTCGCCGGTGTTGCTCACGACCTGCCAGTCGAACGGCGCGGTGACGTGCACGGTGAACACCGACTTGAGGTCGGGCTGGTCGAAGCAGGCGAACATCTTCGCTGCCTCGGCCGGCTCGAAGTGCGTGTACAGGTAGACCTGGGAGTCCTCCGGGTCGACGAACCGGTGCAGGCCCTCCCCGCTGCGGGAGTAGCGGCAGTCGGCGTCGACCACGAGCTCGTTGGTCGCGGCGAGCCCGGGCAGCGCGAGCCCGTCGTCGACGGTGTAGCCGCTGAGGTCCAGCTCGACGCCGTTGAGCGTGGCGGAGTTGATGCGCTCGGCGACCAGGTCGATGAACGTGTCCGCGCCCGGTGTGCGGGCCTCGAAGCGGACGGTGGTGACCGACCGGAACGTGTCCTCACCGGGATGGCCGTGGCCGTCGGTGACGTCGAGGAAGAGGTCGTAGCTGGAGACGGTCAGCAGCGCGGCGCGAGCCGCGGCGTCGTCACGAGTCAGATTGGGGACTGCCACACCCGGAGCCTCCCATGCGGCACCGACGGGTTCCGCGGTGTGGTCATGGCGGGCGGCGGGAATGCCGGGACGGCGACCCGACTTGGCGCAACCGATGACCGGCTCGCGCGCGGCTGCGAGCCCCCGTCCACCGATCGAGAGGCACCCCATGACCGAGACCGTGCAGACCGCACGCACCAGCGCCCGCGTCGACGTGTGGGTCGACCCGCTGTGCCCCTGGGCGTGGCTGACCAGCCGCTGGGTGCTCGAGGCCGCCAAGGTGCGCGACATCGACCTGCACTGGCACGTGATGAGCCTGTCGGTGCTCAACCGCGGCCGCGACCTCCCCGAGCAGTACCAGGAGATGATGGCCAAGGCGATCGGACCGGTGCGGGTGCTCACCGCCGCCGTCCAGGAGCACGGCGAGGGGGTGCTCGCCGACCTCTACACCGCCATGGGCACGCTGCGGCACCACGACAAGCTGGACATCGACGAGGTCATCGCCCCGGCGCTCGAGCGGGTCGGCCTGCCCGCCGAGCTCGCCCAGGCCGCCGGCTCGACCGAGTACGACGAGGCGCTGGAGAAGAGCCACCACGAGGGCATGGACCCGGTGGGCGAGGACGTCGGGACCCCGATCGTCCACGTCGACGGCGTCGCCTTCTTCGGCCCCGTGATCAGCAAGGTCCCGACCGGTGAGGACGCCGGCCGGGCCTTCGACGGCGCCGTGCTGCTGGCCGGCCTGCCGGACTTCTGGGAGCTCAAGCGCACCCGCACCGCCGACCCGGACATGTCCTCGGTGCCCGCCGACGCCCTGGAGCTCCTCGGCACCCGCTGAACCACCCGCTGATGGAGTCCCAGCGCTGCAGGAACCGAGCGCTGGGACTCCATCGGCGGCATGCTGGGCCGATGGCGAGGCCCCCGGTCCGGCAGCGGATCCTCATCACCGGTGCGAGCGCCGGGCTCGGTGCCGGCATGGCCCGGCGGTTCGCCGCCCGGGGTCGCGACCTCGCGTTGGTGGCCCGGCGGCAGGACCGGCTGGAGGCCCTGCGCGACGAGCTGGTCACCCGGCACCCCGGTGTCCGGGTGGTGCTCGCCCCGCTGGACGTCGACGACCCGGACGCCGTGGCCGAGGTCGTGCCGCGGCTGGCCGCCGAGCTCGGCGGGCTGGACCGGTTCATCGCCAACGCCGGGCTGGGCAAGGGCACCGCGGTCGGCACCGGCCACCCGCGGCCCAACCGGCAGGTGCTGGTCACCAACGTGCTGGGCACGCACGCCTGCTGCGAGGCCGCCGTCGCGCTGTTCCGCGCGCAGGGCGCCGGCCACCTGGTGGTCGTCTCCTCCGTCGCCGGGGTCCGCGGCATGGGCGGCACCCGCACGGCCTACGCCGCGTCCAAGGCCGCCGACGCGGTGCTCGCCGAGGGCATCCGCGCCGACCTGCTCGCCGACCGGGCCACCCGCGGCATCCGGGTCACCACCGTGCACCCCGGGTTCATCGCGACCGACCTGAACACCGGACGGCGCGGCTCGTTCACCGTGGACCTCGACACCGGCGTCACCGCGCTGACCGCGGCGATCGAGCGCGAGCCGGTGCGCGCCTACGTGCCGGAGTGGCCGTGGCGGCCGGTCGCCGGGCTGCTGCGGGTCCTGCCGCTGCCGCTGGCCCGCCGGCTGGGTTAGCGCGGGGACCCGGGTCCCCGCACACGTCGCAGGCTCAGTGCGGGCCCCCGACCCGGGCCGACGCGACCGCGCGGGTCTGCTCGTCGAACGCCGGGGGCGCGCCGGGCTCGGTCAGCCACCGCGCCAGCCGGGCCAGCTCGTCACGCTGGGCGGCCACGAAGCCGGCGTCGACCACCGCGCCGTGCCCGGGCACCACCGGACCGGCCACCGCGGCCAGCAGCGCGGTGAGGGTGCCGGCCCACTCCAGCGGGAAGGCGTCCTCCATCGCCGGGGGAGCGCCCTCCTCGACCAGGTCGCCGGCGAACACGACGTCGTCGACCGCCACCACCAGGTCGCCGTCGGTGTGCCCGCGGCCCAGGTGGCGCAGGCGCACCGCCCGGCCGCCGACGTCGAGCACGGCCGCGCCGTCGACGAGGTGGTCAGGGCCGTCGATCGGCGCGGTGGCGACCAGCTCGGCCGCCGGGTCGCCGTCGGCGCGCAGGCCGGTGACGACCTCGGCCCGCTGCAGCTCGCCGGTGGCCGCCAGCGCCTCGGCGCACCGGCGGCTGGCCCAGACCGGTGCCGGGCGGAACGCGGCGTTGCCGAAGCAGTGGTCGTGGTGGGCGTGGGTGTTGACCACCGTCCACGGGTGCCCGGTCACCGTCCGCACCGCCTCGGCCAGCGCCTGCCCCTCACCCAGGTGCGACCGGGTGTCGACCACCAGGCAGGCGCCGTCGCCGACGACCAGGCCGCAGTTGAGGTCCAGCTCGCGGTGCCGCCGGACGAACACCCGGTCGCCGACCTCGCGCCAGCCGGCGGTCACCAGCAGATCCGCATCGGCCGGCCGCGGGAGTCGCGCGTGCCGTCGCCGACGCACTCGGCGGTGCCGTCGGCGATCCGCTGGGCCGACCAGGCGGCCGCGCAGGCGTCCAGCGCGTCGACCATCGGGACGCCGACCGGCGCCTCGGCCAGCGCGGCCTCGACGTCCATGCCGGTGCGGAGTGCGGCGAGTCGCTGGAGCGTGCCGCGGGCGGTGCCCTTGCGGTCGGGGACGCCGGTGAGGCCGATACGGAAGGCGAGCTCGGGGTGCACCTCGACGACCCGCTCGGTGGGCGGGTCGCCGAGGGCGTCGTCGAGCGCGCGGATGGAGCGGACCAGCTGGAAGGTCTGCGCGGACGGCGCGCGCGGGGGAGTGGTGGCCGCCCGGGACAGCCGCCGGGCCTCGGCGTAGTCGTCGGTGGCCAGGACGGCACGCACCGGCGCGGGGAAGACCGAGCTGGCCGCTCCGAACGACCTCAGCAGCTCCCGGGCGTCGACATCACACCGCCGGACGCCGTCCTCCGAGAGCCCGATCGGCATGTCGATGCCGATCACCTCGACGTCGGGGACGGCGAGCACGTCCGCCACGGTGCGCAGGTCGAGCAGCTGCACCGCGCGGCCCTCCAGGCGCGCGCCGACCCAGCCCAGCTGCCAGCCGTCCACCCCGAGCACCGCCACCGGGCCAGCCTGCCACCGGTGCTGGCAGGATCGGGGCATGCGCGTCTTCATCGGCACCGACCACGCCGGTCTGGAACTGAAGTCCCACCTGATGCAGGTGCTCGCCGACGAGGGCTACGAGCCCGTCGACTGCGGCGCCTTCGACTACGACCCCCAGGACGACTACCCGCCGTTCTGCTTCGCCGTGGGCGAGCGGGTCGTGATCGAGCCCGGCAGCCTGGGCGTCGTCATCGGCGGTTCGGGCAACGGGGAGCAGATCGCCGCCAACAAGGTGCCCGGCGTCCGCGCCGCCCTGATCTGGAACGGCAGCACCGCGATGCTGGCCCGGCAGCACAACGACGCGAACGTCGCGGCGGTGGGCAACCGGCAGCACAGCGTCGAGGAGGCCACCGAGCTGGTGAAGATCTTCCTGCACGAGCCGTTCAGCGGCGAGGCCCGGCACGTGCGCCGGATCGCCCTGCTCAGCGACTACGAGCGGGACCGCAAGGGCGTCTCCGGCGAGTCGCCGACCCCCGCACCCTGACGGCCCGGCGGTGACCGGCGACGACCTGCGGGCGGCGGGGGCCGCCGTGCAGGAGCTCTTCGCCCGCGTCCCCGACGGCACGGCGTCGGTGCCCACCCTGGGCACCGACGTCGTCGGCGTGGCCGCGCACATCACCTCGTGCCTGACCTGGTACGCCGCCGACCTCGTGGCCGGGGTGGACGAGGCGACGGCCTTCGACCTGGTGCGCCGGCCGGACGCCGAGCTGGCCGAGGTGCTCACCCAGCTGCGTGCCGCCACCGAGGTGCTCGCCCGCGTGGTGGACGCCGCCGGCCCGGACGAGCGCGGGTTCCACGACTGGGGTCTGGCCGACGCGTCCGGCTTCGCCGGGATGGGCTGCGCCGAGATGCTGCTGCACGCCGGCGACGTCGCCGAGGACCAGGGACTGGACTGGGCGCCACCGTCCGCGCTGGCCGACGCCGTCCGGGTCCGGCTGTTCCCCTGGGCCCCGGACGACACCGACCCGTGGGCGGCGCTGCTCTGGGCCACCGGCCGCGGCGAACTGCCCGGCCAGGACCCGGTCACCTCGTGGCGCTGGCACTGCGCCCCACTCGACGAGTGGGACGGCACCCGCCCCAGCTAGCCGAGTGGGACGGCACCCGCCCCAGTCAGTGGCGCCCCACGCCCACCGCAGTCGGCCCCCTTGCAGGGTCCCGCCGCGAGCTTGCGAGTGGCGGGGGGCAAGGGGGCCCTTCTAGAACTGGTCGGGGCACCAGGGCGTGACGGGCCAGCTGAAGGCGGTCGAGGCGGCGATGACCGCCCCCGGGCTGATCTCGGTGACCCGGCCGGCGGCCTGCAGCGAGGCCAGCGAGACCCCGCCGAGGAAGGCCGCCGACAGCGCCTCGATGTCGACGACCAGGTCGGGGTCGCGGTCGGTGCGGTCGCAGAAGGCACCCGACGGGTGGCCCCAGACGTGCCAGCGCCCGTCGTTCCAGTCACAGAACCGATCGCGCACCTCGATGACCAGGTCGATCCGCGCCGGGTAGCGGCGGGCCGACAGGGCCCGGCCCACGTCGACCAGCCGCACCCACAGCGCGTCGACCGGGCGGGCGTGCAGGGCGCGCGGCTGGGCGAGCAGGTGGCGCAGCGGGTCGTCGGCGGAGGCGTAGGGGGCGTCGACGGTGCGCACCAGGTCGATGCCCAGCAGGAACCGCCACAGCGCGGCGTAGGCGGCCGGGGTGGCAGCGCGCACCTCGCCGACGGTCAGCACGCCCTCGGGCTCGCCGGTGTCGGTCCAGTCGGCCTTCACCCGGTACGTCGCGTAGCCGGTGACGGTGCCGTCGGTCTCGGTGTGCAGCACGTGCTGCCGGGGGGTGCCGCCCTCGGCGGGGCGCTCGAACAGCACCCGGTCCCACCACCGCTCGTCGCGGGCCAGGTTGCCGGGGACGGAGCGCCGGACCTGCTCGTGCAGCGCGACGGCGGCCGGGCGGAACCGGTCGAGGTCCACCACGGCCACCGTGCCGGTGCCGCAGTCGACGTCCGGGCGCAGCCGCAGTCGCTCGGTGCGCCCGGTCCAGCCGCCGCGCCAGGTGGCCGGGGCGTACCCGAACCGGCCGTAGATCGAGGACTCCGCGGCCCACAGCGCCGCCACCGGCTCCCGGCCGTCCGACTGCACCTGGGCCAGCTGCCGCCGCATGATCGCCGTCAGCACGCCCTGCCGCCGGTGGTCGGGGGAGACGGTCACCCAGGTGACCCCTGCGGTGGGGACGACGGCGCCGGGGACGGACATCTCCAGGCTGTAGATGCCGGAGGTGGCCGCCACCCGGTCGCCGTCGAAGAGCGCCAGGCTCCGGTCCAGCTCGGCGAGCGGTGAGGGCTCGTCGAGGAACGGGCCGCTGGACTCGACGCCGAAGGTGGTGTTCATGGCCCGGATGAACCGGGGCCACTCCTCGGCCGTGATCGGGCGGAGCTGGTCGGCTGGTTCGGTCACGGGTGCTGTCTACCGGCCCGGTACGACGCTCCGCCAACCAGTTCCGCCCCGCCCGGTCAGTGGGAGGCCGCGGGCAGCCGGTGCAGCCGGCGCGGCAGCCACCAGGTGCGGTCGCCCAGCAGCGCCATCACCGCCGGCAGCAGCACCCCGCGCACCAGCGTGGCGTCGATCAGCACGGCGACCGCCAGGCCCACGCCCAGCTGCTTGAACTGCAGCAGCGACAGCGTCGCGAAGATGCTGAACACCGCGACCATCACCACTGCGGCGCTGGTGACCACCCCGGCCGACCGGCTGATCCCGGTGACGACGGCCTGGCGCATCGGCTGACCGCTCACGGCCGCCTCCCGCACCCGGGAGACGACGAACACGTGGTAGTCCATCGACAGCCCGAACAGGACGACGAAGAGGAACAGCGGCAGCCAGGACACGATCGCGCCGGTCGAGGTGAACCCGAGCAGGTCCTCGGCCCAGGTGCCCTGGAAGACCAGCACGAGCACCCCGTAGGCCGCGCCCACCGACAGCAGGGTGAGGACGGCGGCGATGAGCGCGACCGCCAGCGAGCGGAAGGCGACGGTGAGCACGACGACGGTGATGGCCAGCACGAAGCCCATCACCAGCGGCAGCCGGTCGGCCATGGTGCCGCCGAAGTCGGCGGTGAACGCGGTCGCCCCGGTCACGCCGGTGGTGACGCCGGGCAGGGCCCCGACGGTGGCCGGCACCAGGTCCTCGCGCAGGGCCGTCATCGCCGCGACGGCGTCCGCGCTGCCCGGGTCCCCGGCGCTGGCGACCGCCAGCCGGGCCACGGTGCCGTCGGGGCTGAACTCGACGGTGCCGGCCGCCGCGGGGTCGGGCAGCTGCGCGGTCAGCGCGGCCGCGGCGGCCTGCACGGCGGCGGTGTCCAGTGGGCCGCCGTCGGTGCGCCACACGGCGACCTGGTCGGTGCTGCCCTGCTGCGGGTAGGCCGCGGCGATCGCGTCGTAGGCGCGCACCACCTCGCTGTCCCGCGACAGCGACTCCGTGCCCGGAAGCGCCGTCGTCATCCCCAGCGCGGGGGCCGCCACGGCCAGCAGGACGCCGGTGCCCACGGCCAGCGCGACCCCCGGGCGGGCGACCACCCGGCGGGCGATCGCGCCCCACACCCGGCTGTCGTCGGAGCGGCCCACGAGCCGGCCCAGCAGCGGCACCCGCGGCCGCTCGATGCCCCGGCCCAGCAGTGCCAGCGTGGCCGGCAGCACGGTCAGCGAGCCGAGCACCGACACCACGACGACGAGGATCGTGCCCGTGCCGAAGGAGGTGAAGACCGGGCTGCCGGCCAGGTACATGCCGGCCATGGCGACGGTGACGGCGATGCCAGAGGTGAGCACGGCCCGCCCGGACGTCGCCGCGGCCCGCTCCACCGCCTCCGACGTGCTCGCCCCGTGCCGACGCTCCTCGCGCACCCGGCGGACGTAGAACAGCGCGTAGTCGACCCCGACGGCCATGCCGATCAGCAGCACGACGCTGGAGGCGCTGGCGTCGACGGGGCTCAGCTGGGAGACCAGCCCGAGCAGGCCCAGGGCGCCGCCCACCGCGGTGAGCCCGAGCAGCACCGGCACGCCGGCGGCCAGCAGCGCCCCGAAGGCCACCAACAGGATCAGCAGCGTCACCGGCAGGCTGAGCAGCTCAGCGCGCTGGAAGTCCTCGTCGAGCTGCGTGCCGACCACGGCGTCCAGCGAGCTGTCGCCGGCCTCGGTGACCAGCAGGTCGGGGTGCGCGTCCTGCACCCCGGCGACCGCGGCGAGGACCGGGCGCACGGCGTCCTCGGCGGCGACGTCGGCCTTGGTGCCGGTGCGCCCGCCGACGTCCAGGGTGACCGGGACGAGCAGCGCCGTCCCGTCGGCCGACGGCAGCGCGTCACCGACGGCGGCGACGCCGTCCAGCCCCCGGACGGCGGTGGCGACGTCGGCGGCGGCCGACGCCCCGCCCGTGCCGAGCGCCGACCCGTCCCGCGTCTGCACCAGCACCTGCTCCACCGGCGGGTCGGGGAAGCCCGCGTCGGCGACGACGACGTCGGTGCGCCCGGACTCCCCGCTGCCGCTCTGCGCATCGGTCAGGGTCCTCGTCCCCGCCGCACCGCCGGCCACCACGGCCAGCGCGACCGCGAGCACCCACAGGGCGATCACCGTCCAGCGGTGCCGGGCGCTCCACCGGGCGATGCGGACGACGACGCCGTCCGGTCGTGGGCGGTGGACGGGCGTGGAGGGCAGAGCTGTCATCACGGGCACGCTCACGGCGGCGCCTTCCGGCTCGGGCGCCGCGGGTGCGGCGTCTCTGCCTCGAGCCTGTGGGAGCGCTGTGCCCGGGTCAGTGCCGCTGGCTGGCCGCTGCGGGTCGGGCCGGCCCGACCCTCCCGGCGGCGGTCAGCCCGACGAGCGGACGGCGCCGGACGCCGACGGGCCGCACCCGGCGAGGAGGACCCCGCCGGGTGCGGCCCGTCGTCGACCGGTCAGCTGCGGAGGTAGGCCAGGGTCGCCAGCACGCGGCGGTGCTGGTCCTCGTCCTGGGCCAGACCGAGCTTGGCGAAGATGTGCTGGGTGTGCTTCTCCACCGCACCGGGCGTGACCACCAGCTCCCGGGCGATCGCGGTGTTCGAGTGGCCCTCGGCGATCAGCCCGAGCACCTCCCGCTCGCGGGGGGACAGCGACCGCACCGGGTCGTCGCGCCGCCGCCGGGCGAACAGTTGGGAGACCACCTGCGGGTCCAGCACGGTGCCGCCGGCCACGACGTCGTCCAGGGCGGAGAGGAACTGCTCGACCTGGGCGACCCGGTCCTTCAGGAGGTAGCCGACCCCGCCGGCACCGTCGGCGAGCAGCTCGTCGGCGTAGGCGACCTCGACGTACTGCGACAGCACCAGCACCGCCGTCGAGGGCACCAGCCGGCGCGCCTCGACCGCGGCCCGCAGCCCCTCGTCGGTGTGGGTGGGCGGCATCCGGACGTCGACGACGGCGACGTCGGGGCGGTGCTCGACGACCGCACGCACCAGGTGCGGGCCGTCACCGACCGCGGCCACGACCTCGGTGCCGGCCTCGCCGAGCAGGCGGACCAGCCCCTCGCGCAGCAGGACCGAGTCCTCGGCGAGCACGACGCGCATGGGCCGGTTCAGCGGCACGGGACCTCTCCGATCAGTCGGGTGGGACCGCCCCGGGGGCTGTCCACGGTGAGCACGCCGTCCACGGCACGCAGCCGGTCGCTCAGCCCGGCCAGGCCGTGCCCGGGGGCGAGGACCGCGCCGCCGGCGCCGTCGTCCTCGACCTCCACGCGCAGCCGGTCGTCCTCGAGGTCGACCGAGACGCGGGCCAGGGTGGCCGCGCTGTGCTTGGCGACGTTGGCCAGTGCCTCGCTGACCAGGAAGTAGGCGGTGTTCTCCACGACCGGGGGGAGGCGCTGCCCCAGCGGCAGCGACACGGCCAGGTCGACGGCGACGGGGGAGCGGGCGGCGATCGCGGTGAGCGCCGCGGTGAGCCCGCGGTCGGCGAGCACCGGCGGGGCGATCCCGCGGGACAGCGCCCGCAGCTCCTCCAGCGTCTCCCGGGTCTGCTCGGCCGCCTCGGTCAGCGTGGCGCGGGCGCCCTCGGGGTCGGTGTCGATCATCCGGCGGGCCCGGTGCAGGTCCATGCTCAGCCGCACCAGCCGCTGCTGCGGGCCGTCGTGGATGTCGCGCTCCAGCTGCCGCAGCGCGACCGCCTCGGCGGCCACGGCGGCGTCCCGGCCCTGGGACAGCCGGCCGATCTCGGCCTGGGTGCCGGCCCGGGAGGTGAGCAGCGCGCGCCCCAGCTGGGCCTCCAGCAGCGCCATCGCCCGGGTCACCGGCGGCAGGGTGAGCAGCAGGACCAGCCCGAGGACGGCGTTGAAGACGATGCGGACCGTCAGTCCCTCGCCCAGACCCAGCAGCTCGGGCAGCTCCTGGGAGTCGGGCCCCTCCGGCAGTGCCCATCCCCAGCCGGCGTAGCCGAGACCACCGAGCGCGCCCGCGCACCAGGTCACGACGACGGCGAACGAGACCACCGAGACGACCAGGTGCAGCACGGCGTGCAGGGCGTCGAGCCAGTACTGCGGCTCGCGCAGCGGGGCGACCATCCGCTGGGGCAGCCCCTGCGCCGGGTCGACCGGCCGGTAGACCGGGCGGGGGAGCGTCCGCCCCAGCACGGCGGGCAGCCGGCGCCGCTCCAGCGTCGCCAGGCCACGGGCGCAGAAGAGGGTGCCGACCAGCACCGGCAGGCCGATCCAGATGATCAGCAGACCGGCGCCGAGCGCCAGCCCGACGACCACCACGAGGAAGGCGACCAGCGCCAGCGGGAAGCCGAGCAGCACGTAGCCGGTGTCGACGCCGACCTGGCGCCACCGGCGCCGCAGCCCGGTGCGTGCGGTCGGGGAGGTCACGGGCACCAGCCTCGTCCGGTCGCCCTGCGCAGCCCCAGCCCGCTGGCTGGTCACTGCCGGGTCGGGCTGTCCCGACTGCTGCACCGTCATCTCGCCTGCGGATGCTCCCGGCGGGCGGGCACGGTGTCCAGCACCGATCGGGTGACGGGCCCCGCACCGGACCGCGGGGTCCCGCCTAGGGTGACGGGGCCGTCCATGAGGTCGCGCCCTCCGACCCGCGTGCCGCGCGGGCGGTACGACCCACCGGGGAAGTTGATGATGCGCTCCACCACCGCCGTCCTGCCCGCCGCGCTGGCCCTGGCGCTCCTCGCCGGGTGCACCGGTGGCGGCGAGCCCGCCGCGGGGGACGCCGCCGCCTCCAGCTCCGGCACGACCGCGGAGCCCGCCGCCGTGGTCACCGCGGCGCCGGCAGCCAGCCGCACCCTCGTCCCCGACGCCGACCCCGCGGCCGCCGCGGTGTCGGCCAGCCGCGCGGTGTTCCGCAGCTCCCCGGTCGCCGTCGTGGCCGGCCCGGACGACGACGCCGGCCAGCTCCTCGGCGCGGTGGCCGCGGTCGGGCTGGGCGTGCCGCTGCTCCTCGGCGGGTCCGACGCCGTGGGCGCGGAGCTGGACCGCCTCGGCGTCACCTCGGTGCTGGCCGTGGGCGAGGACGCCGCGCTCCCGGCGGGCGAGGACGCGCAGGTGGTCGCCGTCCCCGCCGACGCCGGTGCGGTGGCGCAGGCCACGGGCCTGGAGCTCGGGGCGGGCCAGTCGGTCCAGCCGGCCGACCGGGCGGCTGCCGTGGCTGCGCTGGGTCCGGACTCCCTGCCCGCGCTCGCGGCCGGCGCCGACCCGTCGTCCGCCGACCCGTCCGCTGCCCCGTCGTCCGCCGGCTCGTCGTCCTCCGATGCTCCGTCGTCCTCCGCTGCTCCGTCGTCCGCCGCTCCGGCGGCCGACCCGGGCCGGCTGCCCGGGGTCCGCCGGGCCGCGCCGCTGGCCGACGTCGTCGTCCTGGCCAGCGGTTCCGCGGACTCGCTCGCCGGCATCGCCACCGCCCGCGCCGCCGGCGCGGACGTGCTCCTCACCGGTGGGACCGCCGACCCGCGGGGCTCGGCCGAGGTCGTCGACCGGCTCGCCGGGAAACCGTCGTTGGTCGTGCTGGGCGCCGACCTCGCCGCCGCCCCGGGCATCGACTGGAAGCTGGACACCGCGGCCAGCGGCACCCAGCTGCCCGGCGGCGGTCAGCTGCTGTTCCCGGAGCACATGCTGGTCGCGCTGTACGGCATCCCGGGCAGCGGTTCGCTCGGCCTGCTGGGCGAGCAGGACCTGCCGGCGGCGATCCAGCGGGCGAAGGACACCGCCGACGAGTACCGGCCGCTGGTCGACACGACCGTCGTCCCGACCTTCGAGATCATCGCCACCGTCGCCTCCGGCGAGGCCGGCCGCGACGGCAACTACTCCGGTGAGCAGGACGTCGAGGCGCTGCGCCCCTGGGTCGAGGGTGCCGGCGCGGCCGGGCTGTACGTGGTGCTGGACCTGCAGTCCGGGCGCTCGGACTTCCTGTCCCAGGCCAAGGACTACCAGTCGCTGCTCGAGCTGCCCTACGTCGGCCTGGCGCTGGACCCGGAGTGGCGGCTGGACCCCGGCGAGCTGCCGCTGACCCAGGTCGGCCAGGTGGGCGTCGACGAGGTCAACCAGGTCGTCACCTGGCTCGCCGACCTGACCCGGGAGAAGGCGCTGCCGCAGAAGCTGTTGGTCCTGCACCAGTTCCAGGTGCGGATGATCATCGACCGCGAGCGGCTCGACCTGTCCCGCGACGAGCTGGCCGTGCTGGTGCACGCCGACGGGCAGGGCGGGCAGCCGGCCAAGCAGGGCACCTGGCAGGTGCTGCACAAGGACGCGCCGGAGGAGCTGTCCTGGGGGTGGAAGAACTTCATCGACGAGGACCTGCCGATGCTCACCCCCCAGCAGACCATCGAGCAGGTGCTGCCGACCCCGGAGCTCGTCACGTACCAGTAGCGGTCGCGCGGCCGTACGCCTTGGTTCCGTCGGTGCCCTCGGGCACCATCGGCCACCACGTCGACGACGACCGCGGGAGCCAGCCATGACCGGTGTGATCAGCGAACTGCCCGGGGTGGGCACGGCCGCGGAGCTGGAGCCGCGGCTGGCCGAGCACCGGCGGGAGCTGACCGGCTACTGCTACCGGATGCTCGGGTCGATCTTCGACGCGGAGGACGCCGTCCAGGAGACGATGCTGCGAGCCTGGCGGTCCCTCGACCGGCTCGAGGGCAGCGGTGCGCTGCGCTCCTGGCTCTACCGCATCGCCACCAACGTCTGCCTGGACGCGCTGGCCGGGCGCAAGCGGCGCGCGCTGCCGGTCGACATGTCCGCCGAGCCGTCCGCGCCGGTGCCGGCGTCGCTGGCCGGGGTGCTCGCCGACGGGGCGTGGGTGGAGCCCGCGCTCGACCGGCAGGTGCTGCCCTCCGGTGGCGGTGACCCGGCCGAGATCGCGGTGCAGCGGGACTCGGTGCGGCTGGCGTTCATCGCCGCGCTGCAGCACCTGCCGCCCCGCCAGCGGGCGGTGCTGATCCTGCGCGACGTGCTGCGCTGGCGGGCCGACGAGGTCGCGGCACTGCTGGGCACCTCGGTCGCGGCGGCCAACAGCGCGCTGCAGCGGGCCCGGGCCACCCTCGCGGCGCAGCAGGCCGGGCCGGCCGCCCCGCCGCGCGAGCTGGCCGAGGACCAGGCCGAGCTGCTGGCCCGCTACCTCGACGCGTTCGCCCGCTACGACATCGACGCCCTCGTGGCGCTGCTGCACGAGGACGCGGTGATGGACATGCCGCCCTTCGCCATGTGGCTGCGCAGCGCCGCCGACATCGCCACCTGGTTCGTCGGCCCGGGCGCGGGCTGCCGCGGCTCGCACGTCGTCCCGCTCCAGGTCAACGGCGACCCGGCCTTCGCGCAGTGGCGCCCCAGCGGCCCCGGCGGGCAGTTCGAGCCGTGGGCGGTGCACGCGCTGCAGTTCTCCGGCGGGCGGGTCACCCGGATGACGGCCTTCCTCGGCCCGCGGCTGTTCGAGGCCTTCGGCCTGCCGCTGCACCCGACGCCGGCGGACCGATGAGTCCTGCCGGTCCCGGTGGTCCCCACCCCATGACGACCACCACGGGCCCGCTCACCGACAGCCCGGCCTTCAGCGGCTTCTCCGTCGACGACCTGGACGCGGCACGTTCGTTCTACGAGGAGGTGCTGGGGCTGCGCACCAGCGTCGAGCCGGAGATGCGGGGTGTGGCCCACCTGCACCTGGCGGGTGGCCGCGACGTGCTCGTCTACGCGAAGGGGGCGGCGCACGCGCCCGCCTCGTACACGGTGCTCAACTTCCCCGTGCCCGACGTCGACGCGGCCGTGGCCGAGCTGACCGGGCGCGGCGTCCGGTTCCTGCAGTACGACCAGCCGCCCACCGACCCGACGGGCGTGATGCGCGCGGGCGGCCCGCTGATCGCCTGGTTCACCGACCCGGCAGGCAACGTCCTCTCCGTCATCGAGGCCCGCTGATGGGCCGGCTGCAGTACGCGGTGATCAGCTCCCTCGACGGGTACACCGTCGACGCCGACGGCCGGTTCGACTGGGCGGCGCCGGACGAGGAGCTGCACGCGTACGTCAACGACCTCGAGCGGCCGGTGGGCACCCACCTGTACGGCCGCCGCATGTACGAGACGCTCGCCGTCTGGCAGGACGTCGCCGGTCCGGGGCACGACCCGGTCGAGCTCGACTACGCCGAGGTCTGGCGGGCCGCGGACAAGGTCGTCTACTCGACGACGCTGGCGGCCGTCCGCACGCCGCGCACGCGGCTGGAGCGCGCGTTCGACCCCGCGGTGGTCGCCGCGCTCGTGGCCGGCTCCGAGCGGGACGTGGCCGTCGGCGGACCGGGGCTGGCCGCGTCCGCGCTGCGCGCCGGGCTGGTCGACGACCTCCACCAGTTCCTGCACCCGGTCGTGGTCGGCGGGGGCACCCGGGCACTGCCCGAGGGCGTGCGGCTGGACCTCGAGCTGGTCGGTGAGCGCCGCTTCGCCGGCGGCGTCGTGCACCTGCACCACCGCGTCCGCCGGTGAGGCACCCGCTCACGCCGGCAGAGCTCGGGGCCGTCCTCGCCCACGCGCTGGGCGGTGCCGCGGTCGGCGCGGTGACCCGGGAGCTCACCGAGGGCACCTTCAACGCCGCCCACGCCGTCGACCTCCTCGACGGGCGTCAGCTGGTGGTCAAGGTCGCGCCACCGCCGGGCACGCCGCTGCTGACCCACGAGCGGCACCTGCTGCGCACCGAGGCGATGTGCCTGCGCATGGTCGCCGAGCGCACCGACGTCCCCGTGCCCGAGCTGGTGTCCGCCGGCACGGACCCCCTCGGCCGGGAGCACCTGGTCACCTCGCTGCTCCCGGGCGCCTCCTGGTCGTCGCAGGCGGCGCGGCTCGACGACGCCACCCGCCGGGTGCTGCGCCGACAGGTCGGGCGGCACGTCGCGGAGCTGCACACGGTCACCGGGGAGGGCTCCTTCGGCTACCCGGGCCGGCCGGAGCTCTGTGCCCCGACGTGGCGGGGTGCCTTCGGGCGGATCGTCGACGCCGTCCTCGACGACGCCACCCGGTACGGCGTCGTCCTGCCCCTGCCGGCCGAGGAGGTCCGGGCGCGGGTGCACGCGGCGGCCGACGTCGCCCTGCGCGCGGTCACCACACCGGTGCTGGTGCACGCCGACCTGTGGGACGGCAACGTCTTCGTCGACCTGGACCGGCCCGACCCGCAGGTGAGCGGGTTCATCGACCACGAGCGGGCGCTCTGGGGCGACCCCGCCGCGGACCTGGTGTCCCTGGCCCTGCTGGCCGACGTCGCCGACGACGCCGACCTGCTGGCCGGCTACGCGGAGGCGGGTGGGCCGGTCGTGCTGGACGAGGCCACCCGGTACCGCTTGCACCTGTACCGCGCGCACCTGGCGCTGGTCATGGTCGTGGAGGCGGTGCCGCGGGGGACCGCCGGGCCGGAGCACGCCGGCTGGAACGACCGCGTGGCCCGGTGGCTGGCCGGTGAGCTGGCGGCGCTGGAGCGCACGTGAGCGGTGGAGCGGGTGACCGGGATCGAACCGGCATGGCCAGCTTGGAAGGCTGGGGCTCTACCATTGAGCTACACCCGCGGGGCACCCCTGGAGGTGCCTGCACAGCCTACCGGTCGCCCTCGGTGCCTAGACTCAGCGGCGGGCCACGGGGTGTAGCGCAGCTTGGTAGCGCACCCGCTTTGGGAGCGGGGGGCCGTGGGTTCGAATCCCGCCACCCCGACTCGCGTGAAGCGTCGTCGCCGACGTCTCTAGACTCGGTGGCGACCTGACGCCGCCGGCGTCAGGTCCCCGTCTGTCCCCCAAGAGGAGCGCTGCCCTGTGAAGAGCACCATCGAGAACCTGGGCCCGACCCGGGTCCGGCTCGCGATCGAGGTGCCGTGGAGCGACCTGGACCACGCTTTCGGTGAGGTCTACAAGGAGCTCGGCCGCCAGGTGCGCGTCCCCGGCTTCCGCCCCGGCAAGGTCCCGACCCGCGTGCTCGACCAGCGGATCGGGCGTCCCGTCGTCCTGGAGCAGGTCGTCCAGCACGCCGTCCCGGAGGTCTACTCCGAGGCCGTCCGCGAGAAGCAGGTCCGCGTCATCAGCCAGCCCGAGGTGTCGGTCACGCGCCTCGAGGACGGCGAGGTCCTGGAGTTCACCGCCGAGGTCGACGTCGCCCCCACGGTCGAGCTGCCCCCGCTGGACGCCCTGGCGGTGACCGTCGACGACGTCGCGGTCAGCGACGAGGAGATCGACCAGCAGGTCGACGTCATGCGCGAGCGCTTCGCCACCCTCACCGGTGTCGAGCGGGCTGCCGAGGACGGCGACTACGTCTCCATCGACCTGGAGGCCACGCTGAACGGCGAGGTCCTCGAGGACGGCAGCACCACCGGCATGTCCTACGAGGTCGGCTCCGGCAACCTGATGAACGGCCTGGACGAGGCCGTCCGCGGTCTGTCCACCGACGAGAGCGCCACGTTCTCCACCGCCCTGCTGGCCGGCGACCAGGCCGGTGAGGTCGCCGACGTGACCGTCACCGTCCGCTCGGTCAAGGCCAAGGAGCTGCCCGAGCTCGACGACGAGTTCGCCTCGATCGCCAGCGAGTTCGACACCCTCGAGGAGCTGCGGGCCGACGTCCGCACCCGGCTGTCCCGCACCAAGGTGCTGCAGCAGGGGGCCCAGGCCCGCGACAAGCTGGTCGAGCACCTGCTCGAGGTCACCGAGGTCCCGGTGCCGGAGAACATGGTCGAGCAGGAGCTCACCTGGCGCAGCCAGGCCATGGAGCGCGAGCTCCAGCAGGCCGGCATGGACTGGGACGCCTACTTCTCCATGGCCGGGATCGAGAGCCGCGAGGCCTACGACGCCGACCTGCGCGAGAACGTCGAGAAGGCGGTCAAGACCCAGTTCATCCTCGACTCGGTCGCCGACGCCCGCGAGGTCACCGTCGACAACGAGGACCTCTCGGCCCAGATCATGGCCGCCGCGCAGCGCAACCGGGTCAGCCCGGAGCAGTACGCGCAGCAGCTGCAGCAGGGCAACAACATCGCCGACTTCGTCGCCGACGTGCGCCGCACCAAGGCGCTGGCCCAGATGCTGGAGCAGACCACGATCACCGACGAGTCGGGCAACGTCGTCGACCTGGAGGCCCTGCGCCCGCAGACCGTCTCCGCCGACGACCACGCCGGTCACGACCACTCCGGTCACGACCACGACCACGCGGGTCACGACCACGACCACGACCACGCCGGTCACGACCACGGCGAGGACGACGCGGAGGACGTCGCAACCGAGGACGCGGTCACCGACGCGCCGAAGCCCGACGTCGCCAGCGACGCCCCGGCCGCGGCGGTCGTGACCGACTCCGAGGCCGCCGTCGACGACGCCGAGGGCAGCACCGACAAGGCCTGACCTCCCACCACGACAGCGCCGCCCGCACCCCGCCCGGGGTCCGGGCGGCGCTGTCGTTCCCGGGAGTCCCGGGTCGCTGCCCGGCCCCGCTGCGCCCAGGGCGAACACCGGCCCGCACCGGGAGGAACCCGTCGGGGGTGCGCGTTAGGGTCGTCGTGACATCGAGGCGGTCAACGAGGCCGCACGGACGACGACCGCCCAGCGCGGCCGTCCGCGGCCTCGGCGCCCGCCTCTCGACCACCGGCAACCCGTTCCACGAGACCGACTGCACCGCAGTCCTACGGAGGTCACCGCACCCGTGAGCAACCCAGCCCTGATCACCCCCGGCACGCCGATGCTGCGTGGCGGTGGGTCGATGATGAACCTCAACGACTCGGTCTACGAGCGCCTGCTGCGCGAGCGGATCATCTTCCTGGGCAGCCAGGTCGACGACGTGATCGCCAACCAGCTCGCCGCGCAGATGCTGCTGCTGTCCGCCGAGGACCCGACGCGCGACATCCACCTCTACATCAACTCGCCCGGTGGCTCGGTGACCGCCGGCATGGCGATCTTCGACACGATGCAGTTCATCGACTGCGACGTGGCCACCTACGCGATGGGCCTGGCCGCCTCGATGGGCCAGTTCCTGCTCACCGCGGGCACCAAGGGCAAGCGCTACTCGCTGCCGCACACGCGGATCCTCATGCACCAGCCCTCGGCCGGCGTCGGCGGCACCGCCTCCGACATCGCCATCCAGGCGGAGCTCTTCCGCAGCACCAAGCGGCAGCTCAACGAGCTGCAGTCTCAGTTCACCGGGCAGACGGTCGAGCAGATCGAGAAGGACTCCGACCGCGACCGCTGGTTCACCGCGCAGGAGGCCCTCGAGTACGGCTTCGTCGACCACGTGGTGACGCGTGCGGAGACCATGACCTCGACCGACAACCCGGTCACCGACGGACCGGAGAAGTGACCATGAGCGACTTCCAGATGCCGGAGAGCCGGTACATCCTCCCCTCCTTCGTCGAGCGCACCAGCTACGGCATGAAGGAGTCCAACCCCTACAACAAGCTCTTCGAGGAGCGCATCATCTTCCTCGGGGTGCAGGTGGACGACGCCTCGGCCAACGACGTGATGGCCCAGCTCATCACGCTGGAGTCCAACGACCCCGACCGCGACATCACCATGTACATCAACTCACCCGGTGGCTCGTTCACCGCGCTGACGGCGATCTACGACACGATGATGTTCGTCCGCCCCGACATCCAGACCGTGTGCATGGGCCAGGCCGCCTCGGCTGCCGCCGTCCTGCTCGCGGCCGGCACCAAGGGCAAGCGCCTGGCGCTGCCGCACTCCCGGGTCCTCATCCACCAGCCCTCCGGCGAGGCCGGCGGTCAGGTGACCGACCTGGAGATCCACGCGAACGAGATCGAGCGCGTGCGCGTGCAGATGGAGCAGATCCTGGCCCGGCACACCGGCCAGACCCAGGAGCAGGTCCGCAAGGACATCGACCGCGACAAGATCCTCACGGCCGAGCAGGCCATGGAGTACGGGATCGTCGACCAGGTCATCCCGAGCCGCAAGCTCAACGCACTGCCCCCCATCCCGGCCTGATCGAGGACCCCCTCGCCCCCCACCCCTCGCACCTCGGGGCGGGACCCTGCGAGGGGCTGCAGCACAGGGCCGGGAGTGCGCTCGTCGCACTCCCGGCCCGCACCTCCCTCCGCAACTCGACCGGGTCACGGGAGGGGTGCGAGGCGGGTGTTACGGGCCGGACGAACCGGGTGAGTTCCTGCCCGGGAAGGTCGTGCCCGCCGGGTAGGTTCGACGGACACCCGGCTCCCCGGTCAGCACCGCAGGGACGACGGACGCCGGCTCGCTGAGGCGTCGACGGGCACGACACGCAGGTACCCAACGGGACGGCGGCCTCGCCGTCCCACTCGAGGTGGAGGTCAGCCAGGTGGCACGTATCGGTGAGAGCGGCGACCTGCTCAAGTGCTCCTTCTGCGGGAAGAGCCAGAAGCAGGTCAAGAAGCTCATCGCTGGCCCCGGGGTCTACATCTGCGACGAGTGCATCGACCTCTGCAACGAGATCATCGAGGAAGAGCTGTCGGAGTCCTCGGACCTCAAGTTCGACGAGCTGCCGAAGCCCAAGGAGATCCACGACTTCCTCGAGCAGTACGTGATCGGCCAGGAACAGGCCAAGCGCACGCTCTCGGTGGCCGTCTACAACCACTACAAGCGCATCCAGGCCGGCACCGACCGCGGTTCGCGCGACGAGGGCGTGGAGCTCGCCAAGTCCAACATCCTGCTGATGGGCCCGACCGGCTGCGGCAAGACGCACCTGGCCCAGACCCTCGCCCGGATGCTGAACGTCCCCTTCGCGATCGCCGACGCCACCGCGCTCACCGAGGCCGGCTACGTCGGCGAGGACGTCGAGAACATCCTCCTCAAGCTGATCCAGGCCGCCGACTACGACGTCAAGCGCGCCGAGACCGGGATCATCTACATCGACGAGGTCGACAAGATCGCCCGCAAGAGCGAGAACCCGTCGATCACCCGTGACGTCTCGGGTGAGGGCGTGCAGCAGGCGCTGCTGAAGATCCTCGAGGGCACCACCGCCTCGGTGCCGCCGCAGGGTGGCCGCAAGCACCCGCACCAGGAGTTCATCCAGATCGACACCACCAACGTGCTGTTCATCGTGGGTGGCGCCTTCGCCGGGCTGGACCAGGTCATCGAGGCCCGCACCGGCAAGCAGGGCATCGGCTTCGGCGGCGAGGTGCGCGGCAAGGCCGAGATCGCCGAGGCCAACGCCTTCACCCAGGTCATGCCCGAGGACCTGCTGAAGTTCGGCATGATCCCGGAGTTCATCGGCCGCCTGCCGGTGATCACCAGCGTGCAGAAGCTCGACCGCGAGGCGCTGATCAACATCCTCACCGAGCCGAAGAACGCCCTGGTGCGCCAGTACCGCCGGCTGTTCGAGCTCGACGGGGTGGAGCTGGAGTTCACCGACGACGCCCTCGAGGCCATCGCCGACCAGGCGATCCTGCGCGGCACCGGCGCCCGCGGGCTGCGGGCGATCATGGAGGAGGTCCTCCAGTCGGTCATGTACGACATCCCCAGCCGTGAGGACGTCGCCACCGTCGTCATCACGCAGGACGTCGTGCTCGAGCACGTGAACCCGACGATCGTGCCGCGCAAGCCCGCTCGCGCCCCGCGCGAGAAGTCCGCCTGATCCGTCGCTCTCCCGAACGGCCCGCCCCCCTGCTGGGGGGCGGGCCGTTCTGCGTCCCCGCGACCGCGCTCATCGCGGGACGGGGCCTGCACCTCCGTGAGCTGGGGGCGACACGGTCGCGGGCCGGGGTGGACGCGAGTCGCCCGGGTCCCCGCCCGGTCCTGGGCCGGGCGAGGTCCCGCGGGACGGTGGTCGGCGCGGCGAGCGCGACACGCCGGGGTGGGGAAGAGGGGCGGGGCTGTGCGTGCTCTGTGCGGGTACGCCCACCGAGCCAGGGAGACACCCCGCGATGCCGACGCTGCTGCAGCACCCGGACACCTCCGCCGCCCAGGTGGTCGCCCGCCGCCCACGCCGGCTCCGCCGCCGGCTGGTCGCCGCCGGGATCGGTGTGGCGGTCGTCGTCCCGCTGGCCGGGGTCGCCTACGACCGGATCAGCGACTGGGTGACCCCGTTCGACCAGCAGGTGGTCGACCGCAGCACCCCGCCGTTGCTGCTGGCGCTGGACGACCTGCAGGAGTACCACGCAGCGACCGGCAGCTTCCAGGTCGTCATCGACCAGGAGCGCGACACCCGCTACGTGCCCTCGGCGATCAGCGGCGAGCGCACCAGCCTGCTCGCCACCGGCAGCGTCGACGCCTACGTCGACTTCACCGGCCTGGACACCGGGCTGGTGCAGCTGTCCGCCGACGGAACCTCGGCCAGCCTGACCCTGCCGGCCCCGCGCCTGGACACCCCGCAGGTGGACGTGGCCAACAGCCGGGTCCTCGACCGCGACCGCGGCCTGCTCGACCGGGTCGGCGACGCGATCGCCGACGAGCCGGTCGACGACAGCGCGCTCTACGCCGCGGCGGGGGAGCGGATGGCAGCTGCCGCCGCCGAGAGCGACCTGCGCGCCCGGGCCGAGGAGAACACCCGCGACATGCTGACCGGGCTGGGCAGGTCCTTCGGCGTCCCGGACGTCACCGTGACCTTCGCGCCCGCGGCGGACGCCCAGAGCTGAGCCGTGCGGGGCCGGTCGACCGTGCCCGCGGCGGACGCCCGGAGCTGAGCCGTGCGGGGCCGGCCGACCGTGCCCGCGGCGAACGCCCGGAGCTGAGCTGTGCGGGGCCGGCCGTCCCGGCCCCGCACCCGCCTCACGCCTCGGTGGGGACCTCGGCGAGGACGACGTCGACCCGCAGCGGGCCCTCGCCGGCCACGATCGTGAGCTCGGCGATCCGGCCGGCCGCCACGAGGTCGGGGCGCACCGCCTCCACCAGCGGCACCTGCGCGGCCGGCGCGGTCACCGTGGCCGAGGCGACGTCGGCGCGCATCGACTGCTTGGCCTCCGACTTCGCCTTGCGCACCGCGGCCAGGGTCTCCGCGGCCACCACCGGCACCGCGGTGTCACCGCCGGCCGGCAGCTCCGTCGCGGTGGGCCACAGCGCCCGGTGCACCGACCCGCTCTGCCACCACGACCAGACCTCCTCGGTCACGAACGGCAGCACCGGCGCGAACAGCCGCAGCTGCACCGACAGCGCCAGCGCCAGCGTCGCCTGCGCGGAGACCGCGGTGGCGTCGGTCTGGTACGCCCGGGTCTTCACCAGCTCCACGTAGTCGTCGCAGAACGACCAGAAGAACGTCTCGGCCACCTCGAGGGCCCGGGTGTAGTTGTAGGCGTCCATCGCCGCGGTGGCCTCGTCGACCACCTGCGCGAGCGAGGCGAGCAGGCCCAGGTCGATCGGCTCGGTGACGTCGGCGGCGGTCAGCGACGGGGAGGCGCCCAGGCCGAGGACGAACTTGCCGACGTTGAGGATCTTCATGGCCAGCCGGCGGCCGACCTTCATCTGTGCCTCGTCGAAGGGTGAGTCGGCACCCGGGCGGGCACCGGCCGCACGCCAGCGCACCGCGTCGGTGCCGTAGCGCTCCAGCACGTCGATCGGCGTGGTGGCGTTGCCCTTGGACTTGCTCATCTTCTTGCGGTCGGGGTCGACGACGAAGCCGGAGATGGTGGCGTGCGTGAACGGCACCGAGTCGTGCTCGTAGTGCGCCCGGACGACGGTGGAGAACAGCCAGGTGCGGATGATGTCGTGCGCCTGCGGCCGCTGGTCCATCGGGAAGACGTGCGCGAACAGCTCCGGGTCGGTGTCCCAGCCCGAGGCCACCTGCGGCGACAGCGAGGACGTCGCCCAGGTGTCCATGACGTCGGGGTCGGCCATGAACCCGCCGGGCACGCCGCGCTGGTCCTCGGTGAACCCCTCGGGGACGTCGGAGGACGGGTCGACCGGCAGTGCGGCCTCCGGCGCCAGCAGCGGCTCGTCGTAGAGCGGGAGGCCCTCGGCGTCCAGCCGGTACCAGATCGGGAACGGGACGCCGAAGAACCGTTGACGGCTGACCAGCCAGTCACCGTTGAGGCCGTCGACCCAGTTCTCGTAGCGGTGCCGCATGTGCTCGGGGACCCACTGGATCTCCCGGCCGCGCTGGATCAGCGCGGCGCGCAGGTCGGCGTCCCGGCCGCCGTTGCGGATGTACCACTGGCGGGTGGTGACGATCTCCAGCGGGCGCTCGCCCTTCTCGAAGAACTTCACCGCGTGGGTGATCGGCTTCGGGTCACCGGCCAGGTCACCGCTCTCGCGCAGCAGCTCCACGATCCGCTGCTGGGCGCTGAACGACGTCTTGCCGGCCAGCTCCGCATAGACGTCGGCGGGCACGCCCTCGGGGGCGTCGGCGACGAACCGGCCGTCCCAGCCGATGACGGCGCGGGTGGGCAGCTGCAGCTCCCGCCACCAGGTGACGTCGTTGAGGTCGCCGAAGGTGCAGATCATCGCGATGCCCGAGCCCTTGTCCGGCTCCGCGAGGCGGTGGGCGAGCACCGGGACCTCGACCTCGAACAGCGGCGTCCGGACGGTCTTCCCGAACAGCGGCTGGTAGCGGGCGTCGTCCGGGTGCGCGACCAGGGCCACGCAGGCCGGCAGCAGCTCGGGCCGGGTGGTCTCGATGAAGACCGGGTCGCCGCCGGGGCCGGCGAAGCCGACGCGGTGGTAGGCGCCGGGGCGCTCCCGGTCCTCCAGCTCGGCCTGGGCGACGGCGGTGCGGAAGGTGACGTCCCAGAGGGTCGGCGCCTCCTGGGCGTACGCCTCGCCGCGGGTCAGGTTGTGCAGGAACATCCGCTGCGCGGTGGCCCGGGAGGTCTCCGAGATCGTGCGGTAGACGTTCGACCAGTCGACCGACAGGCCCACGCGCTTCCACAGCTCGGCGAAGGACTCCTCGTCGACCGCGGTCAGCTGCTCGCAGAGCTCGACGAAGTTGCGCCGGGAGATCGGCAGCTGGTCCTTGCCCGGCTTCTCCGGCGGGGTGAAGTCGGCGTCGTAGGGCAGCGAGGGGTCGCAGCGCACGCCGTAGTAGTTCTGCACCCGGCGCTCGGTCGGCAGGCCGTTGTCGTCCCAGCCCATCGGGTAGAACACGTGCTTGCCGCGCATCCGCTGGTAGCGGGCGACGATGTCGGTGTGGGTGTAGCTGAACACGTGCCCGACGTGCAGCGACCCGCTCGCCGTGGGGGGCGGGGTGTCGATCGCGTAGGTCTGCGACCGGGGTGCGGCCAGCGCGGCGGCCCGGTCGAAGGCGTAGGTGTCCTGCTCCGACCAGCGGGCGGTCCAGGTGGCCTCGAGCCCGTCGACGGAGGGCTTGTCGGGTACGCCGGCGGTCGCTCCCGGGGCCGTGCTGTCCAGGGGGGAGGTGTCGGCTGCCATGACTGGCATCCTAGGAGCGGTGAGCACCTCCCTTCCCCGTGACCTCGCCCGGGTCGAGCAGGCGCTCCTCGCCCGCTGGCCGGAGAGCCGTCTCGAGCCGTCGCTGACCCGCATCACCGCGCTGCTGGACCTGCTGGGCTCCCCGCACCGCGCCTTCCCCGTCGTCCAGGTCACCGGCACCAACGGCAAGACCACGACGGCGCGGATGATCGACGAGCTGCTGCGCGGGTTCGGCCTGCGCGTGGGCCGGTTCACCAGCCCGCACCTGGAGCAGGTGCGGGAGCGGATCGTGCTCGACGGCGAGCCGATCAGCGCCGAGCGCTTCGTCGAGGTCTTCGACGACATCGCCCCCTACGTGCAGATGGTCGACGCCGGCAGCGACGTCCCGATGTCCTTCTTCGAGGTCACCGTCGCCATGGCCTACGCCGCCTTCGCCGAGACCCCGGTCGACGTCGCGGTGGTCGAGGTGGGCATGGGCGGCACCTGGGACGCGACCAACGTCGCCGACGCCCGGGTCGCCGTCGTCACCCCGGTGTCGATGGACCACGCCGAGTACCTGGGCCCCGACGTGGCCAGCATCGCCACCGAGAAGGCCGGGATCATCAAGCCCGCGCCGCCCGTGGAGGAGGGGCTGCCCGCCGTCGACGTCGTCGCCGTGCTCGCCCACCAGCCGGCCGGTGCGCTGGAGGCGCTGGTGCGCCGGGCGATCGAGGTCGACGCGACCGTGGCCCGCGAGGGCACCGAGTTCGGCGTGCTGGAGCGGCGGGTCGCCGTCGGCGGGCAGCAGGTGCGCCTGCAGGGCCTGGGCGGGGAGTACGACGAGGTCTTCCTGCCGCTGTTCGGCGCACACCAGGCGCAGAACGCCGCCGTCGCGCTGGCCGCCGTCGAGGCGTTCCTCGGTGCGGGTCAGGCCACCGGGCCGGTCGCGCAGGACGTCGTCCGCGAGTCCTTCGCCGCCGTCCGGTCGCCCGGGCGGCTGGAGCGGCTGCGCACCTCGCCGGCCGTGCTGGTCGACGCCGCGCACAACCCGGCCGGCATGGCCGCGACCGTGGCCGCCGTCCGGGAGTCCTTCGACTTCACCCGGCTGGTCGGGGTCGTCGGGTGCGTCCAGGGCAAGGACGTGACCGGCATGCTCACCGAGCTCGAGGGCCTGTGCGCCGAGCTCGTGGTCACCCAGAACAGCTCGCCGCGGGCCATCCCGGCCGACGAGCTGGGCGCGCTGGCCGTCGACGTCTTCGGCGCCGACCGGGTGAGCGTCCACCCGCAGCTGTCCGACGCCCTGGAGGCCGCGATCGAGCTGGCCGAGGCCGGCCCGGACGACGCCCTGGGCGGCTCCGGTGTGCTGGTCACCGGCAGCGTCGTCACCGCGGGGGAGGCCCGCACGCTGCTGGGCGGGGGGCGGAGGTGACCGCGCCGGACCCGGTCCGCGCGGGGAGGGCGCTCGGCGGGGCGGCCGCGGCGATCCTGCTGCTGGAGGGGATCGCCGTCCTGTTCGTCCCGCGGGGCATCGCGCAGAGCGGCGACGGGCTGACCGGCTTCCGGCTCACCGTGCTGATCGTGCTGGCGGTGCTGTTCGTCCTGGCCAGCGGCATGCAGCGGAAGCCGCGCGGGCTGCTGATCGGGACCGTGCTGCAGGTGCCGCTGCTGCTGACCGGCTTCTTCGGTGCCGCCATGTGGCTGGTCGGCGGCCTGTTCGTGCTCATCTGGGCCTACCTGCTGCAGACCCGCAAGGAGCTCCTGGGCTCACCGCTCGGGCCGCCGCCCGCGGCGCCGCCGTCACCGCCGGTGGGCTGACCGCGACAGGGGTCCCCCGTTCGGGGGGAGTCGGGGGAGCTCCGCTGCGGTTGCCGCCGGGCGCGGTCGAAGCTGGGGGAGAGCCCACGGACGAGCTCGCGAGTGGAGGCAGGGATGAGGCACCACAGCGGTTGTTGCGCCAGCGCCACCGGGCAGGACGGGACGAAGAAGCGCCCGGGCCCGGGTGAGCCGGCGATCGGCATGGCCGGACCGGTCAGCCAGACCATCGTGGAGTTCGCGGCCCGTACCCGGCACCAGGTGCACGGCGACCTGGTCGAGCGGCACGCCCGCGAGCTGCACTCCCGGTCCAGCTACGACTGCTGGAACGGCCTGTCCGACCGCGACCAGGAGCTGTGGCGGCACATGGCCCGCCTGGACCTGACCACCGGTCGCCCCTAGTCGGCGGCGGGGGGCTGGTGGAGCAGGGCACTCAGACGCGCAGCCGCGTCGCCCAGCCCGTCCCGCAGCTCCTCGCCGTGGCCGCTCAGCCGGTCGAGCAGGCGGACGACGGTCGGGTCGGCCACCGCCAGGACGCCGAGCAGCACGTGCCCGCTGTCCAGCCGGCGTTCCCCCTGCCGCACCGCGGCCCGCAGCGACTCCTGCAGCACCCGCTTGCTGGCACTCGTGAAGGGCAGGTGGCCGCTGACCTCCTGCCGGCCGCGGTCGAGCGCGCCGGGCCCGAAGACGGCCTCGGCGGTGGCCCGCACCTGGTCCAGGTCCACGCCCACGGCGGCGAGCACGTCGGCGTCCAGGGCGCCCGGCTCCAGGGCCGTGCGCAGGCCCGCGTGGTCGACACCTGCCGCGGCCAGCGCCGTGCCGCCGCGTCCGGTGTCCCGGGTGAGCGCGAGCAGCAGGTGCACCGGCTCGATCTCCTCCGCGTGCAGCGTGCGGGCCTCCTCCTGCGCGCGGACGACGGCCTGCCGTGCCTCGTCGGTGAAGCGTTCGAACACGTCAGCGGTCCCTTCGTGAGGTGGCGTGCTTCTTGTGGACGGCCTGCTTGCTGACCCCGAGGGCGTCGGCGATCTGCTGCCAGGACCAGCCGCGGGCCCGGGCGCTGCCGACCTGGAGGACCTCCAGGCGGTCGGCGAGGTCGCGGAGCGCGCGGACGGCCCGCAGCCCGGTGTCCGGGTCGTCGGCCGCCGCGGCGGTGGTGACGTCGGTCGGAGTGGCCATGTCGTCAACATAGGTTGACGCCACACCTCTGTCAACCCAGGTTGACGAGCGGCGTCCCGTACTCTCCCCGGCGTGTCTGCACCCACTGCTGAGCGTTCGCTGGTCCTGGTCAAGCCCGACGGCGTGGCCCGCGGCCTGGTCGGCCAGGTCGTCGCCCGCCTCGAGGCCAAGGGCCTGCGCCTGGTCGCCGCCGAGCTGCGCACCCTGACCGTCGAGGTCGCCGAGGAGCACTACGGCGAGCACCGCGAGCGCCCGTTCTTCGGCTCGCTCGTCGAGTTCATCACCAGCGCCCCGCTGCTCGCCCTGGTCGTCGAGGGCCCCCGCGCCATCGAGGCGTTCCGCGCGCTCGCCGGCGCCACCGACCCGGTCAAGGCCGCCCCCGGCACCATCCGCGGCGACTTCGCCCTCGAGGTGCAGTCCAACATCGTGCACGGCTCGGACTCGCCCGAGTCCGCCGCCCGCGAGATCGCGCTCTTCTTCCCCCAGCTCTGACGGAGGACCCCCTCGCGGGCTCGCCGCGCGAGCCTGCGAGGGGCTCGGGGGCGCTGTTGGCGGACAGGGCCCCTGGTGGTGCCGGTTACCCTGGACGGGCCATGACTGTCGAGTCTCTCTACCCCCGCCTCGAGCCGCTCCTCGCCCAGGTGCAGAAGCCGATCCAGTACGTCGGCGGTGAGCTGAACGCCCAGGTCAAGCCCTGGGACTCGGTCGCCGTCCACTGGGCGCTGATGTACCCGGACGCCTACGAGGTCGGGGTGCCCAACCAGGGCCTCATGATCCTGTACGAGGTGCTCAACGAGCGCCCGGACGCCCTGGCCGAGCGCACCTACGCCGTCTGGCCCGACCTCGCCGGGCTGATGCGGGAGGCCGGTGTCGGCCAGTTCACGGTCGACGCCCACCGCCCGGTCCGCGACTTCGACCTGCTCGGCGTCAGCTTCGCCACCGAGCTGGGCTACACGAACCTCCTCGAGGCGCTCGACCTGGCCGGGGTCCCGCTGCACGCGGTCGACCGCGACGAGAGCCACCCGGTCGTGGTCGCCGGCGGGCACGCCGCCTTCAACCCCGAGCCGGTCAGCGACTTCATCGACTGCGCCGTCCTCGGTGACGGCGAGCAGGTCGTCGGCGACATCACCGACGTCGTCGCCGCCTGGAAGGAGCAGGGTCGCCCCGGCGGGCGGGTCGAGCTGCTGGCCCGGCTGTCCCGGGTCGAGGGCGTCTACGTGCCCCGCTTCTACGCCGTCACCTACGGCGCCGACGGCTCCATCGCCGAGGTGCTGCGCACCCGGGACGACGTCCCGCCGCGGATCAGCAAGCGCACGGTCATGGACCTCGACGAGTGGCCCTACCCGAAGCAGCCACTGGTCCCGCTGGCCGAGAGCGTGCACGAGCGGATGAGCGTGGAGATCTTCCGCGGCTGCACCCGCGGCTGCCGCTTCTGCCAGGCCGGGATGATCACCCGCCCGGTGCGCGAGCGGAGCATCACCGGCATCGGCTCGATGGTCGACGCGGGCCTGAAGGCCACCGGCTACGAGGAGGTGGGCCTGCTCTCGCTGAGCAGCGCCGACCACTCCGAGATCGGGCAGCTGGCCAAGGAGCTCGCCGACCGGTACGAGGGCACCAACACCGGTCTCTCCCTCCCGAGCACCCGCGTGGACGCCTTCAACGTCACGCTGGCCAACGAGCTGTCGCGCAACGGGCGCCGCAGCGGGTTGACCTTCGCCCCCGAGGGCGGCAGCGAGCGCATCCGCCGGGTGATCAACAAGACCGTGTCCAAGGAGGACCTGGTCCGCACGGTCACCACGGCCTACGCCAACGGCTGGCGCCAGGTGAAGCTCTACTTCATGTGCGGTCTGCCCACCGAGACCGACGAGGACGTGCTGGAGATCGCCGAGCTCGCGGTCGAGGTCATCCGCGCCGGCCGCGAGGCCAGCGGGTCCAAGGACATCCGCTGCACCGTGTCCATCGGTGGCTTCGTGCCCAAGCCGCACACCCCGTTCCAGTGGGCCGCCCAGGCGAGTGCGGAGACCATCGACCACCGCCTCAAGGTGCTGCGCGACGCGATCAACGCCGACCGCCGGATCGGGCGCTCGATCGGGCTGCGCTACCACGACGGCAAGCCCGGCGTGATCGAGGGACTGCTCTCCCGCGGCGACCGCCGGGTGGGCCGGGTCATCGAGCGGGTGTGGCGAGACGGCGGGCACTTCGACGGCTGGAGCGAGCACTTCTCCTACGACCGGTGGGCCACCGCCGCGGCCGAGGAGCTCGCCCCCTTCGGCGTCGACCTGGCCTGGTACACGACCCGCGAGCGCACCGAGCACGAGGTGCTGCCCTGGGACCACCTGGACTCCGGGCTGGACAAGGAGTGGCTCTGGGACGACTGGCAGGACGCCATCACCGAGGACGAGGTCGGCGACTGCCGCTGGACCGGCTGCTACGACTGCGGTGTCTGCCCGACCATGGGCACCGAGATCCAGATCGGCCCCACCGGACGCAGCCTCATCCCGCTGGCGGTCGTGGGTGCCCGCCCGCAGGTCGACGTGCACGCCGACGCAGCGGTGGCCGACCCGGTCCACACGCACTGATGGCCCGTACCCCCGACGGCCCCCCGCCGCCGCCGACCGTGCAGCGGCTGCGGCTGCGCTACACCAAGCGCGGTCCGCTGCGGTTCGCCTCGCACCGCGACCTGGCCCGCGCGCTGGAGCGTGCCCTGCGCCGGGCCCAGGTGCCGATGGCGTTCTCGGCCGGCTTCAGCCCGCACCCGAAGATCTCTTACATGGGCGCCGCGCCCACCGGCGCGGCCTCCGAGGCGGAGTACTTCGAGATCGGCCTGTCGGCGCGCTGCGACCCCGAGGCGGTGCGGGTCGCCCTGGACGCCTCGCTGCCCCCGGGCATCGACGTGCTGGAGTGCGTGGAGGCCGTCGAGGGGAGCGGGTCGCTGGCCGACCGGCTCGACGCCACCCGCTGGCGGATCGACCTGCCCGGCGTCGACACCGACGAGCTGGTCGCGGCGGTGCGCGAGCTGCTCTCCCGCGACGTCGTGACGGTGGCCAAGCGCACCAAGAACGGCCTCAAGGACATCGATGCCCGCGAGGCCGTCGTCGGTGCCGAGGTCACCGAGGAGGCAGGTTGTGCCATACTCACGGTGGTCGTACGGCAGCTCACGCCGACCGTTCGACCGGACGACGTGATGGCCGCTCTGGCTGTCGTCGCCGACCTGCGCCCGCCGTTGCCCCCCCGGGCCGTGCGTGAGGCGCAGGGCCGGCTCGACGACAGCGGTGACGTCGCCGATCCGTTCGGGCCCGACCGCGCGGTGCGTTCCTCCCCCCAGGAGGAGAGCACGCCGGTCTGACCGGCGGAGCCGGACGCCGGACGTCGTGCCCGCGACACGTCTGCCAGCCGTGACGCACCCGCACCACCCCGAGCTCTGCACCACCTGAACTCGCACCACACGACTTCGCACCACACTCCGCACCACCGCTCCACCCGCACGCTGCACCACCGGGCCCCAGCCGCACCGGCCGGGGCGCGACCAGGACTTCGCGGGGAGGGCTGCGCCGCACACCGCGGCCGCCCGAACCGCCCAACCCGCGTCCCTGCGCGGCCGCCAGTCGGAGACGATCGGCGCCCGGGGACGCACAGGAGGCGAGCCCTCAGTGGCCGACCACTACGACGACGAGAACAACGCAGGGACCGGACAGGGGCAGGCACCCGCCGACTCACTGGACGGCCCCGCCCCCACGGACGGCGCCGCCGAGCAGGCGCTGCCGGCCGACGCGGACCCGCTCGCGGAGGACCCTGTCGAGGAGCCGGCCGAGGACGCCGAGCCCACCGCCGAGGAGCCCGCCCTCGGGGAGACCACCGCGCTGCCCGACGCCTGGGCGCCGCCGGTGCGCCGGCCGGAGCCCGAGCACGAGCCGGAGCTGCCCCGCTTCGGTGCGCAGTTCAGCTCGCCCGAGCCCACCACCGTCACCGCCCGCCCGCGCCGCCGGGCCACCCGCCCCGCACTGGCCGCGGACCCGGACTCCGTCGAGCCGCTGAAGCCGGCCGCACCGACCGCGCCCGCCTTCGTGACCTTCGTGGCGCCCGAGCCCGAGGTCGCCGCACCCCGCCGCCGCAGCCGCCGCGCCGCGGCCGAGTCCCCGGTCGAGGAGACCGTCGAGGCTCCCGCCGTCGTCGACGACCGCGACGACGAGCCGGCTCCGCCGCGCCGCTCGCGCAGTCGCCGTCGTGAGGCCGTCGCGGAGGTGCCGGTCGAGGTCGTCGAGCCCGAGGTCGAGGACCTCGAGGTGGTCGAGCTCGACGACGCCGAGGACGACGAGCGCGACGACCGCGACGGTGAGGACGGTGGCGCCTCCGGCAGCCGCCGCCGTCGCCGTGGCCGCCGTGGCCGCGGCCGCGGCCGCACCGGTGACGACGCCGTCGACACCGACAGCGACCCCGACGCCGACCCCGACGAGGACGCCGAGCAGTCCACCGAGGCCGTCTCCGGGTCCACCGACGAGCCCGAGGACGCCGCCGACGCCGACGAGGCCGAGGACGAGGACTCCGCGGAGTCCGGTGGCTCGACCACCCGCCGCCGGCGTCGCCGCCGTCGCCGGGGCACCAGCGCGGAGGGCAGCAGCGACGAGCCCGCCGAGGACACCGACGACCGCCCGGAGCGGGCCGGCCGCAACGGCCGCACCTCCAGCGACGACGACGTCCGGGGCGTGGCCGGGTCCACCCGCCTGGAGGCCAAGCGCCAGCGCCGCCGCGAGGGCCGCGACGGTGGCCGCAAGCGCGCGCCGATCCTGTCCGAGTCGGAGTTCCTCGCCCGCCGCGAGGCCGTCGACCGCGCCATGGTCATCCGCCAGCAGGGGGAGCGCACCCAGATCGCCGTCCTCGAGGACGACGTCCTGGTCGAGCACTACGTGACCCAGACGCAGGCGACGTCCTTCGCCGGCAACGTCTACCTCGGCCGGGTGCAGAACGTGCTGCCCAGCATGGAGGCGGCGTTCGTCGACATCGGCAAGGGCCGCAACGCCGTCCTCTACGCCGGTGAGGTCAACTGGGACGCCGCCGGCCTGTCCGGCAAGTCCCGGTCGATCGAGACCGCGCTGAAGTCCGGCGACAAGGTCCTGGTACAGGTCACCAAGGACCCGATCGGCCACAAGGGCGCCCGGCTCACCCAGCAGGTGAACCTGCCCGGCCGCTTCCTGGTCTACGTGCCCGGTGGCTCGATGACCGGCATCAGCCGCAAGCTGCCGGACAAGGAGCGCACCCGGCTCAAGGACATCCTCAAGAAGATCGTCCCCGACGACGCCGGCGTGATCATCCGGACCGCCGCGGAGGGCGCCTCGGAGGAGGAGCTCACCCGCGACGTGACCCGGCTGCAGGCGCAGTGGGAGGTCATCCAGACCAAGGCCGCCTCGACGTCGAACGCCCCGACGCTGCTCTACGGCGAGCCCGACCTGGCCATCCGGGTCATCCGCGACGTCTTCAACGAGGACTTCAAGAAGCTGGTCGTGCAGGGCAGCGACGCCTGGGACACCGTGGAGGCCTACGTCGCCCACGTCTCCCCGGAGCTGTCGCCGCGGCTGGAGCGCTACACCGGCACCGGCGACGTCTTCCGCGACCTGCGGGTCGACGAGCAGCTGATGAAGGCCCTCGACCGCAAGGTCTGGCTGCCCTCCGGTGGCTCGCTGGTCATCGACCGCACCGAGGCCATGACGGTCGTCGACGTCAACACCGGCAAGTTCGTCGGCTCCGGGGGCAACCTCGAGCAGACCGTCACCCGCAACAACATCGAGGCCGCCGAGGAGATCGTCCGCCAGCTCCGGCTGCGCGACATCGGCGGGATCATCGTCATCGACTTCATCGACATGGTCCTGGAGAGCAACCGCGACCTCGTGCTGCGGCGGCTCACCGAGTGCCTGGGGCGTGACCGCACCAAGCACCAGGTCGCCGAGGTCACCTCGCTGGGCCTGGTGCAGATGACCCGCAAGCGGGTCGGCCAGGGCCTGCTCGAGGTCTTCTCCGAGCCGTGCGAGCACTGCCGCGGTCGCGGTGTGCTGGTGCACCTGGACAGCCCGGAGGGTAAGAAGGCCAACGGCGGCGGCACCCCCAACGGTGGCGCCAACGCCACCGGCGGGGACGCCGGCAACGGCCGGGCCCGGGGCCGGGACAAGGCCGAGGGCGGCCGGCGCAACGGCGGCCAGCAGGACGCCGTCGAGACCGCTCCGGTCGACTCCGTGGACGTCGGCCCGGTCTCCGCGCCGCCGGCCGTCGAGGCAGCCGCGACCGGGACCCCGGCCGCCGCGGCCCCGGTCGAGGTGGCGACCGCCGTCGAGCCCGCAGCCGAGGAGTCCGCGACCGACGGGTCGGCAGCGGTCGTCGAGGCAGCGGTCGTTGAGGCCCCGGCCGAGCAGTCGGACGCCGACGTCGCGGCCGAGCCGGCCGAGGACGGGTCGCGCCGGGAGGGTGGACGTCGCCGCGGCGGCGCGCGCCGTGAGCCGTCCCGCCGCGAGGACCCCGCCGCCGGCTGGGAGCTGGCCGACGCGCTGGCCCTCGGGGGCGGCAACCCGGCCCCCGAGCCGGTCGTCGAGACGGTCGGGCCCGCCGGTGACGAGCCCGCGGCCGAGTCGGCCGTCGAGGGGCGCGGTGGGCGGCGCAGCCGCGGACGTCGCGGTCGCGGCCAGTCGGCCGAGACCCGCACGGCCGAGGAGACCGGTGCCCCGGCCGAGCAGCCCGTCGAGCACGCGACGCCGGACACCCTGCTCGCCGCCGTGGTCGCCGAGACCGAGGCCGCGTCGGAGGAGAGCACCGAGCCCGGCGCCCCGCCGGTGGACGTCGAGTCGCTGACCAGCGAGACGCTGCTGGAGGAGACGCCCGCCGAGCCGGCGGGGTCCCCGGTCGAGGCGCCGGCGGCCGCGCTGCCGGAGCCCACCGTGGTCGTCTCGCCGTTCGCGGTCGCCGAGCCGGTGGCCGCCGACGCGCCGCCGGTGGCCCGCCCGCGCCGGCGCCGGGCGGCCTCGCGGCCGGCCGGTCCGCCCGCGGTCTGAGCTGACCCTCCTGCCCACCGCCCCGCACGCCGGGGCGGCGGGCAGGAGGGGTTCGACCCGGACGACGCCGCTCGGGTACGCTGGACGGGTTGCTCCGCCACGACAGGCCACCTCTGGGTGCGTCGCGTCGGTGGACGACCGTCCAGCACTCGGCCGCGCGCCGGGGTGTGCGCAGGACACAGTGCTGGATACAGGAACCGATCGAGGAGTCAGTGGTGTACGCAGTCGTCAAGGCCGGTGGAACGCAGCACAAGGTGGGTGTCGGTGACACGTTCACCATCAACCGCCTGAGTGGGGTGGCCGGTGACACCGTCACCCTCCCGGCCATCCTCCTGGTGGACGGCGACACCGTCACCGCCGACGCCCAGACCCTCGCCGGGGTCACCGTGACCGGCGAGATCGTCGAGCACGGCAAGGGCCCGAAGATCCACATCCACAAGTTCAAGAACAAGACGGGCTACCACAAGCGCCAGGGGCACCGTCAGCCCCTGACCAGCGTCGTGGTCCGCGACATCACGAAGGGCTGACGACATGGCACACAAGAAGGGCGCATCGTCGTCCCGCAACGGCCGCGACTCCAACGCCCAGCGTCTGGGCGTCAAGCGCTTCGGTGGCCAGGTCGTCAAGGCCGGCGAGATCATCGTCCGCCAGCGCGGCACCCACTTCCACCCGGGTCTCGGCGTCGGCCGCGGCAAGGACGACACGCTGTTCGCCCTCGTCCCCGGCGCGGTGACCTTCGGGTTCCGTCGTGGCCGTCGTGAGATCGCGATCACCGCTGTCGGGGCGCCGGTCGCCGCCGTCCGCGAGACCGTCTCCGCGTGAGTCCGGGCCTCCCCGCGAGGGAGGCCATCCAGTACTGAGCGGGTGGCGGTGCCGACATCGGCGCCGCCACCCGTTTCCCATTCCGGCCCCGTCCCGGAGGCTCGGCCCGAGCTCCGAGGGCCGGGCCCCCGGACGGGGTACTCCTGAACAGAGAGGCGGCGACCATGGCCGCTTTCGTCGACCGTGTGACCGTCCACGTGACCGCAGGCAACGGGGCGCACGGGGTCAGCTCCGTGCACCGCGAGAAGTTCAAGCCCCTCGGTGGGCCCGACGGGGGCAACGGTGGCGACGGCGGTGACGTCGTCCTCGAGGTCGACCCCAACGTGCACACGCTGCTGGACTTCCACCACTCCCCGCACCAGAAGGCCGGCAACGGCCGGCAGGCCGCCGGTGACTACAAGAACGGTGGTCGCGGCGAGGAGCGCGTGCTCAAGGTCCCGCCGGGCACCGTGGTCTCCGTGGGTGGGCAGGTCATCGGCGACCTGGTGGGCGCCGGCACCCGGCTCGTCCTCGCCCAGGGCGGCAAGGGCGGCCTCGGCAACGCCGCGCTGGCCAACGCCCGCCGCAAGGCCCCCGGCTTCGCCCTGCTCGGTGAGCCCGGTGAGTCCGTCGACGCCGTGCTGGAGCTCAAGAGCATCGCCGACGTCGGCCTGGTCGGGTACCCCTCGGCCGGCAAGTCCTCGCTGGTCGCCGCCATGTCCGCGGCCCGCCCGAAGATCGCCGACTACCCGTTCACCACGCTCGTGCCGCAGCTGGGCGTCGTCCGCTCCGGCAACGTCACCTACACGATGGCCGACGTCCCCGGGCTGATCCCGGGAGCGTCGGCCGGCAAGGGCCTCGGCCTGCAGTTCCTGCGGCACGTCGAGCGGTGCGCGGTGCTGGTGCACGTCGTCGACATGGCCACCATGGAGCCCGGGCGCGACCCGGAGAGCGACATCGTGGCGCTGGAGCACGAGCTGCGCGAGTACGGCGGCGAGGAGCTGGACCTGGTGGGCCGGCTGCGCATCGCCGTCCTGAACAAGATCGACGTCCCCGACGGCCGGGAGCTGGTCGACCTGGTCCGCACCACGCTGGAGGAGCGCGGCCTGCAGGTCTTCCCGATCAGCGTGGCCACCCACGAGGGGCTCACCGAGCTGGGCTACGCGCTGGCCCGCGCCGTCGACGAGCACCGCGCCTCGCTGCCCGAGGTCGAGGCGGCGCCGATCACGCTCACCCCGCGCGCGGTCGACGACGGCGGCTTCACCGTCACCCCCGACCCGCGCACCGACGGCTGGCTGGTGCTGGGCACCAAGCCCGAGCGCTGGATCCGGCAGACGGACTTCAACAACGACGAGGCCGTGGGCTACCTGGCCGACCGGCTCAACCGGCTCGGCGTCGAGGAGGCGCTGGCCAAGGCCGGTGCCGTCCCCGGCGACGCGATCACCGTCGGCGACGTCACCTTCGACTGGGAGCCGACCCTGCCCGCCGGCACCCTCACCATCGAGGAGACCGCGGGCCTGGGTGGCCGTGGCACCGACGTGCGGCTCGAGGACAACCACCGCCCGGGCGCCGACCAGCGGCTGGCGGCCAAGAAGGCCCGCCGGCTGCCCTTCGAGGTAGCCGACGCCGACGGGTGGGTCGACGCCGACCTGATCCAGGGCGACGCGGGGAAGTGAGCACGCGCGCAGACGTCGCTGCCGCCTCCCGGGTGGTGGTCAAGGTCGGTTCCTCGTCCCTGACCACCCTGCCCGGGGGGCTGGACGTCGACCGGCTGCGCGCGCTGGTCGACGTCCTGGGGGCGCTGCGGGCCGCCGGCCGCCAGGTCGTGCTGGTGTCCTCGGGCGCGATCGCGGCCGGGCTGGCGCCGCTGTCGCTCACCGGTCGGCCGCGTGACCTGGCCACGGCCCAGGCCGCGGCCAGCGTCGGGCAGCTGCGGCTGGTGCAGACCTACGCCGACGCCTTCGCCGGCCACGGGGTCACCGTCGGGCAGGTGCTGCTCACCGCGAACGACCTCACCCGGCGCAGCCACTACCGCAACGCCCAGCAGACGATCGAGCGGCTGCTGGCCCTGGGCGTGCTGCCGATCGTGAACGAGAACGACACGGTCGCCACCGAGGAGATCCGCTTCGGTGACAACGACCGGCTGGCCGCGCTGGTCGCGCACGTCGCGGTCGCCGACGCGCTGGTGCTGCTGTCCGACGTCGACGGCGTCTACGACGGCGACCCGCGCACCGGCCCCGCGCAGCTGCTGGACACCGTGCACGGCCCCGAGGACCTCGCCGCGGTCGCGCTGGGCTCGGCCAGCCGCAACGGGGTCGGCACCGGCGGCATGGCGACCAAGGTCGAGGCGGCGCTCATCGCCGCCCAGGCCGGGGTGCCCGTCGTCGTCACCTCCACCCCGCAGGCCGCCGCGGCGCTGGCGGGGGAGCAGGTGGGCACGCTGTTCGCCGCGAGCGGCCGGCGTCCCTCGGCGCGCCAGTTCTGGCTGCGCTACGCCAGCCGGCCCCGCGGCCGGGTGCTGCTGGACGAGGGCGCGGTGCGGGCGGTGCGCGAGCGGCACGCCTCCCTGCTGGCCGCGGGTGTCACCGGGGTGTCCGGCGACTTCCTGGCCGACGACCCGGTGGAGCTGGTCGGTCCCGACGGCGTGGTCGTGGCCCGCGGTCTGGTCGCCTACGACGCCCGGGAGCTGCCGGCGCTGCTGGGCCGCAAGACCGGCGACCTGGACCCCGAGCACCGCCGCGAGGTCGTGCACCGCGACGAGATGGTGCTGGTCGGCTGAGCCCGACGGGGAGCTGAGAGGATGCGCGGGTGACTGTGCGCCCCATCCGCGAGATCGGTGACCCGGTGCTGCGCACCCCGGCCGACCCGGTCCGCGCGTTCGACAAGGACCTCGCCGCGCTGGTCCGCGACCTCGAGGACACCGTCGACCACCCCGGCCGGGCCGGGGTGGCGGCCCCCCAGATCGGGGTCGGCCTGCGGGCGTTCTCCTACAACGTCGACGGCGTCATCGGGCACATGGTGAACCCGGTGATCGTCGAGCGCTCCGAGGAGACGCAGGACGACGACGAGGGCTGCCTGTCGATCCCGGGCCTCTACGCCCCGACCGTGCGCGCCATGCACTGCGTCGCCGAGGGCCTCGACGTCCGCGGCGAGCCGCTGCGGCTGGCCGGCAGCGGGCTGCTGGCCCGGTGCCTGCAGCACGAGGTCGACCACCTCGACGGGAAACTGTTCGTCGACCGGCTGACCGGTGAGGCGCGCAAGCGCGTGCTGCGCGCCCTGCGCTCCTGAGCCTGGGCGCCGGGCCCGCGACCGACGTCGAGGGGCCCGTGCGGCTGGCGGTGGGGCTGCTGGTCCTCCTCGCGGTGGCGCTGGCGGCGCTCACCCTGGGCCGGATCGGGCACCGCCGCGCCGTGCTCACCGCCTCGGCGCGGGCGGTGGTGCAGCTGACCGTCGTGGCGCTGGCCCTGCGGGGCGTCTTCGCCGCACCCGCGACCGCCGTCGCCGTGCTGGCCGTGATGTTCTCCGTCGCCGTCTGGACCGCCGGGCGACGGCTCGCCGGCACGCCCGGGGCGCTGCGCGCGGTGGCGCTGGCCTGCGGCGCCGGTGCCGTGGTGACCATCGGCCTGATCTGCGGTCTCCCGGTGCTCGACCGCTCGGTGCGCACGCTGGTCGCCGTCTCCGGGATCGTCATCGGCGGCACCATGACGGCGGCGACGCTCACCGGACGGCGGCTCACCGACGGGCTGCACCGCCGGCGCGACGAGGTCGAGGGCTGGCTCGCCCTGGGTGCCACCCCGCGCCGGGCGGCGCAGGACGTCGCCCGGGACGCCGCGGCCGAGGCGCTGGTGCCCGCGCTGGACCAGACCCGCACGGTCGGCCTGGTCACCCTGCCCGGCGCGTTCGTGGGCGCGCTGCTCGGCGGGGCCGGGGCCGTCGGTGCCGCCCGCTTCCAGGTGGTGGTCCTGGTCGGGCTGCTGTGCGCAGAGTCGGTCACCGCCGTCTCGCTGGCCTGGCTGCTGGGCGCCCCCACCACCCTGCCGGAGACGCCGCAGCGGTGATCGGGCCGGTCGGTCCCGCGTAACCTGGCCACCGTGTCCGACGCCGACCTGCCGCTGATCGGGGCCGCTGCGGCCCGTGCCCGCGAGGCCGCCCGGGTGCTGCGCACGCTGCCCACCGAGACCAAGGACGCCGCGCTCACCGCGATGGCCGACGCGCTGGGTGAGCGCGCCGACGAGGTGCTGGCCGCCAACGCCGCCGACGTCGAGGCCGCCGCCGCCGAGGGCACCGCGGAGTCCGTGCTCGACCGGCTCCGGCTGGACCCGCAGCGGCTGGCCGGGGTCGCCGACGCACTGCGCCACCTGGTCTCGCTGCCCGACCCGGTCGGCGACGTCGTCCGCGGCTCGACGCTGGCCAACGGCCTGCAGCTGCGCCAGGTCCGGGTGCCCCTCGGCGTGGTCGGCATCGTCTACGAGGCCCGGCCCAACGTCACCGTGGACGCCGCGGGCCTGTGCCTCAAGAGCGGCAACGCGGCGCTGCTCCGCGGGTCGGCGTCGGCGCACCGCACCAACACCGCGCTGGTCGCCGTCCTCACCGAAGCCGCCGAGAAGGCCGGGCTGCCGGCCGGCTGCATCGCGCTGCTGCCGGCCGACCGCGCCTCGGTCGGCGAGCTGCTGCACGCCCGTGGGCTGGTCGACGTGGTGATCCCGCGCGGCGGGGCGTCGCTGATCGCCCGGGTGGTCGCCGAGGCCACCGTGCCGGTGATCGAGACCGGGGTGGGCAACTGCCACGTCTACGTCGACGCCTCCGCCGACGCCGCGATGGCCGAGGCGATCGTGCTCAACGCCAAGACCTCCCGGGTGAGCGTCTGCAACTCCGCGGAGACCCTGCTGGTGCACCGCGACGTGCCGTTCCTGCCGCGGCTGCTCACCGCGCTGTCCGACGCGGGGGTCACCCTGCACGGCGACGAGCCGGCGCGCGCTGCGCACCCGGGCGTCGTCCCGGCCACCGACGAGGACTGGGCCACCGAGTACCTGTCGATGGACATGGCCGTCCGGGTCGTCGACGACCTGCCGCAGGCGCTGGACCACATCAGCCGGTGGGGGAGCGGCCACTCCGAGGCGATCGTGGCCGACTCCGCCCGGGCCATCGCCGACTTCACCGCCGGGGTCGACGCGGCCGCCGTCCTGGTCAACGCCTCCACCCGGTTCACCGACGGCGGGGAGTTCGGCTTCGGCGCCGAGATCGGCATCTCCACCCAGAAGCTGCACGCGCGCGGGCCGCTGGGCCTCCCGGAGCTCACCTCCACCACCTACGTCGTGACCGGCAGCGGGCACGTCCGCTGACCGGTCCGCGACAGTTCCTGCAGCTCCACCCGTAACCGAGACGGCTTCGTCACGTTGAGCAGTGCGGGACGGCGGCCACCGACCCGCGGTGACGCCCTCCGGGTGCCGTCGCGGGACGCCGCCGGCGACCGGCTGCACGGGGGGGCCGGTCAGCGGGCGGGGGTCGGCGACGACCACCGCCCGCCCTCCCGGGCCCGGCCGGCAGGGCCGCCGCCGGTGGTCGCACGACCGGCACCGGCGGGACCGGGCTAGTCTCGGTCGGTGGCAGCACGTCGACTCGGGGTGATGGGCGGGACGTTCGACCCCGTCCACCACGGCCACCTCGTGGCCGCCAGCGAGGTCGCCGGCCTGTTCGGGCTCGACGAGGTCGTGTTCGTGCCGACCGGTCAGCCGTGGCAGAAGACCGAGCGAGGCGTGAGCCCGGCCGAGGACCGCTACCTGATGACGGTCATCGCGACCGCGTCGAACCCCCGGTTCTCCGTGAGCCGGGTCGACCTGGACCGCGACGGCCCGACCTACACGATCGACACCCTCGCCGACCTGCGCCGGCTGCACCCCGACGCGGAGCTGTTCTTCATCACCGGCGCCGACGCGCTCGCCCAGATCGTGGGCTGGCACGAGACCGACAAGCTCTTCCAGCAGGCACACTTCGTGGGGGTGACCCGGCCGGGTTACCAGCTCGCCGACGCCGACCTGCCCCAGGGTGCGGTCAGCCTGGTCGAGGTGCCCGCCCTGGCCATCAGCTCCACCGACTGCCGGGACCGCGTCGAGCGCGGGATGCCCGTCTGGTACCTGGTGCCCGACGGGGTGGTCCAGTACATCGAGAAGCGCGGGCTGTACCGGGCGCCCACCACCCCCACCGGTGCGCTGCTGCCCGGCACGCAGCCGCGGCGGGAGGGCCCTCCGCCCGGCGGGTCCCGGTCCACCGGCGCCGCCCGCCCCACCCTGCCCGACGACCCAGCCCCTGGGGACGACCCGTCCCCCGAACCGCAGGAGACCCCCAGATGACCGCCTCAGCCGAGGCACGTGAGACCGCGCTGATCGCAGCGCAGGCCGCCGCCGACAAGCTCGCCACCAACGTGTCCATCGTCGACGTCAGCGACCGGCTGGCCATCACCGACGCGTTCGTCCTGACGTCGGCACCCAACGAACGGCAGGTGCAGGCGATCGTCGACGCGGTCGAGGAGCGGCTGCGCGAGCACGACATCAAGCCCGTGCGCCGTGAGGGCTTGAACGAGGGCCGCTGGGTCCTGCTCGACTTCGTCGACGTCGTGGTGCACGTGCAGCACGCCGAGGAGCGCGCCTACTACGCCCTCGAGCGGCTGTGGAAGGACTGCCCCGTCATCCCCTTCACCGACGCCGCCCGCCCCGCCTCCGCTGCGGCCACCGACGCTGTGGCCACCGACGCTGTGGCCACCGAGGACGAGGCTCACGACGACGAACTGGACGACGACCTGACGGACGGCACGGCCGACGCGGAGCTGGGCGAGAGCGACCGGTGACCTCGGGTCCGGCCGCCCCGCCGGTGCCGCGTCTGCTGGTGTGGCGGCACGGGCGCACCGCGTGGAACGCCGGCGGCCGCTTCCAGGGCCAGCTCGACCCGCCCCTGGACGACGAGGGGCGGGCGCAGGCCGCCCGCACGGCACCGCACCTGGCCGCCCTGCTTCAGGGTGAGGACACCGTGGTGGTGTCCAGCGACCTGCAGCGGGCCCGGGACACCGCCGCGGCGCTCGCCCCGCTGCTGGGCGTGCAGGTGCAGGTCGACGGCCGGCTGCGCGAGCACGGGCTCGGGACCTGGGAGGGGCTGACCCGCGACGAGGTCGCCGAGCGCCACCCCGGTCAGTACGCCGACTGGATCGCCGGCCGGCCGGTGCCCGGTCGGGGCGGCGAAGCCCAGGCCGACGTGGCGGCGCGGGCGCTGGCTGCCGTCGCGGACCTCCCGCCCGCTGCGGTGGCGGTGCTGGTGACCCACGGGGGCACGGCCGGCCGGCTGATCGAGGCCCTGCTGGGTCTGGGGTCGGAGCACCGGCGGGTCTTCGGGCCGCTGGGCAACTGCCACTGGAGCGAGCTGTCCTTCCAGGCCTCGGGGTGGCGGCTGATGCGGCACAGCCTGGCCGCGCCGGCGGCCGGTGACCACCGCGCACGGGAGAGCGGTGACCGCGGACCGTTCCCCGGGCCGTCGGCGTCGGACGCACCGGACGCCGGGGAGCCACCCGCCGACACCGCCGCGACCGACGCCGACGCCGCGGGCTGAGCCGGCCCGCGGGACGGCTCCTCCCGGCACGGCCGGAGGCTCCGCGGCTAGCCTCGCGCCATGTCCGTCGCCGTGGTCACCGACTCGACGGCCTACCTCCCGTCCGACCTCGTCGCCCGGTACGGCATCGAGGTCGTGCCGCTCTACGTCGTGCTGGCCGGCAGGTCGGGTCGCGAGGGCAGCGACGTGACGTCGGCGGAGGTGGCCCGCGCGCTCGGGGCCCGCGGTGGGCAGGTCACCACCTCCCGGCCCACGCCGGGTGACTTCGTGGCCGTCTACCGCCGGCTGCTGGACGGCGGCGCCGACCGGCTGGTGTCGGTGCACCTGTCCGGTGAGCTGTCGGGCACCTGGGACGCCGCCCGGGTCGCCGCCTCGCAGGTCGGGGAGCACCTGGTCACGGTGCTGGACTCCCGCTCGGCGGCCATGGGCACCGGGTTCGCCGTGCTGGCCGCCGCCCGGGCCGCGGAGCACGGCGGGTCGGCCGAGGAGGTCGCCGCGCTCGCCCGGGAGGCCGCCGCCGACACCCGCACGTTCTTCGTCGTCGACACTCTCGAGCACCTGCGCCGGGGTGGGCGGATCGGCTCGGCCGCCGCCCTGCTGGGCAGCGCGCTGGCGATGAAGCCGGTGCTGCACGTGACCGACGGGCAGGTGGTCGCCCTGGAGAAGGTGCGCACCTCGACCCGGGCGCTCAACCGGCTCGTCCAGCGGGCCGCCGAAGTGGCCGGTGAGCGCCCGGTGGCCGTGGCGGTGCACCACCTGGCCGCCCCCGAGCGCGCGCAGAAGCTGGCCGACCAGCTGTCGGCCCAACTGCCACGGGTGACCGAGCTGTTCGTCAGCGAGCTGGGTGCTGCGGTGGGCGCCCACGTGGGGCCGGGTGCGGTCGGCGTCGTCGTCGCCCCGGCCACCGGCACGCAACAGGGCTGAGGTCGTAGGGGGCACGCCGCCCACCGTGTCGGCGCGGGCGCCGGTCCGGGCACCGCCGTCCACAGCGGCGGGGTCCGTCCACAACCTCCGCCGCGGGCCGTCCGCCGTCCCGCCGCGCTCCTAGCGTCCCTGCGGTGCGCCCCTCCGCCCGTCGCAGCGACGACTCCGACGTCATCCGCGCCCGGTTGCGCGCACTGCTCGCCGAGGGGCAGGCGCGCGGTGGCTGGGTGCCTGAGGAGGAGCCCGAGCCCGACGAGTGGGACGACGACGCCGCGGTGACCGCTGCGCGCCCGGAGCCCGAGGCGGACCTGGCACTGCCGGGCGGGCTGGGGCGGCACCGGTCGCCCGGCCGCACCGCCCGGCTGGACCCGGGCCGGCGGGGCTCCTGGGCGCTGTGGGTCGCGGCGGTGGTCGCCGGGGCGGCGATGGTCGGCTGGACCTGGCTGGGCCGCCCGGCGGTCGAGCCGGTGCCCGCAGCGGTGTCGACGGCTGCCCAGCCGGACAGCCGCTCCAGCGACCCGGCACCCGCAGAGCCGACGGCCGCCCCGCCGACGGCGACCCTGCCGCCGGCCGGCACGGTCGTGGTGTCCGTCGTCGGCATGGTCGCCGTCCCCGGGCTGGTGACCCTGCCGGCCGGGTCCCGCGTCGCCGACGCGCTCGACGCCGCCGG